>NZ_CP129407.1:528501-800934 GCF_030436115.1 Borrelia sp. P9F1
CAGATTGAGGGGAAGATAGAGGAGAGGAGTAATTTTGTAGAAGAGATGATATTGAATAAGTATAGGGAGCTTGAGGGGAAGTACAATGAGAAGCAGGAGCAGATTGAGGGGAAGATAGAGGAGAGGAGTAATTTTGTAGAAGAGATGATATTGAGTAAGTACAGGGAGCTTGAGGGGAAATATATTAATATGCATCGTGATATGGAGGGCAGATTAAATTCACTTATCTCTGATTTGGGTGAAGAACTTGCCCATTCAAATACAAGAATGACCGGAGAAATTAGGGAACAATTAAAAAATCTTGGAGAACTTAAATTAAGTTTAAGTAATATTGAAAAAGATGTTGTTAAACTTAAAGAAGATTCTTATCAAAACGTTTCATCACGACTAAAGCTCATTGAAGAAGATTTTTTTGAGGACTTAAAGAATAGAAGTGAGCATTTAAAAACTTCTTTGGAAAGCTTTGTTGAATTGTCGGATCAGAGGATTGGGAATTTAGAAAGAGATATAGTTAAGAGCTTGGAAGATAAATCGGTCCTTATGAGTAGTTATAAGGTCGAGTTGCAGCAGGAACTTACACGTAGTAAGGAAAATTTTTACTCAGAATTTAGTAGAGAATTTGATATTAGAAAGAGAGAAGCAGAAAATAGAATGGCTGATATAGAAATAAATACTGCTAGTCGTATGGATAAATTTATTGAGTTAATAGATAATCGTCAAAATAATGTTGATTCTTGGTTTTTAAGGGTTAAAGATGAGATGAAGAAATGGCAAGAGAGTACTTATAAAACACTTGAAGAGAAGACAAATATTGCAGAAAGAAGTGTAAAAAGGATTGAAAATGATATTTCTGTTATTGAAAATACCGTAAGGGCAATTAAGGATAGTGTTGAGCAAAGAGCAGAAGAAATTTTTAGTAATTTGCAAGAAGATATTAGGAAGTTTAACGATAGTTCTAGCCTTAACTTGAAGAATATTACTGATGAATTTAAGGATAGGGTTTTAAATATTGAGAAAACTATTGATTCTAGAGTTGAATCTTTAGATGAGAAGATCAATTTGTACATTGACGAGGTTAGGGCTCAGATAGAGGAGAGAGTTTTAAATCAACAAAAAGATGTTGATGCTAGGATAGGAGAGACTAACCAAAAATTGGAAGAGGAATTTAGTTTAATAGTTTCAAGACTTGAGAGTGAGAAGCGGGAAATTGTAGACAAATTTTTAGATAATAAAGACAAGTTTGAATCTCAAGTGAATGTTATGAGAGATGATGTTTTAGAGATTTCTGAAAAACTAAATACATACAGGACTGATATCGAGAGAACAATTCGGGAGAGTTATGATTCTTTTACTGTTTCTATAAGAGAGGAGTATATTTCGTTTGAAAACGAAATTAGGAGTGGTTTTAGTTATTCAGAAGAAGAAATTAGAGCTTTAAGAGATAGATTAAGTAGTCGGGTTAATCAGATTGAAGTTGAGCTTAAGGATACATATGGGGCTCTGTTTAAAGAGATGAATGAAAATGCTTCACAACTTAAGTTGAAGATTTTGAATTGTGACAGCGAGCTCGATCGTTTTGTCGATGAAGTTAGAAATGATTTGATTTTGTATAAGGCTGATTTAAGAGAAGAAATTGAAAGTCGGTACTCTTCCATAAGTGTTCAAGTTGAAAAATACAAGGAATTTGAAGCTGAGTTGGAAAGAAATAATGATGTACTGAGAGAAGCTTATTCTTTCAAGGATAAATTGGAAAATTTATGGGGTATTTTAACGGATGATATGAAGCTTGCTCAAAACTACAAGAAAGATTTTGAAAAAATTAACAAAGAAATTAAAAATATTCAAAGTCAATCATCAAATATTGTTGATGTGTTTAATGATTTAAAGGAGCAACAAACAGACCTTCAGGGCATTAAGAAGGATTTTGATCAATTTCTTGAGTTTTATGCTTCTTTTAAGGATAGATATAAGAGGTTTACAGAAACTTATGATGAGATGCAAATTTACAAAACTAAGCTTAAGGAAATTAGGGAAGAGCAGAATAATATCCTTGATAATTATGATAGGATCAGTAACAAAGAGAGCATACTAAAATCTACCGTAGAATCTGTTGATAAGAATTTTGACTTAATAATTGAAATAGAGAATAGAATGCAGACTTTAGTTAAAGAGAGTTCAGAATTTCAGGAAAGCATTGGTGAATTAAGGGTAATTATAGCGGAGTTAATGGTAAATAAGAATTTAGCACAAGAAGCGCTTGGTAGTACTCAAACTCTTGCAGAAATGCTAGCTGAGATTGAGAGCAAGTTAGAGCATACTAGGAACATAAGAGAGAGAGTTGCAAAATCTGAAACTAGACTAGAGAATTTAAATATAGCTGCGGAAGAGAGAATAAAAACTCTTGGAATTCTTGTAAAGACGGAGTCTAAGTATAAGGATAATGTGGGGCTTAATAATGAAACCGTTAGAGATTCTGTTATTAAACTTATGAGGCAAGGTTGGAGTGCTTCGGAAATTTCGAGAGCCACTAAATTATCCGTTGGAGAGGTGGAACTTATTTTGGAACTTGGAATTAGTAGTAAAAACGAAGATTAAAGGGATGGTTTTGTGGACAATAGACTGGAAATGATAGTAAAAACATTGCATCCTCTTGAGGTAGAAGTGATTCTTCGGTACAGAGAGGGTGATAAAATTTCTGCGTTCAGTCTTTCTGAGGATTTATCGTATAATGAGGGGCAATCAAATAAGGTAATTGAATGGCTTTCTTGTAAGGGTATTATTAGTGAAATTTTTAGAAAGGTTAATGTGTTTTATCATTTAACTGAAAAAGGACTTGATGCCTTAAAAAATGGTTTGGTTGAAGAGAAGATAATCAAGCTTGTATCCAGTAAGAGGGTTTTAGTTACCGACTTGGCGGGAGAGTTGGGTGTTGATGTTAAAGATATTGGCAAGGCGTTTGGAAATTTAATTAAAGAAGATGTGATATCTTTGGGCCTAAATAAAGAAATTATTGTTAAGGATTTAGAAAAGCCTGCTAGTTATAAAATAGTTAAAAGACTTCTTTTAAGAGCTCAAGAAGGCGATATATTAGAAGATGCTTTATCGGGAGATGAGTTACTTGCTATTTCTAGCGTGTCTAGGCGGAAAGGTGCTAGTGATATCTTATTTAAGGTCAAAGAAAGGGTGGACTTAGGATTCGAGTTTACTAGGTTTGGATTGGAAGTAAGATCTGAGTATGTAACTCGTGAGCTTCCAACAGATCAGACAGATCAGATTGTAAAATTAACACCAGAGATTTTGAAAAAGGGGTCCTATTTAGGTAAAAAATTTAGAGCATATGATATTCATGTTTTGTCAAACAAGACTTTCATTGGGCGTGCAAATCCTTATTCTGAGTATATTGCTAGGGTTAAGGATAAACTCGTGGGCCTTGGATTTGAAGAGTTTGATGGGCCACTGGTAGAGTCAGAATTTTTTAACAATGATGCTCTTTTTATGCCTCAATTTCATCCTGCTCGTGATGTAAGGGATGTTTATTATATTAAAGAACCAAATGCTTTAGACTCCCTACCGGAGTCCTTGTTCTTTAATGTTAAATCTGTTCATGAGAATGGGTTTAGAACAGGCTCGAGGGGGTGGAGATATAATTTTGACGAGAGTATTTCAAAGAAGTTAGTATTAAGAACTCAGGGTACAGTTTTATCAGCGAAGCAATTAATGAGTGCAAAAAACCCTGGCAAATATTTTGGAATTGTTAGGTGTTTTAGGTACGATCAAGTCGATGCTACTCATGGGGCTGATTTTTATCAAACAGAGGGGATAGTTATTGGAGATGATGTTAACATTAAGACCTTACTTGGGCTTCTTGAGATTTTTGCTAGGGAACTTGCTGGGGCTACTGAGGTTAGGTATGTACCTGCTTATTTTCCATTTACAGAGCCTTCGATTGAAGTACATGTGAAACATCCTGTTCTTGGGTGGTTTGAGTTGGGCGGTAGCGGGATGTTTAGACCAGAGGTTACAAAACCATTTGGAGTTGAGGTGCCCGTTGTTGCTTGGGGTATTGGTATTGACAGAATGGCTCTAATGCATTTGGGACTAAATGATTTGAGGGAACTCTTTACTCATGATATTGGGGATGTTGTTTTAAGACGAGGAAGATAAATGCCAAAGGTTGAAGTTGATAAGAGTATTTTATGGGCAAAAATAGGAAAGGATTTAACGGAGCATGAACTTGCGTCTGTGCTTGAGATAGCCAAGGCTGAAATTGATGAGTTTGATTCAGGAAATGATAAGATGAAAATTGAATTTAATGACACAAATAGGCCGGATTTGTGGTCGTCTGTAGGGCTTGCACGTCAAATTAAAGCATATCTTTTTGAGAGTTTGCCTTCTTTTAAATTTTTCTCTAAGGCTGGTGCTTTGAAAAAGCCTTATGGTGAGATTGAAGTTTCTACTGAAATGATGTCTGGTATTAGGCCTTTTGTTTTTGGCTTTTTAGCAAAGGGGTTAGTTGGGGATGATAAGATACTTGATACTTTAATTCAGCTGCAGGAAAAACTTTGTCAGAATTATGGACAAAAACGTAGAAGGGTTGCAATGGGAATGTATTCGGCAGAACTTATTGAATTTCCAATAAACTATGTTGGATGTAGCAGTGAACATAAATTTATACCATTGGGTATGAAAACTGAGATGTCTATTGAGGAGATCAATGAAAGGCACCCCAAAGGAATAGAATATTCTTCAATTCTTAAAGATTGTAATAGGTACCCCTTGCTGGTAGATAGTAAGGGTAAAGTTCTCTCTTATCCGCCAATAATTAATTCTTGTGATATTGGAGCTTTAAAGGTGGGTGATACTGATTTATTCATTGAGGTTACAGGGTCTAATCTTGAGGCTGCTCTATTATGCCTGTCGATTGTTTCTTGTGATTTGTATGATATGGGCTTCAGTATTTTACCAGTAAAGACAGTTTTCCCCAGTAATACTTTATTAGGGAAAGAAATAATTTGTCCTTATTATTTCCAAGATAAGGTTGAGGTTAGTGTTGATAATGTTAATAGAATGCTTGGAAGCAAATTAACCGCAAGTGATATGTGTCTTGATCTGAAAAAATTGGGGGTGTCTGCATTTACTTATTGTAATAAGGAGAGTGATCTTGGGAATTTAGATAAGATATATATCAATCCCCCCGTTTACAGAAATGACTTTCTTCATGAAGTGGATGCTATTGAAGAGATAATGATAGCAAGAGGGCTGTCTAGTTTTAAACCAGAGCTTCCTAGAAGCTTTACCGTAGGGAGGCTCACTCAGATAGAAGAATTGTCAAGAAGGGTTAAATCTTTAATGGTTGGAATGGGATTTCAGGAAATGATTTATAATTATCTAGGGTCTAGGAAAGATCTCGTTGAAAAGGCATTCATGGAAGAAGACTGTTTTCTCAGCATTGCTAATCCGATGACAGAGAATTATGAGTATATTAGAGCCTCTATAATACCTGATTTACTTAAGTCTGAAAGTATTAGTTCTAATTTTCCTTATCCGCATAAAATTTTTGAAATTGGTAAAGTGGTTTTAAGGGAATCAAATAGACCTGAGGGTACCGCTACTTATGATAATTTGGGGTTTTTGATGGCGGATAAAGCTCTTACATTTAATGAAATTAGCTCTTTGGTTGCATCTCTCTTTTATTACTTAAATATTGAATTTAAGCTTGGAGAATCGAAGGCAAGGCTCTATATAGTTGGCAGAGGAGCTGATATCTTTGTAGATGGCTTTTGTGTAGGCAATTTCGGTGAAGTATCGCCCTATGTGTTAAGTAACTTCGGGATTATTGTTCCGTGTTCTGTCTTAGAAATTAATCTTAACAATCTTTTAAAAGCGACTCGGATATCTTAATAATACATGTAAGGAAGTTCTGTTAAAGAGTTGTTAGTGGCATATTGAAAAGTACAAGGGGTAAGAGGTTTATGTTAAAGTTTGAATCGATTGAGATCAAGAATCGAGATTTTAAAAAGAATTCAAGGACAGAGGTGGATTCTGTTGAAGACGTAGTAATTGTTGGTTCAGGCCCGGCTGGGCTTACAGCTGGGATTTACTCTGTTATGGGAGGATATAAAACGGTTGTTTTGGAGGGCCCTGAACCTGGAGGACAGCTTACAACAACAACAGAGGTGTATAATTATCCAGGGTTTAAAAATGGTGTAGATGGAAGAGAATTGATGTTGAATATGAAAGAGCAGGTGGTTAATTTAGGGGCTACTACTTACCCTGAAACTGTAAGATCTATAGAAAAGAGAGATAATATTTTCTATCTCTTATCTGATAATTATATTTATAAAAGTAGGGCTGTTGTTATTGCAGTAGGATCGGCACCTAGAAAGCTTGACAATCTTAAGAATTCAGACTTATTTTGGAACAGGGGTGTTTCTGTTTGTGCAATTTGTGATGGACATCTTTTTAAAGGCAAAGATGTGGCGGTAATTGGGGGAGGCGATACGGCAATTACAGAGGCTATTTATTTGAGTAAATTAGCGGCAAGCGTGTATGTTATTGTGAGGAAAGACTATTTAAGGGCTGTTGCTATGCTAAGGGAAAATGTTGTAAAGCTATCTAATGTTGAAATTTTATATAATTGTGAAGCTATAGAGGTTGGCGGAAAAGATTCTGTATCTAGAGTGAAAGTTTTAAATAATAAAGATAATTCTACTTTTCAATTAAGTGTAGACGCGTTATTTATGGCCATTGGGTACAGGCCGAACACAGAGTTTTTGAAAGGATTTTTAGAACTCGATGAGGATGGGTATATCGTGACGCAAAATTGTGTTAAAACAAGTGTAGAGGGTGTATTTTCCTGTGGGGATGTTAGTAATAAGCTTTATGCTCAGGCTGTCACGGCAGCTGCTGAAGGATTTATGGCTTCGGTTGAACTTGGGAAATTTTTAGGTTAATTCTTTAACTTTGTTTTTGATAATGTGGTTATCATACGAGTTACAATGGTATTTTGAATCTTTTCTGATGTTTCTTTTATTTTGACAGGTTTAAATAGCCCGATTTTTATTTAGAATTTTGTGTTTTGTCTCTGTGCTGGACATGAACTTACTTAAGGAGAAACTTAGATCTCGTAAATTAATTCCTTATATATTTTATTTTGTTGGTTTTATTTTTACTTTTAGAGCCATGCCGACCCTTTTAATAGGTTTTTGTTTGCAAAGTCTTAGTCATTTTTGAGTTTAAGCTCTACTTTGTATGGTGTTGTTGTCTTTCCTATATGTTTTAAAGTAAGTTAAGTTGTCTTTTGATTTCAAATATTAAAATCCCTGCTGAAACAGAGACATTTAATGAGTCTATTTTACCATTGGTTGGAATTTTTACTAAAAAGTCAGAATTTTCTTTCGTAAGCTTATGTATTCCCTTCCCCTCATTTCCCATAATTAATGCAACTCTAGTATCATTTATTTTAATTTTGTTTATTTCTTTTCCCTTTGTGTCGCTTGCATATATCCAAAAACCGTTTTCTTTTAAAAATTTTATTGCATTGTTTACGTTTGGAACCGTTACTTTATTAACATATTGACTTGCACCAGAGCTGGTACGTAGGATGGTTGAGCTGTTTTGAGCACTGCGTCTCTGACTAGTAATCACAAGATCGATGCTAAACTGTTCTGCTGTTCTAAGGATTGCGCCAAAGTTTTGAGGATCCTCGATTCCATCCAGTATTAAGACAAATATATGACTTTTTTGCTCAAATTCTTTTAAAAATTCCTCCAAACTTTTATTGCTAGCGTTTATATTTTGAAATTTTAAGTCCTGCAATCTTAATGCAAACCCCCTGTGGTTGCTATTTCCAATTACCCTAGTAAGATCATCAACTTTGATTACTTTTATGTTGTATTTCCTGGCTAATTCTTCAATATCTCTGCTTTTCGGGCTTGCCTTTGAAACGTATAACTCACATCCCTTGTTGTTTTTTATGCTTTCAATAATTGAATTAGCATGTGTGATATACATATTAAATTTTATCTAAGTCTACTGCATCGCTATCTTTGATTTCTCGACTTAAAGTCGCCAGTAAATTAATGGCATTTTGACTTAGATTCCTAGGCATTTTTATTTTAGTAATCAAAATAAGATTTCCGAACTTTTCTGTCTGTAATATTGGCATACCTTCGTTCTTAATAATGATTTGTTCATCATTCTCTATCCCCCTCGGAACTTTAATTGTGATTTTTTTCTCGGATATTGTTTTTATTTTGATTTCCTTACCAAGAGCTGACTGAGTAAAGCTTATTGGTAGTGCCGCATATAGATCCCTTCCGTTTCTTTTAAAGATTTTATGGGATTTTATTGAAATTCTCACATAAAGATCACCATATTTTTTATTGTCAGGGTTTACGCTTCCTTTTTCTCTCATTTTGATTTGTTGTGAATCATCAATCCCCGGTGGAATATTGAGTTCAATTGTTTCCTGACTTGTAAAACTTCCCCTTCCTTTACATGGCTTGCACGGATTTGATATTACTTTTCCGTTTCCATGACATTTCGGGCATGTTGTTGTTACCCTAAAAACCCCTCCTCCTTGCATTACTCGCCCGCTGCCATTACACATGTTACATATAGAAGGATTTGTTCCTTTCTCAGATTTTTTCCCCAAGCAGGACTCACATAGTTTTTCCCTTGTGATATTGATATTATTTTTGTACCCGAAATAAGCATCTTCAAGCGATATTTCTATTTGATACGAAACGTCCTTGCCCTTCATGCTCTGGCTGTGTCTTCCTTGTCCACGTCCTCCAGTGAAGAATGAATCAAAAATATCTCCAAAATCTTCAAAAATATCTGAGAATCCACTAAATCCACCGGAAAACCCACTAAACCCAGACCCTCCACCTTCAAAAGCTGTGTGTCCAAACCTATCATATTGAGCACGCTTATTGTCATCCCCCAAAACTTCATAAGCTTCTGTAGCTTCTTTAAAGAGAGTTTCGGCCTCTTTATTGCCCTGACTCTTGTCAGGATGATATTTGATTGCTATTTTTCTATATGCTTTCTTGATTTCATCTTTTGAGGCCCCTTTTGAGAGCCCCAAAATTTCGTAATAATCTTTTTTCACGACCCCTTATCCTCGTCAACAACTTCGTAATCAGCCTCTTTGCCTTCACTACCTGTATTGTTTTGAGCATTGCCTTGACTTGATGCACTGGCCTGAGCGTCCTTATACATTACCTCAGCTATTTTATATGAAGCTTGCTGAAGCTCTTCTGTTTTTGATTTAATTAACGCTACATCAGATCCTTCTAATGCTTCTTTAAGCTCTTTAATTTTATCTTCAATAGCTTGCTTGTCTTGACTTGTAATTTTATCTCCATGTTCTTTAAGAGATTTTTCTGTTTGATAAATTAAGGAATTTCCAGTATTTTTTGCTTCTATGTCTTCTTTTAGCCTTTTATCCTCCTCAGCATGAGCTTCCGCATCCTTTACCATTTTCTCAATTTCTGCTTCAGATAAGCCCGATGAGGATTCAATTCTAATTTTTTGTTCTTTTCCAGTTCCCATATCTTTAGCAGAAACATGAACTATCCCATTAGCGTCAATGTCAAAACTAACTTCAATTTGTGGAACTCCCCTAGGCGCTGCTGGTATGCCGTCAAGAATGAAATTGCCAAGCACTCTGTTCTGAGCTGCCATCTCACGCTCTCCTTGTAGAACTTTAATATCTACGGAAGTTTGATTGTCAGCTGCTGTTGAGAAGACCTGGCTCTTCTTTGTAGGAATTGTGGTATTTCTCTCAATTAATTTTGTCATGACTCCACCCAGAGTTTCAATTCCTAAAGAAAGAGGAGTAACGTCAAGTAGAACCATATCTTTAGTTTCACCTGTTAAAATTCCACCTTGAATAGCAGCTCCTATTGCAACAGCTTCATCAGGGTTTACCCCCTTGTTTGGTTCTTGACCAAATATCTCCTTTACAATTTTTTGAATAGCCGGTATCCTTGTAGACCCTCCAACCAGTATCACTTCATTTATGTCAGAAGCCTTAAGTCCGGCATCTTTGATAGCCTTAAGACAGGGCTCTTTTGTTTTTTGAACTAAGTGATCTACCATCTGTTCAAATTTTGCCCTTGTTAAAGTGTATTGTAAGTGCTTAGGGCCGTTTGCATCTGCTGTTATGAATGGAAGATTTATTGATGCTTCTTGTGCACCAGAGAGTTCTATCTTTGCCTTCTCAGACGCTTCTTTAAGTCTTTGAAGTGCCATCTTATCATTTGAAAGATCGATAGCACTGTCCTTTTTAAACTCTGTAATTAAGTGTTTAATGATTTCATCATCAAAGTTATCCCCTCCAAGATGAGTATCACCATTTGTTGATTTAACTTCAAAAACACCATCTCCAAGTTCAAGTATTGAGATATCAAAAGTACCCCCACCAAGGTCATAAACGGCTACTATTTCTTCATGTTTTTTCTCAATCCCATAAGCAAGAGCTGCAGCTGTAGGTTCATTAACAATTCTCTTAACATCAAGCCCTGCAATTTTGCCGGCATCCTTTGTTGCCTGTCTTTGTGCATCATTAAAATAAGCAGGCACGGTAATTACGGCCTCAGTAACGGTTTCTCCTAAATAAGCTTCGGCTGTTTCTTTCATTTTTGTAAGAGTTGCAGCTGATATTTCCGGAGGTGACATCTGCTTCTTTATGTTAGAAATGTTTACACGAGCATCTCCATTTTGACCCTTTTCTACCTTATAAGGGACCATCTTGATTTCACTCGCAACCTCTTCAAACCTTCTTCCCATGAATCTTTTTATTGAATATATTGTATTTTCGGGATTTGTAACCATTTGGTTCTTTGCAACCTGTCCCACAAGTCTTTCGCCCTTGTTTGTGTAAGCTACAATTGATGGTGTTGTTCTTCCTCCTTCTGAGTTCTGTATCACGACAGGTTTTCCGTGTTCCATTATAGCAACACATGAATTTGTTGTTCCCAAGTCAATTCCTATGATTTTTCCCATATATAACCTCCTTTTATTTTTAACGTTAGTTTTTGCTTTGTGCAACTTTAACTTTCGCAGTTCTTAACACACGATTATTGTAGCAGTACCCCTTCTGGTACACTTCTACTATTTCTGGAACTTTAAGCTCTTCTCGTTCTTCTATGCTCAGTGCTTCATGTTGACTTGGATCAAAAATGTCACCAAGGTTTCCAAATTTCTTTAAGTTATATTTTTTGTCAAAACTAGAGAGTATTTCGCTTTCAATCATACTAATGCCTGAGAGTAAAGTATCAAAATCCTTTGATTTTTTTGACGAATCTATCGCTCTTTCTAGGTTGTCAAGAAAATTGACTATGTCTTTCATTATGTTTTCATTTGCAAATTTAACGAAATTATCCTTATCTTTTTCAAGTCTTTTTCTGAAATTTTCAAACTCTGCTTGCTTTCTTAAATACAAATCTTTCATATTTGAAATTTCATTTTCTAGTTCAGCGATTTTCTTCCCCATAACGAAGCCGTCTTTCTTTGGGAGTGTATCACGTTTCTGATCTTGAGTCTTCTCAGTTTCTTCATCTTTATTCTTTTCTTCCATGTTAGCCTCCTTCCGTAAAGCATTTTATCTTTAAAGAAAATGTTTTACAAATTTTTTTTTGAAAGAATTTGTTAGGAATTTGACTCATTTTGATTGTATTTGAGAGAATGAATTTTGACTATTCAATTGTGTTAGTATAATATTTACACAGATTTTGAAATTGGGGAATTTTTATGTGTATTTTTTTGTCAAAAAATATTTATTTCTTTATTGTTTAAAAGCGGTTTTTATGGGTTTTCTGAGTGTCTTTGGAGGATTTATATGAGTATTTATGATTTTAGAGTAAGACTTGCATCTGGGCCTGAGATTTCTATCTCAGATTATATGCGCAAGGTGCTACTAATTGTCAACGTGGCAAGTAATTGTAGTTATACAAATCAATATCAAGATCTTGAAATGCTTTACAGAATATATAGAAGGAGAGGCCTTTTCATATTAGGGTTTCCTTGTAATCAGTTCGGTTTGCAGGAACCTGGGGCAAATGAGGAGATTTTAAGGTTTTGTCAGACGATTTATAATGTTTCATTTCCTATTTTTTCTAAAATTGAGGTTAATGGTGAAAATGCTCACCCTTTGTATAAGTATTTAACAGAAAAGTCTCCTCAAAAGTTTAAAGGAGATATTCGTTGGAATTTTACTAAGTTTTTAGTAAACAGAGGAGGAGAGATAGTGGATAGATATGATTCTAGGATTACTCCAATGAGTATTAAGGGTAGGATTGAAAGATTATTAAATTTGAGATAGTGCTTGTTGTAATTTTTTCTGTTATTGCGTATGATCTAGCTTGTGAGGTTATGCATAGCGCAGATAAAGCACAGGGTTAATAGGCTTGAGGAGACGTTCAATGAATTTAAAAGAATGTGTGAATATGCCTTACGGATCGGTGTTGACGTTTTAGTTTTTCCTTTTATGTATGTTGGCCATGAATACGAAAGTTTGGTAAATAGGCCAGAATTTTTAGAATCAAATCGTGATTATCTTGATTTTGTAAAGTGTCAAGTTGACGCTGGGCTGTGTGTCGTGTTTGGCCATTGTGATTTTTGTGAAGGGAAGATAGTAAACTGTGTGTCTGTGGTAAGCGGTCATGATTTTATTTTAACAACTAGAGAAGTTAATGTTCCAGTTTTATTTAAATATAAGGGGCAGAGTATTGCCATCTTGAATTTTGAGGATGATTTTTTATCTAGAGAGTTTAGAGATGAGGATAGGGCTTGTTTGAAAGAATCTCAGTATCTCTTAATTCCGGCAAAATCTTGTTTTACTAGGGAGAAAAACAATCTAAGACTTTCTTTTTTTCAAAGATTAGCTATTGAAGATAATATAGAAGTTGCTTATGCTAATTCATATGGTTTACATGATTCCATTGTATTTGATGGCCTGAGCTTTTTTATTAATAAACACGGCAAGTTAGTTCAAGCTAAGGAGTTTGAAGAAGATATTTTATTAAATGAGGGATTTGGTTCCTTGGAGGTTGACTCTCATTTTGTAATGCTTGACAGAGTTATCTCAGCTTTAGTAAGTGCCTTAAGGGAATATGTTTGTCTTGCTGGATTTAATAGAGTTCACTTGGGTATTTCGGGAGGCATTGATTCTGCTATTGTTGCCTATCTTGCGTGTGTTGCTTTGAGTAGTGATAGAGTTACTGGTATTTCTATGCCTAGTAGATTTTCGTCTTATGGGTCTATTGCTGATGCAAAGGAGCTAGCCAGGGGGTTGGGATTTGAGCTGATTGACATGCCTATTGAGACCGTGTTTTCGGCCACTTTAGAATTTTTTAATGAATATTTTAATACTGGGGGGATTACTGAGGAGAATTTGCAGTCAAGGATTAGGGGTCTCTTTTTAATGTCTTATAGCAATTCAAATCATTCTTTGCTCCTAAATACAGGTAATAAGAGTGAAATTGCTGTTGGTTATTACACTCTCTATGGTGACTCTTGTGGGGCGATCGCTTTGATTGGGGATTTGTTTAAAGGTGATGTTTATGAGCTTGCAAGACATATTAATGTAAAAGAAGGTAGGAATGTTATCCCTACTAGTATCATTTTAAAAGAACCTTCTGCTGAGTTAAGGCTTGATCAAAAGGATAGCGATTCTCTTCCTAGGTATGAGATTCTTGATGAGATTTTAAATAGATATTTGATTAAAAATGAAACTTTGGATTTGTTGTATAAATCTTTTGGAAAAGAATTGGTAGCAAAAGTCTTAGATCTTTACTCTGGTAGTGAGTATAAAAGGAGACAGAATGCTATGTTAGTTAAAGTTTCTAATAAGACTTTTGGTAGCGATATTTCTCTTCCTATTTTAAGGGCTGAATTAGCTATAGATGAATAATGCTAATATTGTTGGTATATTAAACGAATTTAATTTAAAGTTAGAAAATATTTTTTTGCTGATCAATACTTATTCCTATGAGCTTTATAAAGAAACTCCTAGATATTTTTATGGGGATATTACAAATTATCTTGAGTTAACTCTAGAAGTATCTAATAAATTTAAAGAAGAGCTTGAAGCTTCTGAGGGATTAAGAATAGGTAAATTTCTTATTAAAAGCGTTAGATGTGATTTAGTTTCTTACTTGTATTTATCTTTAGAGTTAATAGATAATTCTATGAATTATGGGGAGGTTAAAGACGCTGGGTTTGCTTTTTTAAAGGCTATTTCTTTCAAGATTTCGTCAATAGTATCTTACGTGGAGATTGAACTTGAGAGGTTAATCCTCTCTTCTATTCATACAAAGCAAGTTGTAAATAAAGATAGGCATAAAATATTAATTTTTTCTGGGGATAAGCCTTACAAGAAGGAACTTACGAAGTATTTCATGTTGAAATACGATGTTATATCCATAGATGCTGTTGATGCTTTTAATCGGATACTTTGTAGTGATTTTTATGATCTAATTATTCTTGATTTTTTATCAGACCGAGATATGTCGATAATTTTGAATTTACTTAGAGGAATTAAAAAAAATAGCCTTTATGAGAAAATTCCAGTTATTATTGTTTCTAATATAACTAGAAAAGATATCGTTACAATTTTTGTTGAAGAGAGAGTGGATGATTATTTTTTAAAAAGTTTAGATTTGTTAGTTCTGGAGGCTAGGGTAAGCGGATTTATTGAAAAGGAAAAGAGCATAGAGCAGGGACAGAAATATCTAGATCTCATACTTAAGAGTAGAGAATGTCTTGAGAGTGAATTACTTGAGGCTAGGAACTATGTTGAAAGCTTATTACCTAATAAATTGCAAAATGAGTTTTTTAGTACCAATTGGATTTTTATACCCTCAGAGAGAATTGGAGGTGATTTTTTTAATTATTATTTTGTTAGTGATGATGAATTAGTAATCTATTTAATAGACATTTCAGGTCATGGGGTAGGTTCTACACTTTTATCTTTAAGTGTTGCAAGTGTTATTAATTCTTATGTTATGAATAATGATGCTATTAATCCTTCCAAGGTTTTAGGATATGTTAATAGTTATTTTGTCAAATTTAAAAGTGATATGTTTATTACATTATGGTATGGGGTTTTGAATGTCAAGACAAGACATCTGAGATTTGCAGCAGCAGGGGCCCCTCCCGCTATTGTTATAACCTATGGGGATAATTTTTGTCTCCATGCAAAGGGGATGATTCTTGGAATTGAGGAGGTATATTCTTGTCAAGAGAGTGAAGTTTTATTAAATAAAAATTCGCATCTCTTACTTTTCAGTGATGGTGTTTACGAGATTGAGAATAAGAAAAATTTAATAATGTCTATTGATGATTTTTATGGAGTAATTAAAGAAAATACGAATCATTTAGATGACTTTATTTTAATGAGCATTTATAGGAGTATGTTAGACCTATCCAAATACAACAAATTTAGAGATGATTTTTCCGTTCTAGAGTTTATTATTAACTAACAGAGGCCCTTGAATGAAGAAAGGTTGTTAACCAAGTGCTTAAACCATAAGTACAATTCTATTTTTTTTTAATCTCTCGGGTTTTTCCTTGATTTCTGGATTGTTTGTCTTTATTTGTGTTCGATCCGGTAAGGGATTTTAGTAGTTTATTCAGCGTCCAAGTAGAAAACTTTATATAAAGTATTTTGAAAGGATTTTTTGTATTCCTAAGTAACACCCGCAGGGATTCCAGATTCATTACAGTTACTATCTCTCTTAAAATTTTTGGAAGATTATTAAAAACTTTAGAACCGACCTTATGTCCTTCCATGATGAAGTTCTGGAGCGTTGTTTGGTCTTTTTTTTGTAATCTCCTCATGTACAATTTTAATATTCTCTCTTGTGTTCTCATTATTTCTGAATTTATTTGTTCCTGTTTTTTTGATATTTTTTTGTTCGGTTCAATCATAGGCTTTCTAGGAAGAGATTTGTATGGATTTGTACCCGGGATATGATTTTTTGTAATTTTCATCTACACGCGCTCCCATTTAAATAAACTAGGTTCCAACTAATTTTATTAAGTTTTTTGCTTTTATACAACTGACATTGATATTTTGATTCTTTACTAATAGAATCTAGTGGTATGAAGAAATATTTGAGGGTAAGTTTTTTAAATTTATTAATTGGTGTGGTTGTTTTATTTTTGATCATATTTGTTCAATTTAGGGATTTGAGCTTGAATGTTTTTTTATTAAAAGATTTAAAATTTTTGATTAATAATAAGGTTGAGGATAGTAAATATGCCCTAGATAGTCTTACTCTCATCATAAGGGGGATGAGGATAAATCTATCTAAAGAGAATCCTCTTATTATTCCTGACAGTGGTCTCTATCTTAATCCCGTTTCATATAAACTACAGAATAATGAGATCTATGTCTATTTTGAGAATAATATTTTCCTATTATTTTCGTTTGACTCAGAGGATGGTTTCAGTATTAGTTCAAATCTTTCTAGAAAATTAATACTAACTTATGCAATTGAAAGTGGTTATAAAATTTTTTTTGATGAAAATGTTTTAATTAGGGGAAAGGATTACTATTTTAAAATCCTTCTTGGGGAAAATACACAAATTAATGAGAGAGAAATTCTGATTAGCCCTCAAGAAATTTTTAAGATTGAAAATTTGATTAAAGAAATTGAAAAGCCCAAAGAGCTTATACTTAAGGAAGAATCTGAAAGTGTTTCTTTAGATATAAATTCTCCTGATGTTTACGGAGCAATTAAGGAGGTAGAGAAAGGAATTTTTGACTCGGCAATAGTTAGGTTTCAAGATAAAGCGTATAATGCATGGAGTAGTGAGTCTGTTTTTAATGTTAATCAGGGTGGATGGCTTAAGGGCAATGTATATTCTTTTGATGAGGGTATATTTGTTTATCTTTTAGCAGAATCTTTAACAAGACCAGATCGTGAAGATATTTTTTTAAAGCTTGAGTCTTTAATGAATCTTAATGAACATAATCTGACATATTTAAGTTCAAGTTATTATGTTAATGAAGAAAAGCTAGATAAGTTTTTCAGCTATTTATCTGTCAATAGGACTTTTATTAATTCTCTTGAGTCGGATAAGCTTTTAGGGTATTTAAAAGAAGATTCTTCTCTTTTGGAGAAGATTTTTTTATCTGAGAATACTTTTCTTTTTAATGAAGCATTAAATATTTTAAAGAAGCCAGAAGTAATACTGAGCTTCGATTTTAATGTAGTACAAGCATACAATATACTGTCTAATTACATTGTGTTTTTGAAATTGAATAATGACAGTTTTGTTGTTGGGAAATTAAAAGACGAATTAGCTAATTTTATAGCTAATTTATTTCTTGTGTCTGGCAATGGTAGGGTTTATATTCCTAGCGATAAGAATAAGTTATCTTGGGATTTTGAGTACACATTAAAAATAGCCGGATTACTTAAAAGATTGGCACATGCAATAGGAGATGATTTAGTATTGGGACTTTCCTTTAACGCCATCTATCATGCCTTGATGAGTAAGGAGGCTGATCAGATTCCTTATGAAGCTTATTATGCAGATATTGTAGACAACGATTATCTTCCGAAGTTTACCTTGATCCCAAGTATGGGAATTGGGAATTGGATATATGGTGCTTCAAAAATTTCAAATTACAATATATCTGACGTTAGTTATTCTCTTGATTTCAATCGTAGCTTAAATTCTCCTGGATATTTTTTCTTTAAGGGTATTTCAAATCCCACTTTGGTTAGGTTTAGAGGTATTAATTGGTATACTGATTCTCAATTTTACATATACTCTGATGGATGGAGATATTATCCTAGTAATAAGATGTTGGTTTTAAAAGTAACTCCAAAAAAGAACGAAGATACGAATATTTTGTTAAGATTTGATGATATTAAAATGGTTAGAAATATTGATGAATAATTTTGTTGATAAGGTTCAGTTAATAATCGATGTTGGTAATACAAGTATTTCTTTTGCTTCGTATAGTCGGAGTGAAATGCAGATATTTTGTAGGCTTGAGACGAGGCATGATTTAAGTTTTAATGAGATTTATGAATTTCTCAACTTGAGATTTGGTAAGAAGATCGATCAGGTATTTGTAAGTAGTGTTGTGCCGATTATTGATAAAGTGCTCATAAGCGTTGTTAGTTCTCTTTATAAAGTGACACCTTTGTTTATCAAATTTGATTTGAATTACGATTTAAGCTTTAATCCGTATGTGGGTAATCGGTTTTTGTTAGGATCGGATGTTTTTGCAAATCTTATTGGAGCTATTGAGCTTTATAATCTTGATAATGCTTTAGTTGTGGATCTTGGAACGGCTTGCACTGTCTTTGCTATTAGTAGGGAAGATGGGATACTAGGGGGTCTTATTAACGGAGGGCCTTTCACAAACTTTAATGCATTAATTGAGAATGCATATCTTTTAAAAGACCATGCACTTACAACGCCAAAAGAATTGTTAGGGATTTCAACAATTTCTAGTGTCAATAGTGGAGTCATTTATCAGTATAAGTATTTAATAGAGGGAGTTTATTATGATCTTGTTAAGAAATATGAGAGGGAATTTAATTTGATAATTACAGGAGGTAATTCTCATTTAGTTTTACCTTTATTAAGCATAAATTTTGTATTCAATCTGTATTTAACCCTTGAAGGAATTAGGATTTTGGGAAATTCCTTTAAGGGCTAAAGGTTTTTATTGTTGCCCTTTTTAGGGTTATAAATATGTGCTATCATCGTACTAACAGTAGTGCGTAGGAGGGATACGTCAATGAGATTACTATTTGTTATTCTGTCCACGTTGGTCTTTGCTTTTTTTGCTTCTTGTCCTTTGTGTGTTTTGGGGATTTATTTTTGTATTTTTGATTTTGTAAGCTACGGTTTAGTTAATCTTGTTTTCAGGTTTGTAAGAAAAACAATTAATCCCAGGTTTTAGTATTGTGTCTGTAGTGTTTCCTTGCTAAAGTTCGCAAATAATTTTTAATTACTACGTCCAATAACACCAAACTTCCGCTTTATACAGGGAGCGCTTCATCATGGTGTTAAGTTGCCAAAAGGTTGTCCGTTTTTTTACTCCTTCTTTAAGGTTTTGATTAAGGCGTGTGCCTTGTTCGGAAATGAACTTTCCCTGTCATGCTAATTATGAGCTGTATTTTACTTTTCACGGCATAGACATCAGCGCTTTAGAATATTTGTAAATAAGTCTTCTTTTTTAAATTCTCTGTTGATACCAAACCGGGTTAACGAAAAATCATATTTAACCGGGTCATCTTTATTGCTTTTTGAGAAATATTTCGTAATTTCTATTGCTTTCTTAAGACTTACATTTTTACTATATCTGAGATTAAATAGTTTAAGAGATATATCTGTCATATGAGTATCCATTGGAACTATCAAGTTTGATGGGGCAAACCTGTTCCAAATTCCTAAATCGACATCATCTTTTCTTATCATCCATCTTAAAAATAAAAATAATCTTTTACAAGCACTCCCGTTTGAGGGTTTTGGAAGTAGTATGCCAAAGGGTGCTCCATTAATTTTTTCCATACAAGTTATTAATTCGTCTAGGCTTGATATAAAATTTCCATTTTCTTTGTAAATATTGTAGAGAAGATTCTCAATTGTTGAATATCTGTTCTGTATTTCCTTAATGGCCATTATCAGTCTTACTATGTCTTCTGTTTTAAAAAATCTGTAAATAAAACCTTTATATATCGCATTTAGTTCATCTTTCGTGAGATTTCTGAGCTTTTTCGAAGGTTTTGTTCCCAGTGGTTTTAAAACTTTGTTGATTGCTTCTAATATCTTTTCAACTCTTCCAAGTGCTAGTGATGAACCAATAAGACCTACAAGTTCAATGTCGTCTTTTTCTGTGTAGCTATATAAAAACTCCAGAGGGTCGGGATGAACGAACTCCCTTTTATTGTATTGTTTGTATATGGACTCTAGGATATCAAATATAGTATCCCTAACTTTTTTTTTCACTGTTAAATTCTAATAATCCAATCAATATTTTTTTTAATTTTTTGTCATAAAGTTTGTCTTGTGCCCACTTCCCCGTAAGGTCATATATAGTAGGAGCAGAACCTCTTTTTACAAGATAAAACCTAGGATCGACCATATTGGAATTTATATTTTGGCTTGAAGCATAAGCTTTCAAGTGTTGAATATGTGCTCTGATGCCTTCTTTGATGTTGGAAAAGGAATTACCCTTTGTAAAATTGTCAGTGGCTCCTATACCTGAGAAATTATACTGTTCTTTAGAGACAATGCCATTAAATTTCAAAATTCCTGTCTCAAGCAACATTTGTGCATAAGCAATGTCGCAATTTATCCCCTCAATTAGGGCCTCCTCTATGTAGGTCTGCGCAATTAACTGAACATATTCTGACTCAAGGTAGGGATTCATTTTCAACGTGTATTCTACGAGATTCTCTACTTGACTTGTTCCTTTGCTTAGAAGAAAAGGAATGTACCTTTTCCCCTCTATTTCAGTGTTTATTTCAATTATGTCGTCTATGTCGTCTTCGCAATAACCCGTTACGGTTAGTAATATTAATATTTTTGATATTACTAAGAGCATAGATTTTCCCGACATCCTTAAAATCCTCTTCCTTCGATAAATTTGTTAATTTCTTTCATAACAAAATCGAATCTTGGTAGCATTGATTTCTTGTCTTTAAATAAATTGAAACTTTTTAAATAATTTCTACTAAATATAAAATCAGAAATTTCTCCAACATTAGCCATGTCTATGACTTTCACAGATGACGAGCTTACTTGGGTTTCTTTTAATTCATTTTCGTCCTGTTTTATTAATAATTGCAAAGTTTTTATTTTATTTAAAGCTTGAGGCCTCCCCCCTATGTTTATGTATTTAGTTATTTGCCTATTTTGACTAATAATTGAGTTTGCGATATCCGCTTGATTTCCAACAGTAATTAGTATTAATCCATTTAAGTTCATCTTCAGATCCAAAAATTCTAGTTTTTGAGTTGACTTAATGAGTTCAAAAATATTTTGAATCTCGGTAATCTCAGATGCTTTATCTGCTCTTTCATCTAAAATCTTTATAGGCCCTATTAAATACTTAATGGTTTTGTTTGCAATATCGGTTAATAAGCTATTATCATCATTTTTAATAAGGCCATCAGTATGAGGGTATTGATGTTTGGGTGAGTACAAATAAACAATATTCCCTCTCTTAACCAGTCTATTTACTAATGATTTAAACATTGAATCATGCGAGTGAGAGGGCAATATGATGAGCACACTGTTGTACAGCCTTTGGTTGTTGCTAATGAAAGCATTTTTATACACATTGGTGTATTTCGGTATGTAATTCATTTCGTTTATGAAAAACGGATTAAACTCGTAGTAAAGAAAAGGATTTTGGCTTTTAAGCTCCATAGTTAGACTAGTTGGATACCAAACAGATAGACTTAAATTATTTATATGATCTTTAATTCTGGTAAAACCTATTTTATAGCTAGATTGCTCATCTTTCGGGTAATCTGTAAACAAACCAAGGTATGAAAATGCCGTTGCAACGAGTAATATCATTATTGAGGGTATTACAAATAGTCCTTTAAATAATACGGAACAGGTTATTTTCTTAAATTTGTTATTTTGTCTATCTGTTCTTTTTTTTCTAAAAAGGATTGTGTTTATGTTTTTAACGATGACCGTTACTAAAAAGAACAAAAATAGTGCTCCAATGTAGAACACGAGCGGCCTGATCTCTATTAAATAAAGATCTAGTATAAAGAATATCCCTGGAACAGTTATCAAACAATCCTCAAGCGAGAACTCCCTTTTAAAATTGAAGAAGTTTATGATCAAAAAAACACCAAAACTCAGTAAAAATATAATCTCACAGAATTGCGCATTCATATAAAGTACTTTTCCTTAAGTAATTATAAGCATAAAAATGTTATTTACAAAATCATTTCTAAATAGCAACCTTGCAAATAAGAATTTATAGGCTATGTAATTGTTGCTTGGTAAGCCAGAGATACTCATCAATAGATGAGTTGTTTTTATGATTTAATCGTAGAATAAGTATTTTGAGTAAGAGATTTAAATATTTAAACTAGAGATACTCTTGCAACTTAGTTTTGTGATTTGTTTTTAATTTACCTTAAAAAGGAGAGGTTTATTATGCTATAATGTAACGAAATGTCTTAATAGTAGAAGGGAAGGCGATGTGTTGGGGATTTTTTTAGGAACAGGTGCATCGAGTGGCGTTCCTATGTTGAGTTGCGATTGCAGGGTCTGTGTATCAAGTTCTGATAAAAATAAAAGACTTAGAAGTTCATTTTTCCTTTGTGTATCTGGGGTTAACTTGCTAATTGACACAGGTCCTGATATTAGAGCACAGCTTTTAAGAGAAAATATCTCTAGACTTGATTTAGTATTGTATACCCATGAACATTATGATCATGTTATGGGGCTTGATGATATTAAATTTTTCACAAGACAGTTTCCTTTAAATGTGTATGCTCGAGAGAGTACAATGCAACATATTAGAAATGCTTTCCCCCACAATTTTACGTCAAGGGCGTCCGTAAGTGGAAAGGCTAATATCATTCCCAATTTAGCAGTAGAATTAGAACCGATTGTTTTTAAGGGAGTAGAAATAATGCCAATTCCTTTATTGCATGGGGATATAACCAGTTTGGGGTATAGAATAAACGATTTAGCGTATCTTACCGATGTTAAATCTATCCCTGATGTTTCTTACAAATATTTAGATGGTCTGGGTGTATTGATAATAGACGCTTTAAGAATCAAACCCCATCCTAGTCATTTCAATTTTGATGAAGCTGTTAGTGCGGTTGAAAAGATAAAACCCAAAGTTGCTTATTTTACTCACATAGCACATGATATAATGCACGAAGACTTTGATTATTTGAATAAGGATAATATTTATTTGGCTTATGATGGACTTCGGATACATATTTAACCTAAAGGGTGGTAGGTTTTGTGAATTTGATTTCTTGGAATGTGAATGGAATAAGAGCCCTTTTTAAGAAAGGGTTCCTTGATTTTGTTAAAAAATATAATCCAGACATTTTGTGTCTTCAGGAAACTAAAGCATGTAGGGAGCACTTGCCAAAAGAGCTTGTCAGTATTGAGGGGTATTTTTCATATTTTTCAAAATCCATAATAAAGGGGTATAGTGGGGTTGGTATTTATTCGAAGATCGAGCCTATTAGGGTGGAGAATATGGGTAGAGAAATGTTTGATAGGGAGGGTAGGGGTCTTATTGCCCATTATCGTGATTTCATTCTTATTAATGCTTATTTCCCCAATTCTCAATCGTTAAGGAAAAGGTTGCAGTTTAAGCTTGATTTTTTAACTGATCTTAGGTCGCTTGCGCATTCGTTCACAAATTCTGGAAAGAACCTCATCATATGTGGTGATTTTAATATTGCTCATACTGAGATTGATTTAACAAACCCTGGGGTTAACAGAAACTCTGCTGGGTATTATGTTGAGGAAACTACTTGGATGGATGATTTTTTAAATGAGGGGTATGTTGACACCTTTAGAATGTTTAATAAGAATCCAGATAACTACACTTGGTGGGATTATAGAACGAAGGCAAGGGAGCGTAATGTTGGATGGAGAATTGATTACTTTATTGTGAATGAAGTTTTTAAATCTAGGATAAAGGACGCTCTAATTTTAAACGAGGTAATGGGGAGTGATCATTGTCCTATTTTTTTACATTTGGATTAGTTATAAATGTTATAAATGGGGTTGTACATGAATAAGTTTTTCTTAAGTATTCTTATTTTTTTTATTCAAGGATTTGTTTTCGGGATTGATTTAGAAGATATTGATTTTTATCGTGGTCTTGATAGGGAAGAATTAGTATTTGTGATTCATCTATTTGAGAGGGAAAAATATCTGAGTCAAAATAGTAACCTTTTAACATACATTGACTTGGCTAGGGAAGCTTTAGCCGAGAGAAATATTCGGGTGTTGCAAGGTGATATAGCGGGAGGTATACAATCCTTAAGAAGACCGGATGCTTACAGTAGCGCGAGACTTGTTCTGAGTGCCTCAAGGGCTTTAAATATTTTAGTTTATTGTGATGGCAAGGATAGATTTTTGAAAACCCTAGATGGGCGAAATGTGGGGGTTCAAAATGGTAATTTTGTAATTCTAGATTCCTTTCATAGCAAGAGCTACGGCGATGCACCAAGCGAATACACTACTATTGAAATTTATGAGAAAAGTATTTTAAATCCTAATTTTAATAAATTTGTGTTAGATAAAACTGGTTCTTTTGTTTACATCAGTGAGTTAGATAAAAAGGTGTATCTTGATGATATTTCGAGTTTATCTAGGATGGAACTTTTGTTTTTGTTTTATGAACTGTTCCCTATTTCAAAATTAAAGAGTTTGAAGGATTGGTATGATTTTGGATTTTCATCTATCCATAAGGAGATTAAAAAAGCTTATAATGTAGAAATAAATTCAAGGAGAATTAAATGAAGTATCGAGATGTCAATAAAATGTTTAAGTTCATCGTTTTAATTTTAGTATTTCTTCTCTTTTCTTGTGCTCCTGCTAACTTAAGAACGGATAAAAATTTAGTAAGTGGTCAGCTTGAAAATGGATTTAAGTATTACGTTTATGCCAATAAAACGCCAGAGAAGGCTGTTTATATGGGGATTTTGTTTAATGTTGGTTCTTTAAATGAAGAAGAGCATGAGAGAGGTTTGGCTCATTATCTTGAGCATATGGCTTTTAAGGGAACAGAAGATTATCCGGGTGGTGAGGGTATTTTGAAGGTTCTTAAAAAGTTTGGGATGGCATTTGGAGCTGATATTAACGCATATACTGCCTTTGATAAAACTTATTATAGCCTTGATTTACCCGATGGTAATAATGAAGAAGAAGTTGATGAGGCTTTAAATGTGTTAAAGAACTGGGCATCACAGATGGAATTGGATGAAGTAGAAATAGAGAAAGAGCGTAACATCATTATTGAAGAGAAGAAGCGAGGAGAGCGTTATCCCAACAGGATTATTGAAAAAATATTTAAGTTTATTCTTGGTGGTAGCAGATATGTGGACAGATTTCCTATTGGACTTGAGGATAGAATTTTATCTTTTAATTCAGAGAATTTTAAGGAATTTTATAAGAAATGGTACAGACCGGAACTTGCTAGTGTTATTATCGTGGGAGACATTGAGCCTGATAAGATTGAGAAAAAAATAAAAGAAAAGTTTTCGTCTTTTAAAAAACCTGGGAGTGAAATAGAAAAGATTAAGATAAATTTGAGTACGGCGATGAATGAAAAATTTGCTAGCATAGAAGATTTTGAGAAACCGTTTCCTGGTATGGCTTTTATCAAGAAAGACAACTATGGCATATCGACTACACCTAGTCACGTTAAAAAAAAGGTCGAACAAGCCTTGTTGAATAGCCTTTTTGCAAACAGGTTTACCGAGTTGAAGACTTCTGGAATTAATTATTTTATGTCTTTTGATAAGCATTTCTCTCCATTAAGGTCAGATGATAAGTATATTTTAATTGATCAAATTTCTGTTGATTTAAATCCAGAGTATTTAAAAGAAGGTATTGAAGAGTTTTTTTATCAGTTTGAGAGAATAAAGAAATTTGGATTTACGCAAGGGGAAGTGGATAAGGTGAAATCTCAACTTATAAGTTCTTACAGGCTTAGTAAGGATAACATAGAGAAGAGAAATTCATCTAATATTGTGAATGCTTTAGTAGAAGTTGCATCAGAAGGTACTGATCTGCTTGATATGCATGAGTATTATGATGTTGCTATTGATCATCTAGATAAAATTAGTCTAGCTACAATAACTGGTCTTGCTAAGAATGAAGCGTCTGTAAGTGATAGTGCTATCATTTATTCTTATTCCAAGAAATCTCATCTTGGTTTGACTCTTGAAGAGATCCAGGAGATTCAGAAGCTTGCATTAAGAAGAGAGAGTGTTCCTTATGAAGATGTATCAATTCAGGGAAAATTTTTGAAGGAAGACTTGGAAAATAGAGATATTATTGATGAGAAGGAATTTTTTGGAGGAGTTTCGTCCTTTACCCTTGAAAATGGGGTTGAGGTTTACTTTAAACATAATGAGCATAAGAAGAATGTAGTTGCCCTTCAAGCAAGTTCTTGGGGTGGTTTGTTAAATGAAAATCCTGATCTTATACCCATTTTGAATTTGGCACCAAGTTTAGTTGCAGATTCAGGGTATGGGAATTATTCTCAACTTCAAGTTGAAAAGTATTTAGCAGACAAGGTTGTAAGTTTAAGTCCAGAAATTAATTTTCAAAAGACAAGCATTAGTGGTAGTTCTGAGGTTAAAAACCTCGAAACCCTTTTTGAGCTCATATATTTTACATTTCAAGAACCAAAGATAGATGATATTGTTTTGCAAAATACTATTAACGATATAAAAGCTGTTATTAAAAGTAATGAGAATAATTCTAAGTATCTGTTTGGGCGAGCCGTTAAAGGGTTTTATAGTAACGATGATTATCGCTACCGAGATATTAAGGAATCTGATTTAAAGAATATGACAAAAGAGATCCTTTTGAATTTTTATAAAAAGAGGTTTACTTATGCAAATAACTTCAAATTTGTTTTTGTGGGAGATGTAGGTTTAGACACAATTAAGAATCTTTCAAGGAAGTACTTAGGCAATTTGAACTCCAAAAAAATGGATGAGTTTAAAGATTTAGACTACTCTTACAAGAAGGATTCAGACAGAATAGTTGTAAAAAAAGGTGAGGATTCAAGTAGTATCGTGTATGTTTTCTACCCCTTTGAGTTTAACTATACACCTGGGGATGTTTTAAACTACGAGGCTTTAACTTTGCTTCTAACAGATGGTCTTGTTAAGAATATCAGAAGGGATATGTCTAGTGTTTATTCAATAAACGCATATTTTGACTATTCTATTAGAAAATATAAGCATTCAGATGGTTTTGTGGTTGTAAATTTTACAGTTGAGCCTAAAGTACTTGATAATGTTTTGCAATCTGTTAATGAGTATATGTTAGAAAGACGAAAGACAGATTATACAGAAGAAGACTTTGATTATGTTAAAAAAAATATCATTAAAGAAGAGGAAATTAAGCTTCAATCTAATTGGTATTGGTGTTCGTCAATACTGGACTCAGTTCTCTGGACAGAGACTTTCGAAGATACTATGAGCACCACATTTATTGAGAATAATTTGAATAAAGATACCATAAATTCATTGCTGAAGAAAATGAATTTATATCAGAAAACAGAAATTGTTTTGGTCCCAGAAAAAGAATAATCAATTCGAATTTTGATTAAAAGGGATGCTGTTATCTTTTGTTATCGCGTCTTTGAAAAGGATTAGTAGCTCTCCAGCTATTAATCCTTTTTCGTTCCATAGTAGCTCTTCTAATTTTGATGTCCATTTTTCATAATTTTTGACATCAGATTTGTGAAAATATTTTGTATTAACTAAAAACTCTGTAGCGTCTTCTTTTGGAATTTGGAGAGTGTAGGCGTAAAATTCGTTTATTACTAGGCTATTAGACTTAATGTCATAATCCTTACTGTCTAAAAATTTGATCCAAGCTCTTTTGTCCTTTTGAGGAACATTTTGGTACCATAAATCAGAGATTGCTTTACTAAAATTAGTATCTGTAAAGAAATACATGTGTAGAATTTCATGCATGCATATTATCATTTGAGCTGTTCTTGATATAGTTTCATCTTCTGAGTAAGTTGCAAATGCAATATTTTTTGATTTGTCTCTGACTTTTAGTTCATGGTCTTCAATGTATGCTAATCTGTTAATTATGATGATGTTTCTTAATATGATCTCCTCTTTGTTCAATTTGATGTTTAATTTTTTAGCCATGTTGAAAAATGTAATTATATCCTCAATTCTGTAATTATGCCCTGCCCATCCTTTTTTGTTTTCCAGTTCTTCGTTTGATAATACTCTTCCTCTAAAATTTTTCTTCTCTGTAAAAAACGCTAATCTTTTAAGCATTAAAGATTGATCTTTTAAGTGTTTGAATTTTAATATGTATATTTTGGGTTCTGCCATAAGGTGAAAGATTTCAAAAGAATTTCTTCTATAATTTTCTTTTTTGTAGTTAAAAATGAATTTTAAATCAGAATTTATTGGTTTATTAATATCATAGTAGTCATTCGTGTTGATATACCCAATTTCACTTATTTGAATCATTTTATTGTTTCTACTCAACTTTATTTTATCTTTCTCATTTTCTAGTGATGTGTATTTTATTAAATTAGACAATGCTATTTTTTGAGATTCTTTCTCAGAATATAAATCTGAAATTATGGGATTTAATATTTTTTCTTGGGCTTTAAATCCTAGGACGGGAAAAGTATTTTTATCAAGATCAAACTCAATAGAATATTCATTTTTACTAATCGATATTTTTAGATTTTGACGATTTGGTTCTTCTGTTTCCGTATTCGAGCTTCTTATTTCAATATTATTCAAGACAATGGATGAAACATTGTCTAATTTGACGTTTACCGTCAAATGTCCGTCTGGATTAACCACTTTTGGGATATTGTATAAATAAACAGCATCCTTAGTAACAACTTCTATGCTCGCGTTTTCGTTGATCCTGAGACCTAGCAAAGGGGTGCTTAACTCCCTATCATCGCACTGTAAGACGATCCGATGATCCTCCCCTGTTCGTTCTACACCACTCGCACTCATCACACAAAAACTAGCTAATGAAAACAATATTGTTAAGAATTTTTTCATTACCACACAAAAAAGAGAGAAGCCAACAGACCTCCCTCTCTAAAACATCCTCTAGGGGAGTCGAACCCCTCTTGCCAGGATGAAAACCTGGAGTCCTAACCGATAGACGAAGAGGACAAAGTGAGCTCAGTAGGACTCGAACCTACGACAAACGCCTTAAAAGGGCGCTGCTCTACCACCTGAGCTATGAGCCCCGGTAACAAACCAAATCCACCAAAGCAAATGATACCATTCACCCGGAGAATACGTCAACACACGTACCCAAACAAACCTGAGTCTTTTGAGCTGCACAGGACTCGAACCTGTAACCGGCGGATTAAGAGTCCGACGCTCTACCACTTGAGCTAGCAGCCCTTTATTGTCAAACTAGTAAATAGGATAAGTCTTTACAAGTGCAATGTCAAGAATTATTGTTACTTTTTTCAATATCTTCTAGTAACTTTTTTGCTTCCAGATGACTGGGGTTTAAGTCTAGTAATGTTGTCAGAGTTTTTTTTGCTAAAATTTTGTTTTTTGAACTCACTCTTGCTTTTGCAAGTTTTAACAGCAAATTTTGATTATTTGGCAAGAATCTTAGAGCGTTCTCATATGCAAAATCGGATTCATTATACCTTTCAAGTTTGTAGAAAGAATCTGCCATCAGAGTGTATACCTTCGCTATTCTTGCTCCATTTGGATCAAGGCCAATGTATTCTTGAAAATATTTGAGTGCATTTTTGTACTGCTTTTGAAAAAAATAAGACTCCCCCAACGCTTGAATTATTCTTGAATCATATCTCTTTATTGTAAGTCCCTGCATAGATTCCAGTTCGGCTCTCTTATATTTACCTGTCCCTATCAGACTCCATATAAGTATCACCCTTGCATCCAGATTGGTTGGATTCCGACTTAATTCTTCTTGAGTATTTACAATAGCCTCTTGAAACCGGCCTTCTCTGTACAATAAAAGCGAATCCTCTCTCTCTTGTGCAATCAAAAACCCTGAATATGAAAAGATAAATAAGATTATTTTCAGAGGAAATATTTTACTCATCATTCGTCCCCCATTACACAATTTCCTTTAAATATCGCGCCCGAATCTATGAAAAGTTCTTTCGTTTTAATATTGCCAATTAATTTTCCAGTTTTGTAAATTTTTATCACATCTGAGGCTTCAACATTGCCTTTCATTGTTCCATGAGTTAAGAAATTGTTGCACTTAATTTCCGCCTCCACATTAGCTTTTTCTCTTAAATATACTGAACTTGTAGATTTTATCAAACCCTTAAGTAAACCTTCAATTATTATTGGCTTATTGCTTTCTATATAACCCTCAAATTCGAAATTACCTTTTATGACGTTCTGAGTATTAGTTTCTTCAAATTCTAGACTGTCTACGCTCATCCTATCTCCCAAAAATGAATGCATATCGCATCCATTTTTGCTTTAATGTTAACTTACGCCACATTTTGATCTCAGTCTCTTCTCTGTCCTAAAAATCTTAGCAAGTACAGGAATAAGTTTATGAAATCTAGATAGAGCTTCAAGGAAGCTACAACTACCATTCTATTTTTAAGTTCGGTTCCATCCTCCAGCATTCTGTTCATCTTAGAGATATTTTGAACATCATAAGCCGTTAAGCCTGTGAACAACACTACTCCTATTATTGAAATTAGAAAATTAAGCCCCGAGCTCCTGAAGAAAATATTGAAAATAGAAGCGATAATAATACCCCACAACCCCATGATAAAGTAACTTCCCATTTTCGTAAGGTCTGTACTAGTTGTGTATCCGTAAAAGGACATTGCAAGGAATGTTAAAGAAGTAATTCCGAAGGTATAAAAAACAGAACCCTGTGTGTATATTAAGAAGACAGAGGATAGTGTTACACCCGTTAACGCTGAGTACCCTAAAAAAAGAGCTGTTGCTGTGCTACTTGATATTTTCTCAATTGCACCGCTTATTGCGTAAACAAGGCCGAACTGGACAAGTATTATTGCCATAAATGACATTGGATTTGAGAAGATTATGGACCTCATGACTACATTCTCGGATGTTGTGTAGGCAAATACTGCAGATATTAAAAGGCCAATTGCCATTAGTCCAAAAACTTGAGCCAAGAATTTATTTTTTATTCTTATCTCTTGTTTATCTTGGGTTAATTCAAACATAATAGTTCCTCCTTTTATTTGTTTCCTTCATTAAATTTTTTACATAATTCATCAAATATGACGCTTGGAACTTTCCCATATCTTAAAAATTCCATCGAAAATTCAGCTTTTCCTTGTGTAGAAGATCTTAAAACTGTTGAGAATCCAAACATTTCGCTTAAAGGTACTTCAGCTTCAACTTTTGAAAAACTTCCCTCTTCAAGAGAACCTAAAATTATACCCCTCCTTTGATTCAGAAGCCCAAACATGTTACCCTGAAACTCTGTTGGTCCTTCAAGAGTCACTCTCATTATCGGTTCAAGTATAGTAGGCCTTGCCTTATTATAAGCTTCTCTGAAGGCTCCAATTGCTGCGAGCTGGAAAGCAATGTCAGATGAGTCGACAATGTGGTATTGACCATCGTTAATTGTGATCTTAATACCGACAATAGGAAAACCGATTAAGGTTCCCTTTTCCATAGCCTTCTGGAATCCCTTATCACAGGATGGAATGTATTCTGTTGGAATTACTCCACCCTTTATGAGGTTTACAAATTCGTAAGTCTGCTCCTCCGTGTCAAGTGGTTCCATAAACCCAGCCACTCTTCCAAATTGACCTGCTCCTCCTGACTGCTTCTTGTGCGTATAATTAAACTCTGACCTTCCCGTGATGGTTTCTCTGTATGCCACCTGAGGCATACCCGTATCAACCTCTGCTTTAAATTCTCTCTTCATCCTCTCAATATAGACCTCTAAGTGCAACTCCCCCATCCCCTGTATTATCGTTTCACCCGACTCAGGGTCCACATAGGTCCTAAATGTAGGATCCTCTTTTGTAAATCTTCCAAGAGCCTTAGCCATATTATCAGCTGATTTTTTATCTCTAGGTTTAACAGAAAGAGATATCACTGGATCTGGAATATACATTGATGTCATAGAGTAATTAATCGAGGGATCACAAAAAGTATCTCCCGAAGCACATTCTATTCCAAATAGAGCGACAATGTCTCCACTACACCCAAAGTCAATATCTTCAGTATTATTGGCGTGCATTCTAATTAGCCGTCCAACTTTGAACTTTCTAGAAGTTCTTGAATTAACAAGTTCTTGTCCTTTTTTTAAAATTCCTTGGTATATTCTGACATAAGTCAGTTGTCCATACTGACCATCTTCTAACTTAAATGCAAGTGCTACAGTAGGCAAGTTATCGTCTGTTTTAAGGTCAACTTCTTTTTCATTGTCGTTTATGTCAAGTGCTACATTTTTAACGTCATGAGGAGAAGGTAAAAACTTAGTTACAGCATCAAGTAAAAGTTGAACGCCCTTGTTCTTGTAAGCTGAACCCATAAATACAGGGCAGAGTTTTAAAGCCAAAGTACCAGTTCTAATAGCGTCGTATATGACCACCTCACTAACATCCTTCCCTTCCATATGAAGTTCCATGAGCTCGTCGTTAAAATCAGCCAATGCATCAAGCATTATTTCTCGTTTTTCTTTTGCCTCATCTAGTATTTCAGCAGGAATCTCCTTTTCCACGATCTCCGTTCCATCTTTTCCTTCAAAATAGTAAGCCTTCATTAATATGAGATCCACAACCCCAAGGTGCTTATCTTCAAGTCCAATAGGAAGTTGCATTAAAACAGAGTTCAAGTCAAGCTTTTCTCTGAGCTGCTCCTTCACATTATGAGGATTTGCCCCAGTTTTATCGCATTTATTTACGAATGCAAGGCGTGGCACATTATATCTTTTCAACTGTCTATCAACCGTAATTGATTGAGATTGGACACCTGCTACAGAATCAAGGACAAGTATAGCTCCATCCAAAACCCTAAGAGAACGTTCAACTTCAATAGTAAAATCAACGTGACCCGGAGTGTCAATAATGTTTATCGGATTTCCCTTCCATTCAACATGAGTTGCAGCCGATGCTATTGTAATCCCTCTTTCTCTTTCAAGTTCCATCGAATCCATTGTTGCGCCAACCCCATCCTTTCCCTTAACTTCATGAATGGCATGAATTTTGTTACAATAAAAAAGAATACGTTCCGTAAGTGTAGTTTTTCCTGAATCAATGTGAGCACTGATACCTATGTTTCGCAGCTTTTTATAGTCCATGGGATACTTTCCCTCCTAAGTTTGTATGTATAGAACACTAATTCCCTTAGCCATTCTACATGATTTTTTTCAAAAAATCTATTTCGGTTGTGTCGAGTAATCTTGATTTAAGACTTAAATTACCCAAAAGTGAAATACATTTCTGGTTGTGTGAGAGGTGGTTTCCTTGTTGGTCTGTGTTCTTCGCTTATGCTTGAAAGGTTGCCGTTGTATTGGTTGATTTGCTTTTGAGATCCCTTGACTAAGCTTTATCTAGTGTAATACAATTGCGTACAAGGAATATATCATTTAGTAAATTTTGATTTTATTGATTAAAAGGTCTCATATTTAATGAATTTACTCTTTCTTTACTTTATATTTTATACTCCTAAGAATAGCCATTTGGAGGGTATAAGTTTGAATACTTTAACAATATCTCATGAGTTGAGCAAAATAAGTCAGGTTGATTACGATTCCGCCTTGTCGGAGCTTTCTGTGTTTTTCAAAGATGGTAGGGCTTATAAATATTTTAAGATTGAACCAAGGCACTTTAGTGTAATATCTAAGCTTGTTCAAGAGAGAAAATCGGTTGGTAAATACTTAACAGAACATATTTTTAACAAGTATGATCAAGAAAAGCTTTAATAAGTGTTAGTTAGTAGAAGAGGACTCCGAGTTTTGGAGTCCTTTTTTTATTTGCTTATTTTCATTGAAGTGTTGGTTAATTCTTAAAAATTAAAGATTTTAAAAGAGTTGGTTGAATTTTGCTAGCATAATATGTATAATTAAAGCGGTTAATTTTATATTTAAATGTGTTAAAGGGGGAAGATATGAAAAGGTTTTTGATTGTCTTAAGTTTGTTTCTTGTGTGTTCAGACACCTTTCGCTAGGGTTTTTTACTTCTCAGCAGGCGTTAGTTTCCAGACAAGCCTTGAGTCGTTTTTTTTGTTCAATAGAGATACAGGTACGGTGCTGGACAATTGGTTGAGTATGCGGCTTTTCTCCATCTTGAAGGATTTTAAGAGGAGGGCTATGCCTCGCTTTAATGTTCTTGTTAATAGTGCTACTGCTGTTTACAATTCTTATCGGGGCAATTACAACGCTATTATTAGCTTGCCTGATAGGTTGAAAGCTCTGCAGATAGCAGATATTTTTGAACTGGATTTGTCTTCTTTAAAAGATGTTAGGTCTATTTTATCCAATGCCCATCAACTTAGGGATACTTTTTTAAAGTTGAGTAGATTAGATGTTGGGACTTTGATTGATAGGATAGATGGAGCTAGTGGAATTGGCATTAAAAAGTTTATAGCGCAGTTGGGAGAGACTACTAAACATGCTGTTGAATTAAAGGAAATGGTATTTGAACAATTGGGTGAGTTTGGAGTTGGTAGTTCAGATGATATTTTTGCATTGTTGGGTGGAATTTCTACTCCAGGAAATGCTTTAAACGATGCTTTAAGAAAGAAATTGTCACCTTTGTTTAGCACCGGTCTTCAGGGATATTTTCAAGTCGGGCTTCCTATTGTGGACAGTGACTTTTATTTTGGGTTTGAACTTGGATTTGGTATGAATTTTGGAAGAATGATTGTACCCAATGCCAGACTTTTAAGAGATTCTTCGTCTGATAATTTGGGGTTTGGAATAATGCCAAGACTTTTTGTTAAATATGATATCTATTATTTAGCTACTACCCTTTTTGCGGGCTTTGGTGATAAATCTTTGGTAACAGACCCTGTTTATGTTGGAAATTTGGGTAATGAAAATAAGATAACCAATCCTTTCAATGTTGTTGAGACCGGATTTAGAATAAGATTGGCGTTTCTTAATTTGGAAACATCGGTATTATTTTCTGTTAGTGATTTTAAATGTAGAGACTTAAGACTTGGACTTGGGTTTGAGATTCCAATAATTATTTAGGTTTTTGTGTTTGATTAGTATTAAATTTAGTTTATAACGTTTGTCCTAAGAGGACAGACATTGTGTTTTTATGTATAAAGTGATCTTTTTTTTACCTCTTTACTTATTGTTATCATGTAGTACTCTTTCTGGGGAGTATCAGACTATCTCAGATGAGTACTATAAACTTGCCAAATTGAATGAGGAACTTGGTAACAATCAAGCGTCTGTGTCACTTTATGAGAGATCTATTAAATTTAATTTAAATTTAAATAATGCATCTAGCTACAATTTTGTTTTGGCTTATATAAATTTAAAAAAATATGATGAAGCTGAATCTAGTCTTGAGTCTTTATTGGAGAGTGATCCTGACAATATTTTATTGATCAATTTAAAAGCTTACTTGTTTTTAAGGAAGGATAATTTGGAAGAGTCTTTAAAATTATATTTAAAAACTTTAAAGACTGCTCCTGCTAATAAGGAAGCGTTGTTTAATGTTTTCTATATCTATCATAAGAGAAACGATAAGGAAAACACAAAAAAATATATATTAAAGTATAGAGAATTAAATTATCCTGTTCCCTCTAGTGCAAGTGATATAGTTTCTTCCATCTTGGAGAATTGATTCTAAAAATGGTTTTTCTGGTATAATGGGCCAATATTTGTTGTAACGGGTTTGGTGCTAGAATTTTAGGGTTTAGTACCAGAGTTTGTTTAAGTGTTTTTGGAGGTTTATAACTAACATGAGAGTGAGGGTTTTATTTTTAAGTCTGTTTATGCTTGTTTCTGCCAATGTTTTTTCGGATACCACATTTGAACTTAATCTTGGGGTTGGAGTAGACATACCGGTTAGTGTTGTTTCAAACTTTTACAATACAGCTTTAGATTTGGGAGAGAAGCTGAAGAAGGATGTGAGTTCCGTAGAGAGAGAGGAAATAATTCGAAGGTTTTCGGATATGGTTAATGTGTCTAAGACTGGTTTAAGTTATGGGGGTCATGCTCAAATGGGAGCAAGGTTTGATGATCTTTTGTCACTTGGGTTTGAGTTCGGGTTTGATTTGAGCTTGTTTAGGGCAATAAGTCGTGAAGGACAGTTAAATGATAGCTTTTCATTTATTGGAGCGCTGGAGCCTAGATTTTATACAAGATTAGATTTTTTTATTGGTGCTGTTGCGTTATTTACTGGACCTAGATTAAATGTAGCTACTGGCATTAAAGATTCTATTTTGGATGATCTTGGTATGTTTGCTTGGGATTTAGGAGCGAGGGCTGTACTTTCTTTCTTAATGCTTGAGGTGTATTACAGTTGGAACATTAAGAACAGTGTGTTTTCTGACTTGAAGGTTGGGTTGGGACTTGAGTTTGGAGTTATGTAGAGTGCATCATAGCTAATAATTGGTTTTGGGGGCGTAGGTATGTTGGTTGGTCAAGTTCCTCGCCTAGGTGGTGTGGGCTTCTTTAAGGGTTTTCTTTTATCTTGTGTGTTTTTGATTGGTTTAGTGTAGAATAGAGTAAAGGTTTTATTTAATTTAGGAGTCTTCGAAATTGAGTTTGCTTATTAAGAAGTCGATAGGGATTGTCGCTTGTCCTGGTGGGAGGGTGTTTGCTGGTAAAATCATTGAAGAACTCAGAAAGGTGTTTTTGCGTGCTGAAAGACAGGTTGTTGAAAAAATTTCTAAAACTTCTAGCTGTTTGAAAGAAGATATTTTAAAGCTTGAGGGAATTTTGCCTCCTTTTTTGGAAGGGCTTGAATTTTCTAACATAGGGGTTGATGAGGATATGGCAATTCCTGTAAAGTTCGTCAAATTTGCCAATGGTGAATTTAAGTCGGAGATTTTAAAGACCATAAGAGATAAAGATATTTTTATTGTTCAGGATGTTTCTAACACTTTTCCAGTTGATGTAAATGGAAATGAAAAAGTAGTCATGACAATCAATGACCATATGATGAATTTAATGACCACAGTAGATGCGTGTATTCAAGCTAAAGCCAATTCTGTAAGTGTTATTGTTCCTTCTTATCCTTACTCAAGACAGGATAAAAAGCACTCAAGAGAGGGATTAACGGCAAGTCTCTTTGGGAGATTTTTAGAAGAGTTGGGAGTTAAACATATTTTAACGTTGGATATTCATTCAAAGGCCATTGAGAATGTTTTCAGAAGATCATATTTTGAAAATTTGAATGTATCTTATGAAATTTTTGAAGTTTTAGCTGAGTTGATAGACATTAAGGATTTAAATTTGGTGGTTGTTTCTCCTGATACAGGTGCTGTTAATAGAAATAAATTTTTCGCGTCTAGCCTTAAGAGGCCTTTGGCTTTGCTTTACAAGGAGAGAGATTATTCAAGGGTAGTTCATAGTGTTAGTGACTCTAACATATCTGTTACTAAACTCTTAGGAGATGTTGAAGGTAAGAACGTTTTTATGAGCGATGACATGTTGGCCACTGGTGGAACTTTCATTAAGGCTGTGAAATTACTCAAAAGCATGGGAGCTAAGAAGATCATATGCGCAATAAGCTTGCCGTTTTTTAATGGGGATGCGATTAAATATTTTGATAAAGCTTATGAAGAAGGATATTTTTACAAGATCATAGGGACAAATGCGGTTTATCATGATTCTGAACTTATAAATAAACCTTGGTATCGCGAAGCTAATGTTGCGCATATTTTTGCGGGCGCAATTTTTGCAATTCACAACAGAATCAGTTTACAAAAAATTCTAGACAGAAGCGATGATATTCAAAATTTAATTTCTAAGAGATAATTTTATGGACGTGCTAAGTATTGATATTGGTACTAGTACTTTAAAATCTGCTTTGATCAATTCTCATGATGGAGTTCTAGAAAGTTTTGACGTAAGTTATTTTGATTATTTCGTTGTTGATTTTAGAGATTTTGATTACAAAATATGGATTTTTGCTTTAAAAAGGGTTTTTTCTAATTTCAGAGGCAGGAATGTAGATTGCATTTCTATCAGTGGCATCTCTCCATGTTTAATAACTCTTGATTCAAATTTGACTCCTTTGGAGGTTCTACATTGGAATTCTTCTAAGGTATTCGGTGGTTTTAGGGGTAAGTCGGCTTTCTTGCCGTTTGTCCTGAGCACATGTGAGAGGGGAATTTATGACGAAGTGAAGTATTTCGTGTCTTGTTTTGAGTATTTTATTTATTTACTTACAGGTAATCTTATTACAAGCTATCCTAGTTCAGCTTATATGCCTTTTATCTGGAGTGATGTTGAGGTAAGAGAATACAATCTCGATAAAAATAAATTTCCTCCTTTCTTAAGAATGGGGGAGAGCGCTGGAAGAGTTACTAATAGTGCTAGTGTTGAATTTGGGATCAAGGGTGGAGTAGAGGTAATTAATGCTGGGATGGATTATTTAAGTGTTCTTGTGGGGAGTGGAGCTTTTTCCCCTGGAATTTTGTCAAATAGAACAGGGACAAGTGAAGGTTTTAATTTAGTTTCAGACGAACAGTTTGAGGGTCTTTCTTTGCAGTATCCTTATTTTTTGGATGATTTATTCGTTATTGGAAGAATAGTTCCTTCCGGGTATTTAATGCAGATGCTTAAGGATAGATTTTTTCATAGGACGAAATCTTTTGGAGAGTTTTTTGAAGAAATATCTAGGGTAGATGTGGAGGACGTCTACTTTTATAGAAGCAAGAAAGAGGTTTTTCCCGATCATATTTTAGTGGATGTACAAATAAAGGAAGATTTAAGCAAAGGTATTTTGGGGAGGGCAGATGATCCTTTACAAATAGGTGTTGCAATACTTGAATCTTCTTATTTTGCATTTTATAACAGACTCTTGCAGTTTAAATCTTTGGAAAAGAAGGTGTTGGATATTTTTTTGAGTGGATCTAATTCAGATAATTTATTTTTAAATGAGCTAAAAGCTAATATTATTGGCAGGGATTTAAAGATTTTTGAATTTAAGCATTCAGAAATTATAGGTAATGCGATTTTGGCTTTTTGTCGTTTAAAAGAGTTTGAAAGCCTAGAAAAAGCATTTAAAAAGCTTTCTAAACTTGGGAGAGTCGTACCATGCAATACCAGTGTTCATGGCATTTATGTAGAGAAATATCAAAAGTATGTTTCTAATTTTGACTTATTTGTTAATAGTTAAGATATAGGCATCTTTGAATGAATTTGATGCTGATATTTTCCTCAGATCTGATTTGGCTTCCGATATGGTTTTGTAAGGTCCAGATCTGACGCGGTAGATATCTTTCTCATTTATTGTCGCTGAATAGATTTTTGCATTTACTCTGTATTTCATTAGTTCCTGAATATTATTATCAGCGGCAATTGGGTCCGACAGTGATGCAAATTGTATGTAGTACTCTTTATTAGGGTCGTATTTATTTTCAGATTTGTTGTGAGCTTGCCTTTTTGTCTTTGCAATAGTTTTTGGGTTTTGGGGTGGATCCTTCGTGTGTTTTTTGGGTATGTCTTGCTGTCTTATGACCCGTAGTTCTTTTCCACTACTGATACTGCTATTTAAACTTTTATCTTTTTTAAGATCTTTTGTAAGATCAATTATAATTTCATTTGCATTGTCAGTTATTTTTAATGTTTCCTCAGTATTTTCATTTTCCGTAGCTTTTTTTTCTTCTGTCTCTTGTAAAACAATATTTTTGCTTGCGATGTCAGAGGCTAGATTTTTGTTTGGAAAGAAAACAATTATTCCAAGGAATATTATTGTACAAACGGCTATAATCGAAGTAAGTGCTACCAAAAAGCCTTTGTTGTTACTCTCATGTAAATCTTTCATTCACTACCTCTTTCATTTTTGTATCAATTTCTTTTTTCAAACAATCATAACTCCCATTGTTAATTATATTTATTATTTTTAGATTTAGAATATTTTTATTGAAAAAAATACATTTTTGCCACTTAAGGATGTTTGTAATCAATTTATCATCTAAGTTTCGATTTAACTTTAGTCTTGCTTTTATCACAGCATTGCTTGCTTTTATTACAAATATATATCTACAGAATTGCTCAAGATTTAATTTAAAAAGCAATGCAGCGTTTATTATTACTTTATCAAATGGACCCTTCAATACTTTGCCTTCTATTTCTTTTTGTATAAGGGGATGTGTTATCGATTCTAACTTATCCAGTTTTGCTTTGTCACTGAAAACAATTTCCCTAAGTTTTAATCTTTCTATTTCATTCTCATTATTCAATATTTTTTTACCAAAGACTTCTACTATTCGATCTTTCCTCTTGTATAGTGCTGTGTGTCCAATTTTATCCACATCTATTTCGTAATACCCATATCCACTTGTAATTATTTTTGAAACAGTATCTTTCCCAGTTGCTATTCTGCCGGTTATGCCAATTATGGATGCATTTCTCCCCATGATTTTCCGGTTTCAATATTTGAGTTTAAAGGAAGCCTTAAGGGATAAGCATTTTCCATCATTTCTTTGATTATTTTCGTTGCTTCTTCACATTCTTGTTCAGGAGATTCAACCAGCATCTCATCGTGAACTTGTAAAAGTATCTTTGACTTCAACTTTCTAAGCTTAAATTCATCATAAACTTTAATCATTGCAATTTTCATTATGTCGGCTGCGCTTCCCTGAATTGTACTGTTTATGGCTATTCGCTCGGCACTTGATCTTTCCGTGTAATTCTGGCTATTAATTTCTTTAATATACCTTCTTCTCTTTAAAAGAGTTTCACTATATCCATTTTTTCTTACAAAATTTATCTGGTTCGTCATAAAAGTTTCTATTTTGGAGTAAAGATTAAAATAAGAATCAATAAATTTCTTAGCCTCTTCTCGTGAAATTGATAAATCTTTTGCAAGTCTAAAATCTGACATTCTATAAATTATTCCAAAATTAATTGATTTTGCCATCCTTCTCATTGGGGGAGTTACCTTGTCTTTCTCTACTTTAAAAAGTTTTGATGCTGTTTCTGTGTGGATGTCTTTCTTGCTTTTGAAAGCTTCGATTAAATTTTCATCTTCGGAAAGATGTGCTAGTATTGCAAGTTCAATTTGTGAGTAGTCACCAGAGATAAAAATATTTCCTTTATCCGGCTTGAATGCCTTCCTTATTTTACGCCCTCTCTCATCCTTAATCGGAATGTTTTGTAAGTTAGGTGATGTGCTTGAAATTCTTCCCGTTGCCGTTCTTATTTGTAAAAAATTGGTGTGTATTTTATTTGTTTTTTTATTAATAAAATCTATTAAAATATCTGTGTATGTACTTTTTAACTTTACAAGCTGTCTGTGTTGTATGATCTTTTCTATAACAGCATGTTGAGATTTTACTGCTTCTAGTAATCTAATTTCTGTTGAGTCTTGCTTAGCATCTTCGGGTATACTTAGATTCAATTTTTCAAATAAGACTTCATGTAGCTGCTTTGTTGAATTTAAGTTAAATTCGATACCTATGCTTTCAATTATTTCGTTCTCAATTAATTTTAATTCTTTATCAAGTTCACAGCTGTACTGTCTTAAATAATCTCTGTCAACATAGATGCCATTTTCTTCCATATCTGTAATAACTACACTAAATGGCATTTCTACCTCCATCATCAAGCTTTCAAGATTATCCTCTTTAAGCTTCTTTTTAAAGATGTTAAACAACCTAAAAGTGATATCGGCATCCTCGGCAGAGTAATTGGACACTATTTCAAGCGGCACACTCCTTAAGGTGCTATTTTTTTCAACTATTTCTTCGTATGTGATGTTCTTATGCATTAAATACTTTTCTGCTAAAAAATCCAGAGACACTCTTGTGTTTGAGTCAATAACATAAGCTGCTATCATTGTATCGAAGTGGGGAGGAATAGGGTTAAACCCATTATATTTAAGTATTTTATAGTCGAATTTATAATTTTGGCCAATTAGCATGGGCTCCGTTTTAAAAAACTCATTAAATTTTTGTACTATATACTCTTTTTCAATAAATTTTTTTTCTTTATTGTCTATTGGAATGTAATAACCTTCAAATTCTTTGAATGCAACAGATATTCCAATTATTTTGGCTTCATAAGCATTAAAAGAGGTTGCTTCTGTGTCTATTGCCACATACCGTTCTGTTTTTAGTTTTTCCATTAATGAGTCAAGTTGTTCTTTAGTCAGTATTGTCTCATATTTGGTATTTTCTTCTTGTATTGTCCTTAAATTACTTGAATATGGCATTATTGTATTTAAAATATCTCTGTCTGCTTGATTGATAATTGGTATATTTTTTTCAAAGATTGACTTTTGTGTTTGGTTTATGGATGTCTTCTTTAAGATATCTTTCTTGTAAGATTTAATCAATTTTATGGCAGAGTGCTCTTCAAACAGTTCAATAACATCCTCTTTAAAATTTCCTAGTTTAAATTTTTCAAGATCAGGCAACTCTAGATCTTCCACAAGACTGACAAGTTCATAGCTTAAGAAAGCATTTTCTTTCTCTCTTGTCAAAATTTCCCTGTATCTTTTGTTAATAGAATCTATATTTTCGTATATCTCATTTAGTGTTTTAAATTCACTCAGTAGCTTAGCAGCTCCCTTTTCTCCAATTCCTTTAACGCCCGGTATGTTGTCTGATCTGTCTCCAACAATGGATAAATAATCTTTTATTTGAGAACTATCTACTGCAAATTTTTTTCTCACATAAGCACTATCCATTTCTACAAAGTTGCCATTTTCGAGTTTAAGTATTTTAGTCTCATCTGACATCATTTGTAGTAAATCTTTGTCTGGAGATATGATATAAGTTAAATAATTACTCAATTTTGCTTTTCTTGCAAAACTGGCAATAAGATCATCAGCCTCATATCCCTGCATCTCAAAAATTGGAATATTTGCCTTTATTAGTCCTTCTTTTATCCAGTAGATTTGGGGTATTAAATCATCAGGAGGGACGTCTCTTGTTGATTTGTATTCTGGATATTTTTCTTTTCTAAAAGTTTGCGTCTCCGAATCAAAAGTTACAACTAAGCTTTCTGGATTTTTTTCTTTAATGATGAAGAAAAGAGTTTTAAAAAATCCAAAAAATGCATTGACGTTTTCTCCCCTTCTGTTAAGCAAAGGATTCCCTTTCATTACATGATAATTTCTAAATATTATATTTAAAGCATCAATGAGATAGATTGTCTTCATATCTTAACATCTACTAAAACTGGATTATTGTCTCTAAAGGGATATTTAGAGAAGATTGTCTTTGGTATTGTTGATTTTTGTTCATAAAGTTCCCTCATAGTTTTGTATGAATTTTGATACATCACGCACATTTCTTCTTTAAGAAAATTGACCTCTTCGATTAATGTTTCAATTTCTTTTTTTGTCCTGTCCTGTCCCTCTAGCCATGAACTTATAGTGATATAATAGCCGCTGATGGAAGCCAAGATTAAATCTTTTCTAGGGTTTGTGAAGTCTAATATACTAATTACTCCTCTGTCGATACTCTCATTTTCAAACTCCAAAATGGCTTTTAACTTTTTAAACTCAATTACTAAGCCTTGCAAATACCTTTCTAACATTTGGTCAACTTACAATATTGATTCCTAATTTCTTGTTGTTAGAACTGTGATCCTTATTAAGAATTTCCCGCCAGGCCATATGCAGATTTTTAAGATGCTTTATTACGCCTTGAATGTTGTCTCTTTTTTTTTCTAATATGACCCTTTCAAGTTCTTTGTTTAAAAAAGAGTATATTGAAAACAACTGCTTAGAAAAGGCTCCACCATCTTCAAAATTCAGTGTAGACATCAACTCAATGATTATGTCTTGTGCATGGTATATCCTCTCATCAGCTTTTACCGCATCCTTTAAGTCTTCTTTTTGATAAAGTTCTTCAGCAATTTCTAAATCCTGTATAGCTCTCTCATAAAGCATTACTAGTAACAAGAGAGGACTTGATGTATTAATCTGTGTTTTCTTATATATATCTTCCTTTGACGTCAAGAATTTTCTCCTAATCCAACATTTTTATTTGCTCTGTTATTTGATCTTCGCTGAAGGGTTTTGTAATATAACCCTTAGCACCAAGCTCCAAAGCTTTCTTAATGAGTTCTTGCTTTCCAAGTGCTGTCACCATTAATACATTAATTTTCTTTGAAAATCTATTATTAATTTCATTCATCCTTTCAAGAGCTGTAATGCCGTCCATTCCCATCATTGTTATATCAAGAGTTATCAGATCAATCTCTTCTCGCTGTTCAAATTCTCTAACCGCTTCAAGCCCGTCCTCTGCTTCAAAAAATTCGCTAAAACCTAATTTTTTCAATATCTTGATTAGATTTTTCCTCATAAAAATAGAGTCATCAACAACTAAGGCCTTTCTGTTTCCTTCCAAATTCCACTCCTCGTTTAATTTTAGCATAACAAGACATCAAAAGTAATTTCTAATACCAATTAAAGATATAATTCATAATTACCGGTTTTGTTCTTTTTTAGTTACTTTCTCTAAATTTTAAAGTCAATTTATTTATTTCTCAAGCATATAGCTTCAAAATGTATTTTAATTATTGAGTCAACCTTTTGATATTGATTTGATCTTAAACTTTTAAATTTGTTATTTTTGTGTTTGAGATAGAGTTGCTTACACTTTTATCCCATCTTTTAGAGATAAAGTACATTGTTGCATTATTTTGTTAAAATGTACCTTGAATTTTTAGTAACTTTGATGCTGAATTTATGAATAAAAAGATAGAGAATGAGATTTTATATTTAAAAAATTTAGTCAAGAAATGGAATAAGGAATATTATGTCGACTCTTCTCCGAGTGTGGATGACTTACATTATGATAAATATCTTTTGCGTCTTCGAGATTTAGAGAATAGGCACCCTGAATATAAAACATTAGATACGCCTACTCTTAAATTTGGGAGTGACCTCTTAAATGAGTTTAAAGAGATTGAACACTCTTTTCCTGTATTAAGTCTTGATAAGGCCTATGATGAGAGGGAATTATTTTTGTGGATTAAGAAGGTGATATTAACTGATTATAGCTCCAGCTTGGAAGTTTTTCATGGTATCTCAGTTGAGCCAAAAATTGATGGGTGTTCAATTGTTCTTTATTATGAAGATGGAATACTTAAGAGAGCACTGACTAGAGGAGATGGACGTGTTGGGAATGATGTTACTGAGAATGTTAGGACAATCAAAAATGTTCCTTTATGTATTGATAAAAATGTTAACCTAGTGTTAAGAGGTGAGATTTACATCAATAAGGAAAATTTTTTTAAAATAAATCAAACATTGGAAAACTCTTATATCAACGCCAGAAATTTAGCCTCAGGTATACTTAGAAGAATAAATAGCAGGGAGGTTGCTAATTTCCCTTTAGATATTTTTGTTTATGATGTTTTGGATTCTAGCTTAGGCTTTAATACGAATCATGACGCTTTGGATAAGCTTGAAGAGCTGGGATTTAAAGTTAATCCTTTTTTTAAGATTTTTGATGGTAAAAATTTGGAAGAAGACATTATGAGTTATATCAAAGAGATAGAGGATAGAAGGAATTCTCTCGAATATGAGATTGATGGAGTTGTTCTTAAGGTTGATAGTTTTAGTTTAAGGCAAGCTTTGGGGCATACTTCGCATCATCCAAGGTGGTCAATAGCTTATAAATTTGAATCTCTCGCAAGTCTTAGCAAAGTGATTGATATTTCCGTTCAGGTGGGTCGAAGTGGCAAAATTACCCCTGTTGCGCATATTGAGAGAGTTCTTGTTTCGGGCGCCTTTATTGAAAATGCAACTCTGCATAACCAAGATTATATAGATTCTATTGGTTTAAATATTGGAGATATTGTTTCAATTTCAAGGCGTGGAGATGTAATTCCTGCTGTTGAATTGGTCTTTGAAAAGCTTTCCGTTGGTAGTTTTAAAATTTCAAGTAATTGTCCTTCATGTGGTACCCCTTTAGTAAGGGATGGTTCGCACCTTTTTTGCGAAAACAAAAGTTGTCCTTCTAGGGTAGTTGAGAGGATAAAGTATTTTTGTAGTAAAAAATGTATGGATATTGTGGGACTTTCAGATAAAACAATTGAGTTTCTTTTCAAAATGGATTTTATACATTCAGAAATAGATCTTTGTACTTTTGATTTTAATAAACTTATTAACTTGAAAGGGTTTAAGCTTAGGAGAATAGATAAATTTAAAAATTCAATCGAAAACAGTAAAAAGAAACCATTCAGCAAACTACTCCTCAGTATGAGTATTAAGGAATTTGGGGAGAATACAATAGCATTGTTAATTGCTAATAATTTGAACTCATTTGATGTAATTAGTACTCTTTGTAGAGATAAAGAGAATGCATTTGAAGAGCTTTTAAAAATTAAGGGAATAGGGGAAAGGACAGCTTTAAATATTATTGAGGCGTTTAATGACGAGAATATTTTAAGTAAATTTAACATTTTAAAGGAGTTGGGATTTAAAATGGAGGAGAACAAGGAAGAGTATCGTTCAAATGATTCTTCTTTAATTGGGCAAAAATTTTGCATTACAGGTTCTTTTGAGGAGTACCCTAGGCACATTCTTATTAATAAAATAACTGAAAAAGGGGCCGTTTTTAGAAATTCAGTTACTAAGGGTTTGGACTTTTTACTTGTTGGAAAGAATCCTGGCCTGAAAATGAGAAAGGCCAGTGACCTGGGAATTAAGATTATTGGTATTTCTGATATTAAAAGTTTAATAGGTCTTGACGATTGATTTATTTTATTACTCTTATATCTTTAAATTCGGATTCTAGATCCTTGTATAAGGAATCTATCTCATTAGTACTCTCTATTTCTATTAAATTTCTAAAGAAAGTTTCTTTGTGTTTCAATGACGGGTTAATGAAATAATTCTTGATATGATGTTTTGAAATTAGCTCATAAATTTCTCTTGCTCTGTATAAACTTTTTGTTGGTTCTATTTCAACATAATATTTGTTGGGTTTTCTGAAAGCGAAATTATCACCCTTCTCTTTAAAATTGTAATTATTTGAATACGTGTCTGGGTATATTTGAAAGTTGGCGGGTTTTATTCCGGTCATTTTTTCGGTGTTTTTATGAGGCATTTCTTTAACTGTCATTTTTTCTTCCAGGAGGGGTTCTATGCCTTTTGTTACTGAACTTTCTTTGCTTTGTTCTGGCACGGTGAGAGCCTCGGCAGAGCGTATTGCTAAACTTTTCGCTTCTCCATTGCCTTTTATTTCTTTGTGCCCTTTTGTTAGGGGATCTTGCCTCTCAGATGCGGTCAATTCTTTTTGAAGTGTTGAAATTATATTTTCATTTTCTTTTAATCTCTTCTCTAATGCATTTATTTCATCCTGCTTGTTATTGATTTTATTTTCATTTTCCTTGTGTGACTCTTCAGTTTTTTCAATCCTTTCTTTCAGTTCATTTATTATTTTTTCTATAGAAGACAAATTAAGTTCGATATCTTCCAAGCTGTTATTTTCATTATTATTGTTATGTAAATTCATTAATTCTTTTTGGAGAGCTAAGATAGCATCTTCGTTATGGGTAACTCTGTCGTTAAGCCCCCGCAGCACTTGAGAATTGTTGTCAATAGTATCTTCGCTATGGGTAAATCTGTCGTCAAGCTCTCTCAGTATTCGAGAATTGTTATCAATAGTATCTTCACTACGGGTAAATCTGTCGTCAAGCTCTCTCAGTATTCGAGAATTGTTATCAATAGTATCTTCACTACGGGTAATCCTATCGCCAAGTTCTCTTATTACTTGCGATTCTGAATGAAAATGTTGTTGATCTTGTTCATGATATTCATCCTCTTCTCTTATGTAATCATAATTTTGATTTAGCGAGTGTTCATATTGACCGTTATCATATTCTTGTTCGTTTTCACTATAAGTATCTTCCTTCGGTTCAGAGGCATTGCCTAGTAAGTATCCTTTTTTGTCGATCAATTTTTTTATCTCTTCAATTTCCTGTTTTAAACTTCTCGCTAAAGACTCGTACTTTTCGTCCTTTTTTTCAATAGGTTCTGTATTTTTGTTTTGCAAAAGCCTTTCTATGTTTTCCATTTTATTCTCGTAGCTTTCAATTTTAAGCTTCAATTCATCTAAGTTTGTCCTAGATCCCGTATCATGCATATTCGTGCTTTCGAAGGAAGGTTTTTTTGGTCTTAAGTATTGTGGATAATGTAATTCTTTACCACGCAGACCGTCGCTTGTTGCCCCACTTTTTTCTAATCTTTGAAGCTGTTCCAAATCGCTAAATTCAAGCTTATTTGATTTTCCACTACCAAGATTAGGTTTGTTCGGAGCACCTCCCTGTGGTGGTTCCGTACTATCATTGTTCTCACTTTGGAAATCTTCGCTTAAGTCCTCTTTGGGGATGTAAACAGCAGAAGGACTTATCACGGTATCAATCGCAACAGATCCCGAATCACCAAAAAGCGATGCATACTGAAACAGAGAAAAAATCTTAAGAAGTGCGAAAAACTTCTGGCTACCTTTATCCATAAATGCCCTGTCTGGTGTGTTCAGCGCCCACAACCATGACCCGATACTAACATAATTTCAAAAAATTATCAAAAAAAGAATTAAAGTTCATGTGGTGCACTTTGGTGACAAAGTAGAGTGGCCCGTTTGGTTAGAAGTTGTTAATTTAGTAATTTAGTATCACTGAATGTTTTTATTCTACATAGTAATTTTGTTGATATTATGCCATAATGAAGCAGTTAGAAGGTAGCTTGTGTATTTTCTTTCTTGGTTTTCTTGGTGTGTATGAAGTTAGGAAGCATGGATGAGATTTGGGGTTTGCCTGTTTGTTGTGGTAGTAGTGGTGCTATCATTGAAGATTTCACGCTTTCGGACGGATATAAGGATCAGATTTCTAGCATTAGTTACAAGGATAACATTGTTCTCAAATTTGGCGATGTTGTTGGGTCTGATGACTTTAATTTGAAGCTTTTCGATAACAAAATAGACTTTGAGGGTCAAATTTCTTTGGTTCTATATTCTAATAACCTGGATTCTTTATTAAGGGCAGAGGAGAGTGTGTCTTTTGAGCTTAAAGCGATTGAGCAGAAGGAAGGTTATTCTGAGTCAATGGATAGTAAATTTGACGGGGTGGAGACTTACAGATCTTGTTATGAGTTTTCGGATTATATAAATTGCTGTAATGAATCTCTTATGGTTAAAGTTTACTTCAAGGGAGATCTCTTAATCATTGATGCGGATGTTGATAACATTGTTCTTTTGAAGAAAATTATTAGTGATAATTTTTGTATTAGTAAGGATAAGATAATTATTAATTCTTTTAATAATTATTGCATTAATTCCCTTTTTCCAGTTTACTTTAATGCGATTTTGCAGGGTGTAGTGCTTGCTACCAGACTTAGGAGAAGAGTTAATATTGTTTACTATAAAAGACACTTCTTGATGGTGCGGGATTTGAGATTGAAATTTTCGGCTATTAACTGTTTGTCAGCAGAAAATAAGCTTTCAAAGATTGTTTTGGATCTTGAGATCAACAGGCCGTTAAGTTTTATGTATAAATTTTATTTTAATTATCTCAAGCGTATTTTCAGTAATCTGTTTTTTGATTTTAGGGTACAGACTAATTTTATGGAACTTAAACATGATATTGTATTTTTTTATGATAATCACCTCTTATTTGAGACCTCTGTTTACAATTTTATTTATTCAAACTTATATAACCTTGCGGTGAGTTTTTCAATTGAGCCTTTGAGTTATCTGCTCTCTCATGTTAAGCCGGAATACGATGAATTTTTAAAGTTTTTTGAGAAGGTGGATCTTAAAAATTCTATCATTAGGAAATCATCTTCTATAAGTTTAAATAATATCTATGGTGTTTTTGATGTAAGGAGAAAAGGGGCGGGCTTTAGCTTTATAGATGTAGAAGCTGTCCTTAAGGGGTATATGCAAACTATTTCTATGAGTTTGCATAAAAATAAATTGGAGATACTCATTCCTTATAAGATCTTGGATGACAATTTAATAAATTATTTAAGAAATACTTTAGCTAGGGAATTTGAATTGTCGTATAACAATGTAAGGTTTGTTGTCAGCGATTCTTTTGCAGATGATATTGGGTATGGTGCACTGATTAGAGAACCTTTTTTTGTTGGGAGAGAAATTTTGGCTGTTAAGGAGAATCTTGCCTTGATGACTGGTAAAAATTTTAAAGGCGATTATCCTGTTGTAATTGAGCAAGATTTTGTTCTAAGTGCTGATACTAGGTTTAAGGTTGCATGTTCGCTTGAAATTGTCGTAAAAATATATTCTTTTGAAGTTACATTTAGCAATGTAACTTTTTTTGTTCAATGTGGCAAGATTGATAAGATTAAGCTCAATAATAAGAGGGCATTTTCGGTTTTTAGTTTGGCAGCCAGTTATGTTTTTGGAAAAATAAATTATGATATTGATGACCCTTTAATGGTTGAGTTTATTGAGGATGGAGAGGATTTTTTTTCTTTCAGGGCATTATTTATTTCATCTGTTTCTGCAATCAGGACGGCCTTAATTCAGGCTTTTGATTTTGATTTATCCAGAATTCCTATTGAGGTTGAAGATGTTCTGAGTAATTGGAGTGTAAAGATTGATACTAATTAGCTTTAATTTGAATGGAGAAAGTCTTTCAAAAAGTGTTGATATTTCTTTAAGTACTAGGGATCTTTTAATGGGTGTTTTCTATTCGGGTGAAAAAAATTTAATTGAGAATGTCAACAACAACTTTTCATTAGTGCTTTTAAATTTACAACCGATATATTCATACCTAGTTCCAGCTTTTATGTTAAATGGAAGTAACATCATGACGGTTGAAGGTCTAAGGGATACATCCTATTATAGAAATTTAATTAAGGTCTTGTTAGAAAACTGCTTTGGGTTTTGTGCAAGCTGTTTCTCATCTAACGCTCTTTTATTTTATTATTTTTTAAAGAGTAAAATAATAATCAGAACAGATATCTTGGGATATTATAATACGTTGAAGTGTTATTGCGTTGATGTTAATACTTTTTTAGATATTTATTTGAAGTTAGAAGAATTAGAGAGAAAATGAGCGGCATAAGAGTATACTACCCAGAAAACTTTAATGCACTTGTTAGTTTGTTTGACAGAGAATTGGATAATTATATTGTTTATAACGAAATTGACTTCCATAAAAATATTGAGATTTTTAAAGAAAAGAATAAAACAATTAATTTCTTTTTGGTCAATAATTTTGAAAGATTTAGAAAGATTTCACTTAAGAGTAATTATTTAGAAATAGGGCCATGTGTTACTTATAATGAAATATTGAAATTTGGAGAGAGAAATATTCCAAGATTATTTTATGAGCTTATTGCAAAATTAAATGATAAAATATATTTAAACAGCGTTAACATTGCTAATGGGTTTTATTATAAGAGTACCGTTTTTGATTTGCATCCTTTGTTTCTAAGCCTTGATGCTCAACTTGAGTTCAGAGATGTTTTCACTAAAAAAACTTATACTTATAATGCTTATAGTGTTAATAGGGATGATTATATACAAAGGCGCAATACTTTGTTTTTGACTAAATTAAAATTTCCAATTACAAATCTATGGAACAAAAGTTTTTATGGTAAAGTGTTTGTTGATACTTTTTCATTTGAAATGTTAGAAAATGTAAACATTATTTTTATTTGTGTGCTTTTGAATGTCAAAAGAGACGTTATAAGTGATTTTTTGATGAAAATATTTTACGATGACAAGGTTATTACTTTAAGGGATTTTCAAGTTTCACTTCTTAATAAAACTCTACCTTTGTCGATTTCTGAGATTGAAGATTCCCTTAAAATGTTGGATAAAAATGTTAGAGATGTTAAAAATTTTAGCTTTGGCGAGAGGAATTTGAAACTTATTAAAAGTTTTTATTTTGATGTATTGATTAGCTTTTGATCTTATAAAAATTAGAAATGTTAAATAATTATTAATTTTTGCTAATGTTTTATATGAAACCAATGGTAATTAATTTATCAATTCGCTTTTATGTATTATAATGTTAATTTGTTAATGTTTTACAAAAATAATTTTTTAAAAAAAAGGGGTTCTTAAGTTTATGGTAAAAAAAGAAGCTACTATTAGGGCTATTAATGGCTTACACGTAAGGCCGGCGTCGACTTTTGTGAAAAGAGCGAAAGAGTATTCTAGTGATATAACTGTGGAAGCTGATGGGAAATCTGTTAGCGGGAAGAGCTTATTTCGTTTGCAAACCTTGGAATTGTCTTCTGGTAAGAAAGTTTTGGTTTGTGCTGATGGGGATGATGAGGAGAGGGCTGCTACTGAGCTTTCTGAACTCATTGAGTCTTTTAAAGAGTGAGCTTGGAAGGTTTGTATGACTTTATCGGGAAAAAGAATATCTAAGGGGATAGGTGTAGGAGAAGCTCTTTTTATTAAAAAAGATTTTGATAATTTGATTAATAAATCAAAAATTGATTCTTCTCAAGTTGACAGTGAGATAAAAAAGTTTAATGACGCTAAGGTTAAGGCTATTTCTGCACTTGAGAAGCTTACAAGGAAGGCGGCGGACCAGCTTGGTGCTGATAAAGAGGGTATTTTTGAGGGTCAGATGTTGATCATTGAAGATGATGAGCTTACAGATACCGTTTTAAATTTTATTAAGTATGAAAATTGTGGTGCTGCTTACGCTGTTTATTTATCTTTTGAAGAATTGATTAAGGGTATGGAGGAGTACACGGATGTTTATTTAAAGGAGAGGGCCTCTGATTTCAGAGATATTAGGAATAGGCTTGTTTCAAATATTTTAGGGCAATTAACTGATCTGTCTGAAATTAATAGAGATGTAGTTTTGGTTACTGAAGAATTAACTCCTTCTGATACAATGCAAGTTGATTTAAGTTATGTTAAAGGATTCTTGACTACGGTTGGTGGTGAAACTTCTCACGCTGCTATTTTAGCAAGGACAATGGAATTGCCAGCTCTTGTTATGTCTCCTTCAGATATTAGCAATATTAAAGATGGCGATAGGTTGATCATTGATGGACTCTCTTCGATTGTTATTAATAACCCATCAACTAGTGAACTTAATAAATACATGAATAAAATGTTAAAACACAGTAAGATGGAGGAAGAGCTTTTTTCATTAAAGGATAAAAAGGCAGAGACGAAAGATGGCGTTACAATATCTTTAAAGGCTAATATTGGAACTCCTGCAGATATTTCTTATGTTAATAAGTATGGGCTTGAGGGGATAGGGCTTTTTAGGACAGAGTTTTTGTATATGGAATCTGGTAAGCCACCTACGGAGGAGGAGCAGTTTGAAGCTTATAAGAAAGTCGTGGAAACTGTTGAGAAGAAGGGCGTTGTTACTATTCGTACTCTTGATATTGGAGGCGATAAAGAGATACCTTATCTTCATTTTCCAAAGGAAGATAACCCTTTTTTGGGGTATCGTGCGCTGAGGATGTACATGGACTATGAAGAGTTAGTGCAGGTGCAGTTTAATGCAATTTTTAGAGCTAGTCATTATGGCAAGGTAAGGATAATGGTGCCTATGCTTACTAGGTATGAGGACATTGATATAATCGAACATTTTGTAGGTAGGGCTAGGGAGAATTTAAGATCTAGGAATTTGCCTTTTGATGGAGATTTGGAAGTAGGCTGTATGATAGAAGTACCTTCTGCGGCTTTAATTGCTACTGAACTTTCCAATAAATTGAAGTTTTTTAGTATTGGGACTAATGATTTGACTCAATATACTTTAGCGGTGGACCGTGGTAATCAGAAGATATCAAATTTGTATGATAAGTATAATCCTGCTGTTTTAAGACTAATTAAGCATGTTTTTGATGCTGGGAGTAGCTCTGGAATTGATGTGTCTGTTTGTGGCGAGCTTGGGGGAGATGAGGCTGGAGCTTTAATTCTTGTTGGTCTTGGATTTAGGTCTTTGAGTATGGTCCCTAGCGCTTCGCTTAGGATTAAGTATTTACTAAAGAAATATACAATATCTGAGCTTGGTGAATTAGCTAATAGAGTATTGAGTAGTAAGTTAGAGTCAGAGACTTTGAAATATTTAGATAAATTTATAGGAGATTAGTTATGGGGTTTTTAGATTTTTTTAAAAAGGTAGCTACTTTGGATTTGATAGCACCTGTTAGTGGCAAGGTTGTTTCAATCGATAAAGTTCCGGACGAGGCGTTTGCTGAGAAAATAGTTGGTGATGGGGTTGCTATTGTTCCTACGGGCAGTGAGTTAGTTGCACCTTGTGATGGAACTATTGGTAAGATTTTCAAGACAAATCATGCTTTTAGTCTTGAGACTAAAGAGGGCGTTGAAATTTTTGTTCACTTTGGTATTAATACTCTTAATTTGAATGGAAAGGGGTTTACAAGGGTTGCTGAAGAAGGGTCGAGCGTGAAGCAGGGAGATGTTGTTATTAGACTTGATCTTGACTATTTAAAGGCTCATGCGGAATCAGTGGTTACTCCCGTTGTTATTGCAAATTCTGATGAGGTTTCGAATATTGAGTACGTATTTGGCAGGTTTGATGATGGTTCTGAATATATCTTACCTTCTTCTGCTTCTTTAACAGAAGATGTCAGAAATAAGATATCCCAAACCAAGCCCGTTGAGGCTGGCAAGGATCTGGTTCTTAGAGTCAAAAAATAGGGGCATGCGCCCCTGTTCATTACTTTACACATATTATATATTTTTCTCTAAAATTTCGTTTAGAATGTTGATAAATTGACTTGGGTTTTTGCTAGGCAAGCCCGATGTTATTATTGCTTCTTCAAGGAGTATGATGCTTATTTTCTCCAAGTTCTCGCTGTCTAGGTTTTTTAAATTTTTAACGATTTTGTTATTTGGATTTAGCTCAAGGATCGGTTTTGTTTCTTTCACTTCTTGTCCCATTGACAGCATAATCCTTTGCATTTGATAGGTAGGATCAGCACTGTCAATAATGATTGCTGATGGTTCTTTGATTAATGTGGCTGATAACAAAACATCTTTAACTTGGTCTTTAAGTATTTCTTTTACTTTTAACAAGATATCCTTAAATTCTTCTTCGGTTTTTTTAAAGTTTTCATCTTTTAATTCATCGCTTGTTTCGTTTTTATTGATTGCTTTCAGTTTTGTTCCGTCGTATTCCGTCATAAAATTTAAAATAGCCTCATCAAGTTCGTCATCCATAATAAGAGTCTCGTATCCTCTTTCTTTATAGGCAGTTACAATTGGATTGGCTTTTAGTATGTTTTCTCTCCCCCCAGTTATGTAATATATACTTTTTTGGCCCTCAGGCATTCTACCTTTATATTCTTTCAAAGAGACAAATCCATCCACGCTAGAAGATTTAAATCTAATCAAAGATATGAGTTTTTCTCTATTATCAAAGTCAGAATAAACTCCCTCTTTCAAACATCTTCCAAATTCTTTTGAAAATTCAGCAAACTTGGAAGAATCTGCTTCACTTAATTTTTCAAGTTCGCCTAGTATTTTTTTTACAGAAGATAACTTTATTTTAGATAGTATTTTATTTTGCTGTAAAATCTCCCTGCTTACGTTTAGCGGTAGGTCTTGGCAATCTATTACTCCTTTTATAAATCTTAAATAATTTGGAAGTAAGCTACCCTCAGAGTCTGTGATAAAAACTCTGTTTATGAATAACCTCACACCAGGTTTGGGATTTGGGTAGTATAGGTCATAAGGAGCCTTGCTTGGAACATAGAAAAGGTTTATGTATTCAATGCTTCCTTCAGCTTTTGTATGGATATGGATAAGTGGATTTTCATAGTCAAAAGTCAGATTTTTATAAAATTCATTATATTCTTCATCAGTAATTTCACTTTTGTTTTTTATCCAAATTGCTGTAGTTTCGTTTACCTTATCTTCTTTGTCTTCAAACCCCTCTTGTTTTCCATCTTTCATTAAGGGTTCCCTATATTTAATGGATATAGGATAGTTAATATGGTTTGAATATTTTTTTATAATCTCTTGAATTTTCCATTTACTAGTATACTCAGTTCCTTCTTCATTAAGATAAAGGGTTATTTCGGTGCCCATGTCATCTTTTTCCGTTTGATCTATTTCATACCCTGTCTTCCCATCGCTAGACCAGATATAGGCATTCTCTTCTAGAGCTTTTCTTGTTCTAACTTCAACTTTTTCTGACACGATAAAAGCACTATAAAAGCCAACTCCAAACTGTCCAATTAAACTTGAGGCTTTTTTTTCATCTTTTTTTAAGTTATTAATAAATTCCTTAGTGCCTGATTTTGCAATTACTCCAAGATGATTCATTAGATCCTCTTTATTCATTCCAATACCGTTATCTTTGATTTTAATGATTTTGTCATCAAAACTTATTTCTATCTTTGGATCTAGGTTAATACCTTTAAATTTTTCATCTGTTAGGTTTAAAAATTTAAGCTTATCAATTGCATCAGAAGCGTTTGATATTAGTTCTCGTAAAAATATCTCTTTATGGGAATAAAGAGAGTGTATGATTAAATAAAGCAAGTCATTAACTTCTGTGTCAAACTGTTTTTTCATGAAATTTCCCCCTCTTTCGCTTGGTTTAATCTTTACTTTTTCCATGATATAACATAATCTGAAAATAATGAATAAAGTGGCTTTGTTTGAAATGAAAAGTTAAGATAGGGGACAATGCGATGGATGTTGGTGTTTATGGGTTGGGTGTTATGGGTAGCAGTTTAGCTTTAAATATTGCTGATAACGGGTTTAATGTTTCTGTTTATAATAGAGACAATGAAAGGACTGAGGTTTTTCTTGTAAACAATGCTCATAGGAAGATTATTGGATTTAAAGATGTTGAGAGTTTTATTAAAAGTTTAAAAAAACCTAGAAAAATTATTTTAATGATATCAAGCTCAGCTGTGGATAAGGTAATTGAGCAAATTCTACCTCTAGTTGAAAAATTTGATATTATCGTTGACGGCGGAAATTCTCATTACAAGAATACCATGAGAAGAGAACGAGAGTTATTCTCTAGGGATGTTTATTTTGTTGGACTTGGAATTTCGGGGGGTGAAGAGGGCGCTCGGTCTGGGTCTTCTTTGATGTATGGAGGTAGCAGAAAGTCTTATGAGTTAATTGAACCTATTTTAAATGAGATAGCTGCAAAGACACGGGTGGGAGATGTTTGCTCTGCTTATATTGGTGAGAATGGAGCAGGCCACTATGTAAAGATGATTCATAATGGGATTGAGTACGCCGATATGCAACTTATTAGTGAAGCATATTTTTTTATGAAGAAAGCTTTTAATTTAGATAATTTGAGGATCGCAGAAGTGTTTGAAAAGTGGAATGAGGGAGAGCTTTCTAGTTATTTGGTGGAAATAACATCTAGTATTCTAAAATACAAAGAAAATAATGAGTATTTGCTTGATAAGATTTTGGATGTTGCAAATCAAAAGGGTACTGGCAAATGGACTTCAATTGAAGCTTTTGAGACAGGTGTGCCAGCAAATTTGATTTTTGAGTCTGTGTTCGCACGGTTTGTCTCCACATTAAAACATGAAAGGGTAATCGCTAGTGACATTCTTAAAATGGATTTAGGGCCATTTGAATTTGATCTTAGTGATTGGATTTTGGATCTTTATTATGCCCTTTTAGTTTCAAAGATATTAGCTTATGCTCAGGGGTTCATGTTGCTTAAGTCGGCATCTGTTAATTATAGTTGGGATTTAAACTTGGGAAAAATTTCTTTGGTTTGGAGAGAGGGTTGCATAATTAGGAGTGTTTTCCTAGAAAAGATTAAACTAGCGTACGACAAAAATCCTCACCTTATCAATCTGCTTTTCGATGACTACTTTTTAGAGATAATTAAGAAGCATCACAAGTCCCTAAGAAGGGTAGTCTCAAAAGCTAGCGAAATCGGAATACCTTTACCGGTATTTTATGCAAGCCTTTCGTTTCTGGATTCTTATTCTACTAATTACTTACCAACCAATCTAATACAGGCTCAGCGAGACTTCTTCGGGGCACATAAGTTCGAAAGACTGGATTCGAAGCTGGGTGAGTTTTTCCATAGTAATTGGCAATAGTTAGATATAGTATTTTGCAAATATTCCTCCAATTATATTTGTCTTAAGACCCGCATAGAGGTGGTGATATGCAAGAGATCTTGTGTTTGATATAAATTCTATTGAAGGTGCTATTTTAAAACCCATTTCTACCTTTTCTGTTAGGTCGTAGAAAAGGACCACTGGTGTTCTGACTCCAAATCCCAATTGTAGGTTTATTAAATCTGATTTGCGAGATGCTATGTGTATGCTGCCTCCGATGCCTAATCCAATGGATAGCCTTTCCATTAAGGGTACTGTGAAGATTAAATCTAGAGCTGCAAGTGCAAACAGGTTGAAGTCGTATTTTTTTGAGTCAATGCCACGGCCGGATAAAATTATTCCATTTGTACCCCCATACCCTATCTCGACGTCAATGAACGGGAAGGACATAATGTAATTGAACATGGGGTTTCCAATGCTGCCTCCAAATCCCACTCCTCTGTTTAGGTACGAATTTCTTCCAAACGTATCAGCCCATGTAATTAATAGCAAAAATATTATTAGTATCAGTTTTTTCACTATGCCTCCAATAATTAAACACATGCCATTATATCACATACTAGTTTTAAGGATTAAACAAAGGCCCGCAAGTTACACTACAGGCGTTTTACTAGTGTGTTGTTTAAAGATTTTATACAATCCAAAACCTGAGCCCCAGAGTTGCAAATATCTCCCATTTTCGAGCCGAATCGAAACTTCCTCCCCAAATATTGACACCGGGTCCTAATTTTAAAAAAATGTCAAACAATTTTTTACTAACTGAGAAATTTAGTATAAAAGATAGGCGCCCCCCAATATTCATTGAACCATAAACTTTCTGAGTGCGATTCCACTTCGATATCCACCACATACCATATACACCAATTCCAAGTGCAATATCTATCAGATTGTATTCCTCTATCAAATTGTATGTAGGGGTTACAAACTCCAAAGAAGAAAATATTGTACTGGCATTTTGAAACAAATTCTTCAACCCATTGTAAAGTCCAATCTCTATTTCAATGTTGGGTCCCAAGACTAGTTGAAATGTACTTGGGAAAGGTCCCGTTACTCCAAAGCCAAAGGCTCCTCGACTTGAATACAAATCGTCTGCCGAGGTGCCAATAGCAACCAATAATAAGACTAAAATCAACACTGTCTTTCCCATATTCCCCTATATCCACAACTCTGCCTGTTAAGTATATACGCAAACGCTTTAAAATGAAATTTGTAGTCTTGCCTGATATTCCGAGTACGTTTAAAGAGCAAAAACACCTCCTCTGAGTTATATATTTTTTACGCGAACCAGAACCTAAATCCAAGTCCTGCAAATACTTCCCATCTAAAACCCACTCCTCCGCTCCAAATATTCATTCCAAGACCAGGCGCTACTTTTAAAAATAAATCAAATCTATGCCTAGACACTGCAAGGTTTAAAAATAAGGGCAGTCGTGCACCTACGCTCACTGGACCACTGTTTGCTTGGCCATTACCCCATCTCGATAACCACATAGTGCCATATGCGCCACCCCCCACAGCAAATTCTAAAATGTTAGCTGCCCCCGGGAAGGTGTACAAGTAGAAGATGTAATCTAGTGCAAGAAATAACGTTCTCCAGTCTTTAAATAAATTGTTTGCACCGTTGTAAAGGCCAAAATCTATATCCACATTCCCAATGCTTAATTCTAATACAATAGGGAAAGGCAACAAAAACCCCGCACCAAATTTACTTCTTGCCGTTGAATTCGCAAAAACAGGACTCAAGCACAACGCCAACATTATAACAATTGCAATCTTTTTTTTCATAATAATCCCCCTCTATAGGAATATGTAATCCTAGATTAGAGAAATTCAACAGATTTGTGTTAATGTAGTGACCTGAGTAATCTAATTTTAAATCCAACCCTTTATTCCTACAGATAAATCCCCCCTTATTGGGAATATAAATTGCCTACTGGGAGTCTGTCCGATAAAAAGAGACGGAGAAGTCCTTATGCTGATTTCAAAATTATCACCTAACATTTTGTACTTTATTCCAAAGGGAACAGACAATCCAATCTTATAGCTAACGCCTGAATAAGATCTTTGTCCATATATTTCTGACGTGCTACCAACTTCTAAGAATAGACCAGCACCCATAAAAAAAAAGAAAGCATTTAAAATATGTAGATCTGAGAATATATAATGAGTATGTGTATAGAACATGAGTTCTTTCGAAAAAAGATTTGTAATACTTGTGTGTATCATCCCTATACCGAGGTCAAAATTTTTTATACTAAATTCCATTCCTGTCGGAAAGGGAAAGAAAATACCAAACCCGAACTTTCCTCTTGAGCAAAGATTGGGGGGATTATTCATTTTAGTCGTGGTAGAACCGTTTTCTGAGGTTTCTCTTGAAAATATGTGAGCAGGAGTTAGTGTTGCCAATAAGAACAGCATGAATAATAATTTTTTGCTTAGCATTTGCGTTTTCTCTATATTTAAGAAGCTAATCAGTAGTAGCCTACATGCCCATTATAAATAATGTTTTAACATTATTTCACATTTATTTAGTATTTAAATTTTTGATTTATAATTGGTGTTTAGCGGTGTGTGGAATAATGTGGGGTTACAAAGATTGACATTATGACATTCTACTTGTTTATTAGTTCTATCATTAAGAGGCACTTATGGAATTAGAAACGGATTTGCAGAGTATGCTAAGTCAGTATCTTTTGTTTAGTTTGGATGAACTCTATGCCATCGAGATTAAATATGTAGTTGAGGTATTAGAATACACTAAAATATCTAAAATACCAAGAACACCTGATTATATGGCGGGTATAATTAACAATCGAGGGAAAATAGTACCCATAATCGACATTAGAAGACAGTTTGGTATGGAGGAACGTAGGATTAGCGAGGAGGAGATTAAGAAAAACAAAGGGGTTGATGTTTCAAATATCATCATACTGACTCTGACGTATGAGGGTGATGAGTTTAATCTTGGGATTTTGGTAGATTATGTTAATGAAGTTCTTGAATTAGATCCGGCTAGTATTGATGATACCCCAAAGATTGGTACTGGGTTTAACGCTAGGTTTATCTCAGGGATTGGTAAGAGTAAAAATAGGTTTATCATTATTCTTGACATAGAGAATTTGTTTGATATTAAGGAGCTTTCCAAGTTTAGAAATACTACGATATATGATCCTGATAATGAGTAATAGGAGTTTTGTATTATGCTTTATAAGCCAGAAGGGGACCTTGTAATAAATAACATTTTTAGGGTTAAGGAGGATCTTTTGGATATTTTCAAAGATATGCAGGAGGGGGATACTCTTACTGTTAACCTTTCAAATGTAGAAAAAATTGACATTACTTTCATACAAATTTTGTATGCTTCTAATAAGTACGCTAAGAGTAGAAAGTTATTTTTAAAGATAGAATATCCATCCGACGAAGTTTTAAGTTCGTTGTTGTATGGTGGGTTTTTAAGCGATATTGAGGATGTTGATAATTTGAATTTAGGGCCTAGTTTGGTTGAATTTTAGTTTTATGTATTTAAAGGGAAGCTTATGAACACTAGAGATATGATTGATAAATTTAGAGATTCTTTTAAAGAAGAGTCCATAGAAAACATCTCAGATATTGAACAGGCACTTCTGAATATTGAGTTTGAATCGGGACAAGAAGTTATTAATTCTATTTTTAGAAATTTTCATACAATAAAGGGCAGCGCTGGGATGTTTGGGTTTAATTTTACTGCTTCTCTTGTTCATGAGATAGAGACTGTACTTGATCCTATCAAGGAAGGGTCTGATGAATTTGATCAAGCTACTGTTGATTCTACTTTAATGGCAGTTGATTTTATTCGCGAGTTAATTGAAGGAGATGAGGCTATTGGTGAGGTTGAATTTAAAACTCGAGAGAAGGAATTAATAGAGACGATTAAAATGGGAATAGGAGCGTCTGCTGATGTTAAACTTGGTGGCGACTTGGAATCTAGTTCTAGTTGTGAGGTTCAAATAGATTCGCCTGGTGGGGGTGGAGAGGAGTCTTCCTCTGAATTATCTTCGGAGGGCGGATTTGAGGATGAGGCTTTAAATATTGCAACTAAGGTTTATAGAATTATTTTCAAGCCTGCAAGGGGAATTTTGTTTCATGGTCATAAACCAATTAATTTATTGAAGAAAATATTGAATTTGGGTAATGGCCAGATTAAGGCTAGGGTGGGGAATATTCCTGATTTAGAGTTAATATCTCCTGATAATGTTTATGTTAAATGGGAGATGAAATTAGAGACAGAAGAGAGTAGGAACGCCATAGAAGATGTTTTTGTGTTCCTAGACGAGCAGTCAAAAGTTGTTGTTGAAGAAGTTGACAAGTTTTATGAGATACCCGAGGATGACCTTGACTTATTAGAATCAGATGAAGTTAGGGCAAGTAGTGATCTAAAGGAGGTGTCTTCTGCAAAACAGAGTTTATTGTCAAAAACTAGGGAAGTTGAGAGCAAGGTGTCTTCTAGGAGTGATGGGGGTAATTTTAATTTTATTGATGTTACTGCTAAAAGCAAGGTCAATATTGCAAGTATTAAGGTTGATTCAAAAAAGTTAGATCACTTGGTAAATCTTGTTGGTGAACTTGTGACAATCCAATCTAAGCTTTCAAAAGAGGCTGAGAATAAGGGTAGCAATGTTTTAAACTCGATTTCAGCTGAGTTTTCTTTGCTTATTAACGAACTCAGGGATTATACAACAGGACTTAGAACTGTTCCCATTGAAATTTTATTTGTAAAGTTTCAAAGAATAGTTAAGGATTTATCTGCTCAGCTTGGGAAATCCATTCTTTATCATACTCAGGGTGGAGACACTGTTCTTGACAAAAGTATTATTGAGAAATTAAATGAGCCTTTGGTGCACTTAATAAGGAATTCAATTGACCATGGTATTGAGTCAGTAGATGAGAGGGTAAAGGCTGGAAAGGATCCTAAAGGTGTAATTAAGCTTTCTGCACATCAGTCGGGAGACTCTGTTATCGTGGTTATTGAGGATGATGGTAGGGGGCTTGACAGGCTTAAGATAATTAAGAAAGCTGTAGAGAAGGATATAGTATCTGAAACTGTTTCAAAAACTTTGTCGGAAGCTGATGTGTATAATCTAATTTTTGAACCTGGGTTTTCAACGGCTAGTGTTGTAACTAGTATATCTGGACGGGGCGTTGGGATGGATGTTGTTAGGAAGCAGGTGGAGTCTTTAAGGGGCAGTGTTGTTCTTGAGAGTGATCTTGGGAAATATACTAGAACGAAATTGATTTTTCCCTTGACCTTGGCGATTATTGAAGGTTGGTTGGTAAGAGTCAAGGATGAACATTTCATCGTGCCTCTCTCCAGTGTTGAATCTTGTCTTGAGGCCGATAAGTTGATGTCTAAGAAATGTGGACTTGAATGCAATAATAATGTTATGAACTATAGGGGGAGCATGATTAGTTATATACGTCTGCGGGAGTTTTTTGAGATATCTAAGGAAAGAAGTGCTAGTGAGCATGTTGTTGTTGTTAATACGAATAGTGGAAAGATAGGAATTGTAGTTGATGAAGTGTTGGGACAGCATCAGACTGTCATAAAGGCTTTGGGGAAAGTTTATTCTAGGGTAGAGGGAGTGTCAGGAGCTACAATACTTGGAGATGGTAGTTTGGCGCTAGTAATAGATATTGATACTATAACCAAAATTATAAAATAGCATGCTTTGATTATACATTTTGGGTTTCGGCAATGTAGAGTATACTAAGAGATGGAAATGAAGATATTGATAGTTGATAATCAGGGTTTAATAAGACAGATTTTTGTCAGGGCTTTCAGTCAAGATTTGGATGTTGAGGTTTTAAATCCGGGATCTAATTCTTTAAACCTCATTAATGTTTTTTTACAAAAATTTCCCGATTTGGTTGTTATTGATGAGAATACTGCTAAGTCTAATTTTGGAAGCGCTCTTGAAAATGTTCTTAACAATATTTCACTTCCTGTTGTATTTATAGCTGAAGATGAAAGAAATCCGAATTTTGGATTTCTTGAGAATAAGAAAGATAAGATTAAATTAGTAATCAATAGGCTTAATTTCAAGCTTGTCGTCAACTTATTTAGAAGTGACTACTTAAGTTTGGTAAAGTCTGAGGTCAAAAAGCTTGGCAGTAATAAGCGTACTGTTTCTTTTGATGTTAAAAGGATTAAAGCACCTAGTTTTTCTCCCAAGCCTAGGGTTAAGAAATCTAATGCGGATATTTCTGGTGTAACAAAGAGCTATAAGGTTGCGGATGTTATTAATGTTGCGCCTAAGAATGATCCGGATGTTGTTTTAAAGTATCAGGGTGTTATTAACAAACAAAAAACTGGGAAGGTGATTTTTGTTGGATCTTCAACAGGAGGAACTGAGGCCTTAAGAGTATTTTTAAGGCATTTCAGAAAAGATTCCCCTCCAATTGTTATTGTGCAACACATGCCGGGGGGATTTACAAAGTCTTTTGCAAAAAGTTTAAACAACGAGTTTGAAGTTGATGTGAAAGAGGCTGAGGATGGAGATATTTTAAGACCGGGTCTTGTGGTAATTGCAAATGGTAATTATCATTTGATTGTAAAATATGGTAGTGGTAGTTATTTTGTTAACTTGTTAGACGGACCTTTGGTCAGTAGACACAAGCCGTCGGTTAATGTCTTGTTTCGTTCTGCTGCTATGTATGCGGCGGAGAATGCTATTGGGGTTATGCTTACGGGAATGGGGGATGATGGGGCTGCTTGTATGCTTGAGATGAAGAATAATGGGGCTTATAACATTGCTCAAGACCAGGCTACATCTGTGGTATTTGGAATGCCCATGGAGGCAATAAAAGTGGGTGCTGTAGATAAGGTTCTTCCTTTAAATAAAATATCAGAATGTATTTTAAGGAGATCTTAATGAGCGAAGATAAGCGTTTTGATGTGGACCTTTACATTAGTAAGTTGTTTGCTGAGCTTAGTAATTTTGACGATCGATCGAGGCGGGTTTATTCAAATTTAAGCAAATCAATTCCTAAATTGATAGAAAAACTTTCAAAAGATATTAAAGATCTGTCTTTCAGTGTTGGGCTTATTTCTGATCTTGATATCGAAAATGATTATTCTCTAAATAATTTTATTTATAAAGCTATAAGAGTATTGAATGATTTTGTGTCTTATTTTAATGCTTCAACCGATTCACTTGAAGCTCAGTTTAGCGTTATAAAAGATAAAGTTAAGGACATAGAAATACTTGAAGATGTGATTGAAAAGATGAAAAAAAGTTCTCTTGATATGGAGATAATGTCTATTAATACATTAACGGTTGCCTTAAGAGCTGGGAGAGCAGGTGGGGCTTTTTCTTACATTACAAATGAGATTAAAATTTTAACTCAATCTATGATCAAACAGGCGGATCAGCTTACTAGTAGGGGGAGGGATATTAAGGCTGGACTTGATCGGTCTAAGGAACAGGTACGTGAAAACAATATGGCCGAGAATAAGATTCTTGAAGAATTTAAAGATAGTTTGATGAAGAATATAGATGAATTTTCGGGAGAGATTGGTGAAGTTATTGCTTTTTATGATAGCATATTGGATACACTGAGCGAATTTAAGTTCAAATTTGTAAATGCTGTTTCTTATCTTCAGTTTCAGGATAGACTTACTCAGTCTTTATATCATTTAAACATTATGTATTCTAATGTTGATGTTTTTAAATTTAGAGATACAAGTGAAATCCAGCGATTGAAATTTTTGTCTATCTTTACAGATACGTCCAGAATGATAATCAGAGATGTCATTGATAAATTGGATGAAAATTTGGCTGTGTTTGAGGAATTCGTTGACACATCTATTTCATCTATTCAGACTATTAATGATTTAAAAGCGGAAAACTCTTTATACATTGATATAGCAAGGACTGTGGAGTCTTTTTCAGTTATTTTATCGAATTTACTTAATAGAATAGACGATGTAGAGAAAAATAATTCTAATTTTTTAAGTCTTTATTATGAGCAGATCAAGTTTGTTAAATCTTTAGAGTTTATGTTTTCAAATATTGCAGCTATTTCTGCTAGGTTTCAAAATATTAATGTAGCTTCTAAAATAGAGGTTGTAAAGAGGATTGAACTTGAGGATATGGAAGGTAATATTTCTGAGATGTCAAAAATTATTGGCAATATTGATTTAAACATTAATAAAGGACGCGAGTTTTTAGATCAAATAATATTTTTCTTTGAGAAAGTTGTAAAGGATTATGATAATAGGTTTTATCTTGAGAAGAGCTATTTTAAAAAATTTAAAAAGTTGTTTATGGAGATAAAGAGTAACATTTATGAGATAAAAAATATTGCTATTGATAATATTTTGTCTTACGAAATGTTTTCGGTTGATTTTTTAGAGATATTTGAAGAAATTAAGATAGAGGTTTACAATATTAAAAATTTGAAAGGTAGTCTTTTAGATATCGAAAAGCTAGTGGTTGATATGGGGAAAGATATTAACTTTGAGCTTGATTTAGAGTTGTCTAGGAGTGGTGTTGACTCTGTTGAGATTGAAGACAGGGAATTTGTTCGAAGAATTGCTAATAGGTTTACTTTGTTTATACACAAAAAGCATTTATTGTCTCTTATTGAGGATGAAAAAGATGTTCAATCATTAGATGAGGGTAGTGTAATTTTGTTTTAATTTTTATATAATTACCGAGGGTGTTTTGGATGATTTTTGGAGGCTTTACATGAGGGGAGTAAGTTAAGGAGTGTCGAGTGAAGAAGAGAATTTTAGTTATAGACGATAATAGAGCCATCAGACAAAGTGTTGCCTATATTTTAGAACAGAATGGTTTTGACGTTTCTGAGGCGGAGGATGGTTTGGATGGTGTAACTAAGTTTAAGGAAGCTGTTGGGCAGAGTGACAAGGATTTTGATCTTGTTATTACAGATATAAATATGCCTAATTTAGATGGAATAGGGGTGATCAAACAGATAAGGGAATTTGGAAGTTTTGTTCCAATACTTGTTCTTACAACTGAGTCTGAACAATCAAAGGTTGATGAGGGACGTAAGGCGGGTGCTACCGGGTGGCTTGTTAAGCCTTTCAACCCTGATACTCTCATGCAAACGATATCAAAAATATTTTAGCTTGTATTTTCTGGGTTGAGTTTGGGGTTTGGAGTTACTTCGGGTATGATCGGTTTTTTATGTTTTGCACTCCGGGGGGGGGGTATAGGACATAAGGATTTGATTTTATGGGAGGCTCTTATGGATCTCAAGTTGAAGGAGCGGTTTTATTTTGACTTAGGGGAGTTAGTCGGGTTTAGTAGTGCCACGGGTTCTCCTTTAAAAGATAAGCCCTTTGGTGAACAGATTGATTTATGTTTGGATAAGGTTTTAGAGGTGGCTTGGGGTATCGGGTTTGAAGTTTACAAGGCTGAAGATGGGTATTATGGTTTTGCTGAGATAGGGAAGGGAGATGAACTTATAGGTATTTTGGGACATGTTGATATTGTTGATGTTGGGAATTTGTCCCAGTGGCATTCAGATCCATTTTCCCTTAGCTTTAGGGATGGCAATGTTTATGCTAGAGGTATTTTAGATGATAAGGGGCCTTTGATGGCTGTTCTTTATGCTTTTAAGTCGTTGGTTTTGGAAGGCTTTTCTTTTAGGAAGAGATTTAGGATGATTTTTGGTACGGATGAGGAAACTTTATGGCGTTGTATTGAGCAATATAAAAAAAGGGAAGTGCTTCCCGATTTTTCTTTTACTCCTGATGCAGATTTTCCAGTTGTTAATGCGGAGAAGGGCTTATTGCAGTTTGATGTTATTAGTGAAGAGAGGGGTTTTATGGATTTCAACCTTGGTACTGGATATAATGTTATTCCTGGAGAATGTTCTTTTGAGCTTGGGGATTCTAATAGAGAGGACTTTAGAATTTTACTTGATGGTTTTGGGGATAGGATTAGATATAAATTTCACGAAAGTAACGTTGTAATTCATGGTGCTTCGGCACATGCTTCATTGCCTGATGTTGGAGTTAATGTTGCTCCTTATGCATTAAATATCATCAAAGCTTTGGGAGTGAAGGCTAATTTTATCAACTTTTTTGAGGACAAAGTTGGGTTTACTATCAATGGTGAGAAACTGTTTGGTAAAGTCTTGGAGGATTTGAAATCTGGAAAACTCACCCTCTGTTTAACAAAGATTAGTTTATCTAAAACTTCTAATCAGGTTTTGTCTTTTGATATGAGATATCCTGTGGACTTTAAGAGAGAAGATTTGGTGAGCTTAATAAAGGATGCTCTGATTCCGTATTCTTTAATTTATAATGAGGTCTCTTATCTTGATCCTATTTATGTTGATTCTGATTCAGATTTTGTGAAAACTTTAATTGAGGTTTATAAGGACTTTACAGGAGAAGTTGATGCTGGGCCTATTGCTATTGGCGGTGCGACTTATTCTAGGGCTTTAAAGAATTGTGTTGCTTTTGGTCCTCTCTTTAAGGGGGCGCACAATACAGCGCATCAAACTAACGAACATATGAGAGAGAGCGATCTTTTAAAGCTTGTTTCAATTTATAAGGAAGCTATTAGTAGGCTTAACAGCCAGAGGGTTTAGCTTTTAAGAGGATGATCGTCTTCTGGTTAAAAGAATCGCGCAAATACCGGTAGTCGGAGTCGAACCGACACGAAGCTACCCTCATCAGATTTTGAGTCTGACGCGTCTACCAATTCCGCCATACCGGCAACGCACTCTATTTTACTATAATAGTTCCTAAAAAGTCATTGTTTTTATTAAAAACTTTTTCTAAATTTTTAATATCAAGTCCATTTAGAACATAAGCTTTAAGGTTAAGTTTTAAAGCTAATCTGGTAGCTATTGGATCGAATGGTAAATTGGATCCAGGTGCCCAGTTTTTTCCAACAATATCTTGTAGCTTGTCCCAAGTAATATTATTCAATCCCCTTGCATCGTCAAATTTTTTTGGGTCTTTATCATAAACTTGATTTACGTTTGTTAGGTTAATTATTTCATTAGATCTGAATTTTTCAGCAAATTTTACAGTAACGTAGTCTGTTGAAAATCCCGGTTTCCATCCCGATGCAACTAGTATATTCCCTCTAAAACTAAAATCTTTGGATGGATCGCTTACAACTGGATCAAGGCAGAACGGCCTCATTGATTTGCAAATAAAATCGGCATTTAATTTGGTTGCCATTATTCCAATCCCATCAAGGTCGCTGTTTTCAAATGTGGGGTTTAGTTGTTTGTAAGATTTTTGGTACTCTCTTGCTGTTTTGCCACCACCTGTGATCAATATTATTTTTCTTCTATCATCTTCTCTTATCCATTTAAAAATAAGATTTCTAAAATCCCTAATGTATTCTGTATTAATTTTATTGGGATTAATTACTCCGCCACCAAGGCTAATTATTTTAAGCATTTAAACTCCTTGTTGCTGATAGGAATTTGCCCTCTATTTCACCCTGTATTATATATTATATTTTGAGTTTATTTGAAAATAGGGTTAAAATAATGTAGATTCATTGACCATACTGTACAATATTTGCTTGGGCATTATGGTATGAAGTGTCGTTGGTGGTGGTAGGTTATTCTATACGGGCTTTTGTAGGGTAGTGTTTATTTGGAGGATGTTATGCATAAGTACAAGGTATCTGTGATTATTTGCTTTTTTAATTCAGAGAAGACTCTTGAATTGATAATCAAAGATGCCGTTAATCAAACGTTAAGAGATAAAGAAATTATATTGGTTAATGATGGTTCTTACGATAATAGTTTACAAATAGCTCAAAAGTATGCAGACAGGTATGACTTCATAAAAATTGTTAATCAGAAGAATATGGGAATAGCTGTCTCTAGGAATAATGGATTTGAGAAGGCCCAGGGAGAATATATAGTTTATTGGGATAGTGATGATTCGGTCGAAAGTACCATGCTTGAGGTGTTATACAATAGGGCCAAAGCGGATAACTCAGATGTTGTTTGTTCTCAGTTCTACATTTATTTTCTTGCAAGAGGTATTAAAAGGAAATCTTTGCTTCCTTTTCCTAATTATCCAATAACTGGGAAAGAAGCTTTTGAAAATTTATTATCTACTGTTTTTGCTAGTTTTTCTAGAAGAAATTTTGTTGTGGGTACATTGTGGGATAAGCTCATTAGAAGGGATTTGATTTCAGATCATGGTATTAAACTACATGATGTTGTATTAGAAGATATAGTTTTCCTGGTTCACGTTTTTTTAAAATCGGTCAAGGTTTCTTTTGTTAATAATTATTTCTACACTAATTTTCAGCGGATGGGTAGTGCCAGTTCTTCAATTAGTGTAATAAGTAGGGCTGGTGGTACTCTTGAGGCGATAGAAGCTTTGCTAAAAAATGAGAAAATTTTTGAGAAGTATTTACAGCTTTATAAAAAGTTTTATTTACAACTTTATTATTTTATTTCTTTTAAACAGATTTATATCGTAGTCTGGAATATTAAAGATCGTCCCGTGTATAAGGCTTATAAGTCAAAACTTATCTCTGTTCTTAATGAAATTAAAGGTCATGAAGAGTTCAGGGAGTGTTACTCTAGTCTTAAGAATTCTTCAGGATTAAACGAGATTCAAATCTTACCGCGAGTTATGTTGAAAGTGTGGGATGCCAGTTCAGTGTTCTATGTTAATTTTGCTATATTTATTTATAGGGTTTTTTTAAAGAATTAATGCCTTTTTTAGTTAATGTGGATTTGTTGTTGTGATTTAAGCATTGGGGGTTAGGTGAGCATAGAATGCTTGGATGTGTGCTTTTTTTATGGCAGGCACGAAGTTTACTCAAATTTAAATTTAGTTTTTTCAAAGCCCCAGACTTACCTGATTTTGGGTAAAAATGGGGTAGGTAAGACTACTTTATTAAAGCTTATTAGTGGGCTTTTAAAACCGACTGAAGGAAAGATTCTTTTTAATTCTTTAAATGTTTTTCCAAGGAATCCCATAACTTTGGAAAGTTTGTTTTTTATTCCTGAAGAATTTAAGCTACCAAATATCTCTTTGATCGAGTATTGTAATTCTTTGTGTAAACTTTATCCAAAGTTTAATGAAGAGAATTTTAGAGAATGCTTATTGAAGTTTGATTTGGATATTAATCTTGAGTTTTCATCTTCTTCATATGGACAGAAAAAAAAGGGCATTATTGCTATAGCCGTAGCCACGGATGTGCCTGTTTTAATATTTGATGAGCCTACAAATGGCCTTGACATTGCTTCCAAGAATGTTTTCAGAAGTGTTATAAGTAGTTTAGAAAATAAAATGGTTTTTATTACAGGACATAATGTTAGAGATTTAGTAGATATAGTAGACCATTTGACTGTTATTGATAACAAAAATGTTCTTTTTTCAAACTCAATTTCTCATATTAACGAGAACTATAAAGTTAAAATTGTAGATAAGTTGAGAGGAGAAGAGCTTTATTATGAGGAAATAAGGGATGGGTTTAAGGCACTTTATTTTGAAGATGGGATTTGTGATAAGGCTATTGACCTTGAATTTTTCTTTTTATATGTGACTAGTGGTAAGGTAAGGAATTTAGTAAATGTTTAACTTGAAAAGGTTCTCTAGGCTTTTCAATATGGATTTTATTTATAACAAAAGATCATATCTTTATTTTTTTATGTCAGTCTTTGGTGTCCTCAATTTGATTCATCTCTTTTCAAGGGTTTGTTATAGTTTTAGTTTAATTGATCTTCCTGTTGATGGAATTATGTCTTTACTTTTTGTCTCGTCCTATTTTGTGTCAATACATATGATGTTGAATCATTATAAGTTAATTCATGATCCGCTTACAAATGTGCTCTATTTATCTCTGCCCGTATCAACTCTAGAGAGGTATTTTTTTGTTTTGTTTAAGTTTTTATTTGTACTGCCGTTGTTTTTAATTCTTTGCTATTATTTGAGTATAAATTTTGCTGTGCTATTAGATAGTATTTTTTTAAAAGAAAACAGGACGGATTTTTTTTCTTTAGGTCTTATTTTTAGATTTTTAGGCATAACTTATTTCCATTATCTAAAGGCTTTTCCTATATTTCTAATATCTAGGCTTTTGTTTAGAAGTTATCCTCTTTTAAGGGCTATGGTTATAGGTGTTCTATTCCACATATTATTGGAAGCCTTTTTCAGTTTTGTTATATTTTTTACGGATAATAATTTATTTAAAATTACGTATGATTTTAGTGTTTCAAATAAGGGACCTTACTTGTTTTTATTTAATACTAGTTCCGTTCTTTTTTCAGTTTTGTTGTATCCCTTCGCATATTTTGTTCTCAGAAACTTGGGGAATCCAAACAGCAAGACCGTTTCGGTAATTTTATTAGGCTTAACCTCTTTTTTCTCATTACTATTCTTTATGCTAGTAGCAACGCTAGCCTTGTTATACTAGATGCTTAAAGCATTTATATGATAGCATGCTCGTTTAGCTTAGACTTAAGTGCCCTCTCTTTAAGTAATATTTAAGATGGGTTTGCTACACTTGAAAAAGCGAGAACGTTTTTATTTTTATTAAAAAATAAAGAGTTTAATTTTTGAGTGTATATAATCTTTGATAATTATATATATTCAAAAATATAGAGTGCTGAAGACTTTATAAAAATTGAGTGTTGTAATTTTTGGGGGAGTGTTAATGAAAAATAATCTAAAGATTTTAGTGGTGACAGGAGGTGTAATATCTGGTATAGGGAAGGGAGTGACATCGGCAAGTATTGCAAGATTATTTAGGGATGACTTAAAGATAACGCCAATTAAATGCGATGGGTATTTAAATACAGACCCTGGTACTATCAATCCTGTTGAACATGGAGAAGTTTTTGTTCTTGATGATGGTGGAGAGGTTGACATGGATTTTGGGCATTACGAGAGATTTTTGAATTTAAATGCTAAGTCTAATTGGAATATTACCATGGGTAAAATATATAAAAATATTATTGATAATGAGAGACAAGGCAAATATTTGGGACGAACTGTACAACTTATACCCCATGTTACTGATGAGATAAAGGCAACAATTTTTAAAATTGCTAAAGAGGAAGGCAGTGAACTTTTGGTGATTGAAATAGGTGGGACTGTAGGGGATATGGAAAATATTTTGTTTATTGAGGCTATGAGGCAAATAAGATATGAACTTGGAAGTAGTAGCATTGCTTTCGTACATTTAACTTATGTGCCGAGTCCTGCAGGGATTAATGAGCAAAAATCTAAGCCCACTCAGCAGAGTGTAAAGACACTGAACAAAGCTGGAATTTTTCCAGACTTAATTATTGCAAGAAGTTCTCAGCTTTTGACAAATCAAATAAGACAGAAAATAGCTATGTTTTGTAATGTCGATACTACCTTCATTATTGACAATACGGATGTTGCAACTGTTTATGAAATTCCTATCTCTTTTTACAAACAGGGATTACATGAGATTTTGGGATCTAAGTTTAAAATCAATATTAGACCCAAGATAGAAGAGCTTAATAGATTGGTGAGTGTAATAAAGGGGAATCTTGTATCTCCTAGGAAGATAATAAATATAGCCATTTGTGGTAAATATGCCGAACTAGGAGACTCTTATGCATCAATATTTGAGTCTTTGGTTCATGTGTCTGCTAATTTAGATGTTTTAATTAAGACAACCATAATTGACAGTACTAATTTTGATGAGGAAGTTTTAAGAAATGTAGATGGCCTTGTGGTTCCCGGTGGTTTTGGGGGTAGAGGATATGAGGGTAAAATTCTTGCAATTAAGTATGCAAGAGAGCATAATCTCCCCTTTCTTGGTATTTGCCTTGGCATGCAGCTTGCAGTAATTGAATTTGCACGAAATGTTTGTGGAATACTTGATGCGGATACTGAAGAAAATTTTGGGGGTAATTTTACAGGTAATTCTGTTATTCACTTATTGCCTGAACAAAAGGAGTTAAAAGATAAGGGAGCTACGATGCGACTTGGAGGTTATCCTGTGGTTTTGGAAAAGGATACAATAGCTTTCAAACTTTATGAAAAAGAGAAGATTATTGAAAGGTTTAGACATAGATATGAGGTAAATAATAACTATCTTGATTTGTTTAAGAAAAATGGTCTTGTTGTTTCTGGGTTTTCTGAGGATTTTAAAATAGTAAAAATGGTAGAAATACAAAAGCATAAATTTTTTGTAGCCTGCCAGTTTCATCCTGAACTTATTACAAGGTTGGAGAATCCGTCAAAACTCTTTCTAGGACTAGTTAAAGCCTGTCTTCAATGATTAACTTTAAGACCATTAAATCTAGTCTAGGGTAGAGTGTGAGTTTTACTTATTTCTTTAATATATTACAGAGATTTAATATAATCTGTAGGGTATGTTGTCAGGAAATGTTTATTAGGGGGGTAGCGTGAAAGAGGAAGATATTAAGAAGACGATTGCAATGAAAAGGTTGGTTAAATACTTTTTTGATGAGCTTAAATATAGGATGAAAATACCCTGTTTGAGGCAGAGTAATAAAGATATGAGTACTAAATATATACTTCTTAATCTTTTCAGAAAGATAGCAAATCTTCCGTTTAACAAGAAATATGAAATTGAAGAGCAATTCCCTCTTGACATTGTGGGGAAAATAGTGCAAACGGATGCAGTTCTTATTAAGAGATTAGATTATGAGAGATGTGTTATTGTTGGTGTTATTGAAGCAAAGACGGATCAGAGCGATCTTGATTATGAGCTTGAGAGATTTTTTCTTCAGGGAAACAAAGTTAACGTTCTTTTTTGGCAACCAAAGAGGGTTATTCTTAAGCAGAATGAAGAATTAATTGCGTTAGAATCAGATGATATTTTTAGGTTTGATAATGATTTTTATTTACCAGAAGTGAAAGCAAAGTTGGAGGAATTCATTGAGGTTTTTATGCGGTTTTTTTCTTATGAAGACATTTTATTTGAGTTTAATAAAATAAAGGGTAAGTATTCCCTAGTTAAGAATAATTGAGACATTGAACCCTTGATGAGAGTGAATTTTTGTTGGGCGTACATTTTGAAGGAAATTTGGTTTCATCGGTTGGTTGTGGTATTTTATGGCTTGTGGGGGGCTATTTTAGTTTGGAAAGGCATAGAGTCAAGTTATGCCAGCGTTTTTAGGAAAAAATTGTTTTTGTGGTAAAATTCCTTTTATGCAAAAATTTTCATTTTTTAATAGAAAAAAAACTGATTTAGGTAAGAGGGCTGATTTAAATAAAGAGTCTGAGTCTTTGGAAAATTCTGCGGACAGGAAGAAAGATTTGCGGGTATATGAGTACAAGGCTCCGGTTAAGGAATTAGTAAAGGGATTTTATCATACCAAGGCTTCTGTTAGTAATGCGGTGCTTGGTATTGGGTTTTTATATAAAAATATCTTTGCTAATTTTGATAATCTTGAGCGAATGTTTGAGACAGTTATTAAGATGACCAATGAAGGGCGTTATCAGGCAAGTCTTATTTTTAGTGATATCGAGAGTATCAACGAGGAGAAATTGAAAAAGATTACTGCTGTTATTGTGAGTGTTCAGGGGAGTTTGGAGACGATAAATAGCTTCTTGGGTGCAACCAATATGATTTCTCTTAATGCTAAGCTTGAGGCAGCCAGGGCAAGGGAGTATGGGAAGGGTTTTTCTGTTGTTGCGGATGAGATTAAGCGTCTCTCGAATCAGGCAAAGAGTGTTATGAACATGATTTCTGTTAAGGAAATTGAGGAAGTTTCTAGGGATTTAGTTTCTGAGAATGTCAGAGATTTGCGGTCGGATGTGGATAAGTTTTTCTCAGATTTTCTTGAGAAACTTGATTCTCTTAATGATTTGTTTAAGCATTTTGTTGGGTGTAAGGATGAATTTTTAACTTTAATTGATAACCTTGGGAGTGTTGAAGCTAACGTTTATTGCCTAACAAGAAGTTGTGATTCTTTGTCCTGTTCCGATACCTTCATGTATTCTAATGATGAATTTTTAAAGGAACTGGAGTTTATCATTTCAGAACAGGTGTCTTGGATTAATGTTTTAAGGTTGGTTGTAGAAAATCAGAGGTGTATGGCTATTCAAACGGAACCTGTGAAGCATGGGTTTGGGTTATTTTATAAAGGTCTTTCCCCAAAGCAGGCCGATATTAAGGCAATTTGGGAAGATATTTATTCTTACTATTTGGACATGCATAAATTTGCCGTTAACATATTGAAAATATTTACAGAGGATGGTTTTGACGATTCTGATTTAAGGAGAGCAGGAGATTTTTTGGCTCAAGCGGAAGGCATCTCAGAGGAGATTATTAGAAAGCTTGAATATGTTAAAAACAGGGTGTTTGAATTAGATAACAAAAATATTAATGTTTTTGCGTAGGATTACCTTTCCTGGTAATTCTGTGCAAATACGTTGGGCGATTTAGTTGATGTTAGGCTAGGTTAGAGTATAATCTATTATTAAAGATCAGATTTTATTTTGGTGAAATAAGTTGAGTATGAATTTGAGAGTTAAATTTGTTCATTTGCATGTTCATTCGGATTATTCTCTTTTAGACGGTGCGGCTCATATCGCGGGTATTGTCGCGAAGGCAAGAGAGCATAATATGTCTCATATTGCACTAACGGATCATGGTAATCTTTTTGGTGCTGTTAAGTTTTACAGAGAAGCAAAAAGGGTGGGGATAAAGCCCATAGTTGGCATTGAGGCGTATATGTCAAGTATGTCAAAGCATATAAAGAAGAATGATGATTTAGGAAAGCCCTCTTACCATTTAATTCTTCTTGCTAAAAATGAAATGGGCTATAGGAATTTATTGAAACTTACAAGTATTTCTTATCTGGAAGGATTTTATTATCGTCCTAGGATAGATAAGAGTGATATTGAAAAGTACTCTGAGGGCCTCATCTGTACGTCTGCATGTATTGGTGGAATTATTCCACAACTGATTATGGCAAATAGGCTTGAAGATGCAAAGAATGAAATTCTTTGGTTTAAAAGTGTTTTTGGGGATGATTTTTATCTAGAACTACAGCGGCATGGGATTAGACAGCAAGATATTGTTAATGAGAAGTTAATTGCTTTTTCTAGGGAACTTAATGTTGCATTAACTGTTTCTAATGATTCTCATTATGTTAATAAGGAAGAAGCAACGGCTCAGGATATTATTGTCTGCATTGGAACAGGAGCTAAGAGAAGCGATCCTAATAGACTTAAGATGGAGACCAATGAATTTTATCTTAAGTCTCAGGAAGAGATGTGTGAACTTTTTAAAGATTTGCCGGAAGCTTTGGAAAATACCGTGCGAATTGCAGAAAAGTGTAATAATTTCGAAATAACGTTTCCAGGCCCTATTTTTCCTGAGTACAGAATTCCTGGTGAGTTTGCTACACTGGGTCAATATTTGGAACACCTAACAATTGAAGGATTGGGAGTTAGGTATGGGAGTCTAACTAAGGATATCAAGGAGCGTGCTTTATATGAACTATCAACAATAATTAAGATGGGGTTTGAGACTTATTTTTTAATCGTTTGGGATTTTATTAAATTTGCGCATGATAATGGTATTCCCGTTGGTCCTGGGCGTGGGTCTGGGGCAGGTTCAATTGTCGCGTATGCTCTGAGAATTACAGACATTGATCCTTTAAAATACAATCTTCTTTTTGAAAGATTCTTAAATCCTGAGCGTGTATCTATGCCTGATTTTGATATCGATTTTTGTTTTGAGCGTAGGGATGAAGTCATAGAATATGTTACAAGCAAATACGGAGAGGATAGAGTTGCTCAGATAATTACGTTTGGAACTTTAAAGCCTAAAGCCGTATTTAAAGATGTTGGGAGAGTACTAGATATACCTTTTGCTGAGTCCAATGAGCTCACCAAGCTCATCCCTGATGGTCCAAAGGTTTCTTTAAAAGCAGTCTTAGCAGACAAGAGTTTGAGAGAATATTTTAACAAGGGACCTTTGTATAAGGAAATGATGGATGCAGCTCTTGTGCTTGAGGGGATGAATAGGCATGTTTCAACTCATGCGGCAGGTATTGTGATTTCTAGAGCTCCTTTAACGGAGTATGTTCCGCTTTACAAGGACTACAAGCAAAATACTGTTTCGACACAGTATACAATGGATTTGTTGGAAGATTGTGGGCTTGTGAAGATGGACTTTCTTGGTCTTAAGACATTGACTTTGATAAAGAATGCGGAAAATCTGATTAAAATCGTTAATCCTGATTTTAAAATAGAGGATATTTCTGAGAGTGATGCTAAGACCTTTAAGATGCTGTCTGAGGGACGTAGTACTTCTGTTTTTCAATTTGAGTCGGAGGGTATGCAGCAGGTTTTAAGGGAGGCTAAGCCTGATAGCATTGAAGATTTAATTGCTTTAAATGCACTTTATCGACCGGGGCCTATGCAGTTTATTCCTCAATTTATTGCGGCTAAGACAGGAACTAGGAAGATTAAATATCCTCATCCAGATTTAAAGGAAGTGCTGCAACCAACGTATGGGGTTATTGTCTATCAGGAACAGGTAATGGAAGTTGCAAGAATTATTGGGGGTTTTTCTCTTGGAAAAGCAGATATCTTAAGACGTGCAATGGGAAAGAAGAAAGAAGATGAAATGAACAAGATGAAGATCGACTTTTTAAAGGGGGCACTTCTTAAAGGTTATGATGAGGGGATTGCAAGTGATATATTTGAACTTTTAAAACCCTTTGCAGGCTATGGTTTTAATAAATCGCATGCAGCGGCGTATTCTTTAATAGCCTATCAGACGGCATATCTTAAGGCTAATTATCCTGAAAATTTTATGGCAGCCAACTTAACAAATGAGATTAATAATAGTGAGAAACTTTCTTACTATATTGAAGAAGCGAAATCTATTGGGATTAATGTTTTAAAACCTGATGTGAATCAGTCTTTTAAGGAGTTTCGTGTAATGGAGTCAAATATATCTTATGGTCTTAATGGGATTAAGAATATTGGGGGGGCTATGGTTGACTTTGTTATTGCTGAGAGAGAGGAGAATGGGAAGTATCAATCCTTTGAAGATTTTATTAGAAGGGTAGATGATAGGGTTATAAATAGAAAATTTCTTGAGTCTGGAATAAAGTCTGGACTTTTTGACAGTCTTGGCCAAAACAGAAGAACACTTGTTGAAAATCTTGATAGATTGTTGGAGGTTGTATCTAAGGATAAGAATGATGAGAAACTTGGCCAGAATAGTTTATTTGGATCTCTTGGGGTTCATAAAGCTGTGCAGGAGGGTTTTAATTATGACTTGCTTGAGGAGTATTCTTATTCCGATCTTTTAAGATTTGAGAAGGAGCTTTTAGGTTTTTATGTATCTGGGCATCCTCTTGATCCGTATAGGGCCGCAATAGAAAGCTTTACAACCTTAAATGTGCCAGAAGAGCTTGCTATTAAAAAGAATAGCATTGTGCAATTTGCCGGTGCTTTAAATTCAATAAAGACTATACATACTAAGAAAAGTAATTCTAGGATGGCTTTCGGGGCTGTTGAAGATTTTAAAGGTACAATCGAAATTGTGATTTTTACCGAAAATTACGAGAGATACAAGCATTTACTTATTGAAGGTAATGTAATTGGGGTTGTAGGGAAGCTTACTCTGAGTAGGGATAAATTTTCAATAGTTGTTGAAAAGGCATTGAGCATTGAAGAACTGTCTGTTAATAAGATTAATAACCTTCATATTAAATTTGTTAATGAAAGATTAGGTAATTCTGATCTCCTTTACTCTTTAAAGGATAGAATCTTTAAGTTTGAAGATGATACAGGATCTGCACAGGTTTATCTTTATTTAGGCAGTAATGATAGAAATTTGAAGCTAAAATTAAGTTCAATTTTAAATTTTAAGCCGAATGAAGTTATGATTAATGAGCTGAGGCAGCATGAGATAGTAGAGGATGTTTGGTTTGATTAGGAGGATTGATTTTGATAGTAGAAACTTTGACTATCTTTTTAAATATTTATAGGATTTTAATTTTAATTAGAATTATTCTTAGTTGGCTTGTATCCTCAGGAATTAACACCAATGCATTTTTTAGATTTGTATACAATGCGACAGAGCCGTTTTTGTCTATGTTTAGGAGAATTAAGTTCTTCAGGTTTGGTATGTATGATTTCTCACCAATCGCGGCTTTGATTACTCTTACAATATTTGAGAGAATGTTGTCTTATGGTGATTATAAACTCTCTACATTTATTATGTTGTTTATTATTGAGATTTGGGGAATATTTAGGAGTGTTTTTTTTGCTTTTATTCTTTTCTTTTCTCTAAGATTGATCCTTTTGTTTCTACATCTATTTGATGGCACTGATTTCATGAAAAGCGTCGATTCGTTGTTAATTCCCTTATCTGTTAAGATAAACAACATGGTTACAGATAAGCATATGTCTTATGTTCTTAATCTCGTAGCGGCATCTTTGCTCCTTTTGGCATTTATAATTATTTTTGAGCAGGCTATATTTGCTATTAGTATTCTAGCTTCTCATTTGCCTTTTTAGGAAAATTTTGATGTTTTTGCATGAATTTCAATATGATCTGAAGGGCATAACTGGTCTTGGTGCTAAGGGAATTGATAAGTTAAATAGCCTTAATGTTACAAATATTAAAGAACTCATAGAATATTTCCCAAAAAAATATGAAGATCGTCAAAATATACAAACTTTTCCCGATCCCCTAGAAGTTAGAAATTGTGAGTTTATGACAATTTTTACTGTTCTAGAGCATAGAAATTTTGGAGGTAATTTTAAAAAAAATTTAAAACTCATTGTTCGAAGTGAAAATGATGAAATATTTGAAATCCTTCTGTTTAATAGAGGATTTTTAGAAGGGGTATTTAAAGTAGGTCAAAAATTTTATATTTACTCTAAATTTAATTACAGCGACTATAGTCAAATGTGGAGTTGTTCTAATTTTGATAGTGAACCTTTTAGCTATAATCCTGAAAGATTTAAAAAGATTATGCCGGTTTATTCTCTTGGCGAGGGTCTTACTTCTAAAAAAATATCTTCTTATGTCAAGGAAGCTATTATTTATTTTGTAAAGTTTGGACATTCAGATATTCCTGAATTTTTGATAAAGAAATATTCGTTGTTGTCGCTTCATGAGGCTTTAAATGAGATCCATTTTCCAAGTTCTCTAGAAATGCTTGATAAGGCGAGGAAGACCTTAATTTATAGGGAAGTTTTCTTGCTCCAATTTTTTTCAAGGGGGGAAAATTTTAGTAGAGAGAGAAAACAATTGTCAAGAAATTTGCTTGATCGGATTGTGTCAAGTCTTCCGTTTAAGCTTACGAGGGACCAGAAGCTTGCAATTGATGAGATAATTAGTGATCTTGGGAGTAGTAGGCCGATGAGTAGGTTACTGCAGGGCGATGTTGGAAGTGGAAAAACTCTTGTTGCTTTTCTTTCAAGTATTCCTTTAATCGAGGCTGGATATCAAGTGGCATTTATGGCTCCTACTGATCTTTTAGCAAGGCAGCATTATAACAATTTAGCAAATATATTAAGCAAATTTAGTGTTTCCATAGTTCTTTTAACAGGTGGATTTAAAAAAAAAGAAAGGGAAGATGTTTTGGAAAAAATCAGAAATGGGAAGGCAAGCTTGGTGGTAGGGACTCATGCTATTTTTTCTCAAGGAACAACATTTAAAAAATTAGCTTATGTTATTGTTGATGAACAACATAAATTTGGTGTTGAACAGAGAGAAGAGCTTAAAAATAAAGGACAAGAAGTAGATGTGCTTTTAATGTCAGCGACTCCTATTCCTAGAAGTTTAGCTTTAACTCTCTTTGGAGATCTTGAAGTGTCTTTAATTAAGAGGGGGCCTTCGGGTAGGATACCTGTTACCACTTATTTAGCCAAGCACGGCAATGAAGAGAAGGTTTATGAGTTTTTAAAGAATGAACTTGCAAAAGGACATCAAGTTTATTTTGTTTATCCATTAATAACATCGTCGGAAAAATTTGATTTAAAAGATGCAACTAGTATGTGTTTAAAACTTAAGAGTATTTTTGACAAATATTCTGTTGAAATGATTCATTCCAAACTTGAATCACGTGTTAAAGAGGAAATCATGAATGATTTTTACTCAAAGAAAGTAGACATTTTAGTTGCCACAAGTGTTATTGAAGTAGGTATTGACTGTCCAAATGCAACCTGCATGGTAATAGAACACGCCGAGCGTTTTGGCCTTTCTACTTTACATCAAATAAGGGGACGTGTTGGTAGAGGAAATTTAAAATCTTTTTTGTTTTTACTTTATAAGGAGCCTTTAACAAAGGCAGGAAAATTTAGACTTAAGACTATAAAAGAGAATGTAGATGGATTTAAAATAGCAGAGGAAGACCTTAAATTAAGAGGCCCTGGCAATTTATTTGGACTTGAGCAGACCGGTTATTTAAAACTTAAAATGGCCGATTTTGCTGAACACAAAGATATTATAAGTTTAATGAGGGAAGAACTTAATTTGTTTTTTCTAAATAAATCTTTTTATGATGAGCCGGATATCTCGCTACTTGATAGGCTATTGTTTTCATATTTGAAATCTGTTGGCAAAGAATAGTCACTTAATTTGTATATTTTTGAATTAAATTTGAAATTTCAATTTTATGTTCATTCCAAAATTTAAGAAGTTTATGTTGTAAGTTATTAAAGTATTTTTCTTGAATACTGCATGCTGGTTTTCCAATGTACATGTAATGCCAAGGCTCAGCCTTGTATCCAGTTTCTTTTTCATAATGCTTTGGGTATGATAAAGAAAAACCGTATTTTACTGAATTTTCATAAATCCACTTTCCAGATTTCGTATCGAGTAAATTGTCGTCTATTTTCATGAAATCTATGGCTGTTCCTAATTGATGTTGGGAATGATTAGGCATTGCCGATTGTCTTTCTGCCACCTTTAACCCGTATGTCTTAACATTGTGCTTAAATAGAAATCTTTGATATTCTTCTGTTCTGTATGCCGATACTATTTTAATAGTAAGTCCATTTTCCCTTGCTTTATTTACAAAGTCAATCAGATCCTCTATTAATATTTTTCTTAATTGCAAGTCTTCTTTTCCAATACCCTTCAATTCTTTAAAGGCTTTTAAATAAACCAAGTCAGTTGGTTTGTATTCCCTAGGAATTGAGATTTTTTTATTCACTTGTATTAAAAGACCATTTTTTTCTGCTTCAAGGAGTGTCTTTATTTCTTCTAAGAATTGAATGGGGTTTGCCCTAATTTGCTTTTGATGATCTAATTCCATACCTTGGACAATGTTAAGCAAGATTGACAAGTCCTGATTAGACACACCAACTGCCTGCAAATTTAAGCAGTGAATCAAAAGCGTTGATAAAAAGATACACAACAACCTCATACAAGCACAATTATAATACACATCGTTTTAATTGAGTAAATCGATGGTGGTATTTGTACGTATTTTATTAATCTGGATTATTTTTTATTTGTAAAAGTGGTAGAATGGGCAGGATATGCTTAAGAAGTTTAATAGTTATGATTCTATACTAAGGGAGCTGTTTGTATTAGCTATCCCCACGGCTTTTGAGTCTTTTTTGTTTCATCTGGTAACATTCTTTGATAATTATATGATTGCTTACCTAGGATCTTCCCAAGTGACTGGGGTTTCTCTTGCAAGCAGAATAAATTTTCTTTTCTTTATTGTTGTATTTGGGCTTGGGACTACTCTTAGTGCTTATGCTTCTCAGGCATTTTCTAAGAGCAAGTTTGCGCATATAAGACAGGCATTTGCTTATGTATTAACGATTGGTACAACTATTGGGATTATGTTCTTCTTTATTTCCTTTATATTTTCAAAAGAGATTATTAGCTTCTTCATACAAGAGAAAGATTCCTTAAATTTTGGAGTAGAGTATTTAAAAGTTGTCTCTTTGTCCTACATCTTCATGGCTTATTCTTTTCTGTCTGCTATGGGTTTCAAGAGTTCCAAGGATGTAAGAATACCTTTGGTTGTAACTGTAATTGTTGTGTTGGTTAATATTGTTTTCAATTACATATTCATTTTTGTTCTTGGTATGGGTGTAAGTGGAGCAGCATATGCCACCCTGCTTTCCAGAGTTATTGAGTTTGTTTTTTATTTATTTTATAACCTTTTCAATGTAAAGTCTTATTATCACCTCAGGTTAGATGATTTTTTTGTTCCAAAGAGTGTAAAGGTTGCCAATTTGAGGATACTCATTCCTGTTTTATTACATGAGATTGGTTGGGTTTTAAGCGTAACTATTTTACATGCTTTTTATGCTCGACTTGGAAGTAGTGAATATTCATCTTTTGCAGTCGCATCTAATATTTTGGACTTGTGTTTTGTTTTAATGCATGGGACGGGAGTTGCAACGGGTGTTGTTGTTGGTCATTTGATGGTAGACGATAAAGAGCATGTTAGGTCAGTTGGAGTATTTTTATCGGTTATTGGAGTTATTTTAGGGTTTTTTGTAGCCTTGATTCTTCTTTTAATCGCTAGAATTGCTCCCATTGTTTTTGGCAATCTAGATTCTCCCGAATTGGTTGGTGTCTTTATTTCTGTCTTTGCCAGCATTGTTGTCTTTAAAGGGTTCACATCTCAGGTACTTGTTGGTGTCTTTAGAACTAGTGGAATACCCAATGTTTGTTTTTATATTGAGGTTGGAGTAATAGTTTTTTATACATTGCCTGTTGCTTATTTTTTGGTTTTTTTTACGGAATTTAGGTTTCCGTTGATAGTTTTTATTGTAAATCTTGAAGAAGTTATTAAGAACATACTTATTTTAGTAGAGTTTGGTAAAGGTAATTGGATAAGAGAAATTCAATATGAATAACAGACTTGGGCTGTAAGAGTGTATTATAATTGTAGTGATTGGGATTATTGTATGAGTGACACTGATTTTAAATTCATTTTAATTTCATTTAATAAAGGGATTCTTTTCGCGTTGTTGTAGTGGTTTTGTTTTAATTAAATACTTCTGTAATTTGTGAGTCTTAATAGCTTGCTGTTTTTGTGTTGAGGAGGTGTTGTGTATTTGTTAGACAAAACTAAGAAGTGTGAGGTTTATCGAGATCTTTTAAAGATCGCAATCCCAACAGTTATTGAATTTTTTTTATTCAACGTTATTTCATTTACAGATAATATTATGGTATCTTATCTCGGAGATTATCCTGTAGCTGGAGTTTCTCTTGCTAATAAATTTTTTGAACTCTTTATTACAATTGCCTTTGCTGTTATGGGTGCTTACAATATATTGGCGACAAGACAATATGCTAAGGGAGATACTGAAAATTTTAAAAATACGTTTTTTATTAGCATTTTAATTCTTTTATTATTTTCCTTTGTGTTTATATTTGTTTCATTGTTTTATCCTTACTTTTTTCTTGGATTATTGTCCGATGATGCTAAAGTTATTTCTCATGGAATATCTTATCTCGATATCGCTGTTTATTCTTTTGTATTTGCAGTTGTTAAGGGAATTATTGCAAACTCATTAAAGATTGTTAAGATTACTAAAATTCAGGTTATTACTTCCGTCATTTCAGTTATTTTAAATGTAGTATTTAACTATTTATTTATTTTTACGTTTGCTATGGGGGTAATGGGGGCTGCTATTGCAACTACGTTGGTCCGTGGCATCGAGCTTGTGTTTTACCTTTTGTATACCGTCTTTAACAAAAATTCTCATTTTCATCTCAGACTTGGGAATTTGAGAATCAAGCCTGTAATATTTTCTCAGTTAATTAAATTTTTTATTCCAATATTCCTAAATGAGTTTATTTGGTATTTGGGGTATTTCGGTTTGATTGCTATTTTTGCAAGAATTGACACTGCTAAATACGCTGCATACAGTATAACTTTTTCTACTTATTTTATGGGATTTAATGTAATTAATGCGTTTTGTTTTTCTGTCAATATTGTAATGGGACATGAGATGCACAATGATAAGAGAGAAATAATGGCTGTTGCCGTTTATTTGGAAAAGATAGGCGTTATTCTTGCTATCCTTACAGCCTTTATATTATTAAGTTTGTCGTTCATTTCACCTTATGTGTTTTATGAGTTAGAGTATGCAAATCTTACGGGAGTTATGTTGCGATACTATGCTATTTCGGCTTTCTTTACATCACTTGCGTTTCAATATTTATTTGGATTTTTCCGAGCGGGTGCCTCACCAAATTTTGGTGCTATTATGGAAGGTTCTGTCACTTTGCTTTACACAATACCCATTGCATACTTTTTAGCAAATTATACTCAATTTCCATTTGAGATTATTGTTTTCATTCCAACCCTTGAGGATGTAATTAAGCTCGGTATTTCTCTGCCTTATTTTCATAGCACCAAGTGGATTAAATCTGTTAAAACGGGTTAATTGTTTTGTTATAATTGGCTGTATCATGCGTTTGGATGAAATAAAGAGTAAAAAATTTTTGGTTATGGGCTTGGGACTTCATGGGGGAGGTCTGTCTGTCGCAAGGTTCTTGTTAAAACACGGTGCTAGTCTAGTAATTACTGATTTGAAGAGTAAATTAGAATTAGCTTCAAGCATAAAGTCTTTAGAAGAGTTTAAAGATAGGATTCGATATGTTTTAGGATATCATAGTGAAGATGATTTTAGGGAGGCAGATATTGTTGTTAAGAACCCTGGGGTGAGCTTCAAGAATAGGTATTTAAAGTTTGCAAAAAGAATTGAGACAGATATTAGTTTGTTTTTAATGTTTAACAAGAATCCGATAATCGCCGTTACGGGGACTAAGGGGAAGTCAACTCTAGTGTCTCTTTTGCATCAAATTTTAGTTACTAAGTATCCAAAAGCTAAAATTGGAGGCAATATTGGCATATCTCCTTTAAGCTTTCTAGACGATCTTGATGCTATATCACCTATTGTTTTAGAGCTTTCTTCTTGGCAGCTTCATGATCTTGAAAATTTAAATCCCATTATTAGCATTATTACTAATGTTTATCATGATCATCAAAATTACTATTCAACTTTCAATGATTACGTAGAGGATAAAGCGAAAATTTTTATAAAACAGGATTCGGGAATTTTTATATCTCAAGACAAAGCTTACTATGATTACTTTCACAGGTTTAAGACTAAAGCAGGAGTTGTTTTATTTTCAGAATCCATGCCATTAAACTTTGAAAATGATATGCTTTACTTAAGAAATGGAAAAATTTATTTAAATGAAGAGTTGATTATCACTCTTGGTGAAACAAGGCTCGTTCTCTTAATAAATAAGTTAGTGGCTGTTTTTGTTGCAAATTACTTAAAGTTAAATTTAAATCTTGTATCCAATGTTATGGCTAGGTTTAATGGAATTGAGCATAGATTGGAGTTTATAAGAGAGATTGATGGTGTTAGCTATTACAACGATACAGCATCAACAATTCCAGATTCTACAGTTTTATCTGTTAAAAGCTTAAAGAGAGAAAAGATTTCTATTAATCTTATTGTTGGTGGTACTGATAAGGAACTTAATTTTTTGATTTTTGGTGAAATTTTAAACATGGTGAAAACTTGGATTTTATTAAGGGGTAGTGCGACTTTAAAGATCATTAAATTTTTTGAAGATAATGATGTTGATTATTCTGTCTTCTCTTCGATAGAGGAATGTGTTTGTTATGCTAGAAAAGTTTCTGTTCAAAATGATATAGTTTTATTCTCACCAGCGAGCGCCTCTTTTGAGCTTTTTAAGAACGAATTTGATAGAGGGTTTAGGTTTAAGAAATTAGTAAGTGACATGATTTAAATCCTTTTTTTTATGATTTTGTAGTACATGTATCTCATCATTTCAAGAATTTTGTAAATTTTATATAAAAGGTTTTTATAAACAAGGTCGTAGCATCCAATTCTGTGAATAATCTCTCCTCCAAACCCGGTTTTGAATTGGAATAAACCAAACATAGGGTGTTTTTCATCCGCAGTAGGGGGAATGCCTAGCAGATCGTATTCTTTCACGGAATGACTTTTAAGCATTTGTATTGCGGTAAACTGTACTGCATAATTGGGCATTAAATGTCTATCCTTTCCACTTGAAGCACCATATAGATAAGTGGCTCTGTCTTTGTATAGCCCAACAATTATGCCTGATATGAGTTTTTCGTTGTGTAGCGCGATTATTAGTTTGATCTTTGAATTTGTTTCTTCCCTAAATTCTTTTATTAGATTTTTTATATAACTTTTTGAATGAATGGCAAATTTATCTCTTCGAGCCGTCTCTTGGTAAAGTTTGTAAAATTCGTCAAAATATTTAAATTCTTCGTCTATGATTACTTTTATATTTTTTCTACTACTAAGCCTAATGTTATATCTTGTTTTCTTTTTCATTTTGGCCTGAATAATATCTAATGAATCTTTTAAGGTTATTATTGTTGTATTTGAGGGTTGTATGTCGTTAAATGATTTTTTAAGTCCTTTCAGTTTGATCTTTAGTGGGATATAAGTTTCCTTCAAGTTTCTTGTGGTATAGCACATTAAGTCAAATCTTAAAAAGATAGTATTTTTATGTAAATATTTCTTTACAGCCTCGCCAAATTGTTTAAGTTGATTACTAAGCTCGTCTAGGTTAATCTCTTCAATTTTTTTGTTTGAGAATTCTGGGTGAGCAATATATCCCAGATAAAAATTTCCAAATATCTTTCTTTGCATCACAAGAACTTTGTTAAAACTTTCACTGCTTATTGCGACCGCTTTCCATGGGCTCCTTTCCCCTGAGGCTCTTTTTACAAGTGACCATAACTTGCTTTGAAGATAGTTCTCATTTAGATTCTCTATTTCAATTTTTTCAATACTCATTTATTGCCCTAAACCAGAGTTAATACACTATTCCATTAGGAATTTCTCTAGATAGTATTTTGTCTTTAGAGTGTTGTATCACTAGGTTGATTCCATTTATCTTAAGTTCTCCGTTTTCTGCTATAATCTGAGTTTGCATAAATTTATCTATGCTAATTTTTGGTGGATAATTTAATTCTTTCTCAATGTCACTTTCAAGTATTATTCGCTTGCCGAGAGTAGGATTATCTTTAAAATGTTCCATTATGATTACCCTAAAGTTTTTATCTCTATCTTCGGTCGAAATTAACATTCCTTCGGATTTTATTCCCCTAAATTTAGCAGGCTTTAAATTGTCAACTATTATTACGTGTTTTCCAACCAACTCTTCTTCCTTATAATAGTCGGCAAGACTACTTACAATTTGTTTTCCATCAAGAGTCCCATCATCAAGTTTTAAAATGAATAATTTTTCCGCATCTGGACTTCTCTCTATTGCTTTCACTTTTACAACTTTTAAAAATACTTTTTCACTAAATAATTTTACCGGATCTTCTGTTTGCTTGCTTTGCATCCTCTTACCTCCCGAGTATCTTAATTTTAGATTATCAATAAATTTTTTTTCTAGTTTTGCAAATAACACTTCAGTAGTTCTAATTGTACTTAGTCCTAAATTTGTTCCTAAAAATTTATGAGAAATTTCGTAGCTTCCTCCAAAAAATTTTCTTATTTTATCACTTGTTTGGGGCATAAAAGGAGATATTAAAATTGATAGATCTCTTATTAGGTATATCAGATTTAACAAGAGCTCTTTTGTTCCTTCGGGATCACTGTCTTTTGTTTTCCAAGGCTCTCTATCTTGCAATATTTTGTTACCCATGCTTGAGATATCAAGAATTTCCTTTAATGCTGCCTTGAGTTCTGTTTTGTTGAAAAAATCTAAAATTCTTTTGTATTTGTGATTTATTTCTTCCCAAAAATCATTTTTGATGTCTATTTTATCTATGCTATTTCCAAAGAATTTTTTGTAAAATGTTAAAACCCGATTGATGAAATTTGAGAAATTACCAATAAGCTCAGTGTTTGTTCTCTCTAAGAGGTCGTTCCACATAAATTGAAAGTCAGATTTTTCAGGTCTGTTGTAGCATATATAAAATCTCCAAACATCAGCAGGTATTCCAGTAGTAATAGCATCATTGCCGAATATTCCAGTCCCTTCGGATTTTGAAAATTTGAGGTTTTCGTAGTTTAAATATTCACTTGAAGATATTTTGTTAAGCATTGTCCAATTTTCTTTGCTTGCAAGCTCCACAGCAGGAAAGACAACGGTATGGAATAAGATATTATCTTTTCCAATAAATTGCACTAAAGTTGTCTCTTCGGCGTTTTTCCACCAAGATTCCCAGTTTTCTACAATTTCTTTTGTAATTGAAACGTATCCAATTGGGGCATCAAACCATACATAAAATACTTTATTTTCATACCCCTTTTTGGGTACTGGTATGCCCCATTTTAAATCCCTTGTTATTGCCCTCTCCTTAAGACCATCCCTTAAAAATGCATTTGTCATTCTAACAGCATTGGTATTCCAATTAGCATTCTGTGAGCTTGTTTGTATCCAATTTTTAAGTTCGTCCTTTATTTTTGGCAAGTTAAGATAGCAATGCTTGGTTTTTTTTAAAATAGGTATATTCCTGCAAATCATGCACTTTGGATTTGTTAAGTCAGAGGGGGCCAGTAACCTAGAGCAGTTCTCACACTGGTCTCCTTTTGCGTTGTTCCCGCAATTTGGGCATTCTCCTGTTACATATCTATCTGCTAAAAACATGAGGTCATGCTTGCAAAAGAATTGCTCATTTTCTTTTTCCGTAACATAACCATTTTCTTCTAATTTTAAAAATAAATTTTGTACAGTCTCACTGTGATGTTTATTAGTTGTGCGTCCAAAAACGTCAAATTGAATATTAAACCATTCGTAAATTGATTTATGTATTTCATAGTATTTGTTGCAAAGTTCTTCAGGACTAATGTTTTCAATTAAAGCTCTAATTTCTGTAGCTGTCCCGTACTCATCTGTACCGCAGACATAAAGCGTTTCTATGCCGACCATTCTTGAATATCTTGCAAAAACATCTGCGGATATAACCTGCACCAGATTGCCAAGATGGGGTATGTTATTCACGTACGGCAGTGCGGCTGTGACTAAATTTTTTTTCTTCACCTTATACTACTTCCCTCTTACTATAATATGTTCAATTTTAGTGCTACTGTAACTTATATGTATTATACATTTATTATATGGTTTCATTAAATGAGCATGTCTCACTGAGAGTAAACATATAGGGATTATTATGAGTGTTTTTAATTTTAAAGATTATGTGTTTGGTAAGGCAAGAGAAGAGGTTATAAGAAATGGATCTAAGGCTAGCGTAGTTTTCCCTGAGAGTAGTGATGTAAGAATTTTACAGGCAACAATTGAAATATTAAAAGAGAGGTTAGCAGGTCTTGTTATTCTTATTGGAAAAAGGGATAGAGTTTTAAAAAATTTAAGAGAACTTGTAGGATTTGGGGATGATATTTCAGAAATGATAAGGGTGATAGATCCCAATTCCTACGAGGGTTTAGATAGATATTTAGATGAATACCTTAAGTTAAGACAAAGTAAGGGATTGGCTTTAGGTAAAGCCAGGGTGGAGATTCTAGACGAGGTTTCTTTTTCTATGATGATGGTGAGGCTTAGAGAGGTTAAGACTTGCGTATGTGGATCTTTGCGTTCTTCGGATAAGGTATTAAGAAGTGCTTTAGCTATTCTTCCGAGGCTTAGGGAGAATAAACTTGTATCGTCTTTTACTCTCATAGATACTGATGGTAGTTACGGTGTGAATAAAACTTGTTTTGGACATGAGGGTATTTTACTTTTTGCTGATTGTGCTTTAGTTATTAATCCTACTTGTACGGAACTTGCAGAAATTGCAATACAGAGTGCAAATTCTTTTAGGAATATTTTTAAAAAAGCAGAGCCTAAGATAGCTCTGTTAAGTTTTTCTACAAAAGGATCTGCTTATTCAACTGAGGTTGAAAAGGTTAAGCGTGCTTTAGAAATAGCTAAAAGTAGGCACAAAGATTTGATTATTGATGGAGAGCTTCAACTTGATGCAGCTTTAGTTAAAAGCATTGCAGATAAAAAATGTAGCGATTCTATTGTTGCTGGAGCAGCAAACATATTAATTTTTCCTAACTTGGCAGCCGGTAACATTGGATATAAGCTTGTTGAGCGATTGGCTTTTGCTAGAGCCTATGGGCCTTTTTTGCAAGGAGTTAAAACCCCTGTTAGTGATCTTTCAAGGGGTTGCTCTGTGGATGATATTGTATTAGCAAGTGCACTGATGATAGGTGGTTAATTTGTTTGAAATTGCAATGAATTCTTGAACAGTAATCTCTTCTGGTCTTTTACCTAGAAAATTTTTAAAAAATTCTTCCTTCAGGATTTTTTCATTTTTGACAAAATTAGTGATTGTGTTTTTGAGTTTTTTTCTGCGACTTGTAAACACTGTTCTAACTAATTTATTAAATTCTCTAAATTCCTTAATTTCCTGATTTTTAGGCGTGAGCTTGACAGTTGTAGAGCCTACCCTAGGAGTTGGATAAAAGTTATTCTTGTCGATATTCATGATTTTAGTTACATTAAAGTGTGATTGGACTAAAACCGTGAATGAAGAGTAATTTTTGTTTCCTTTCGTTGCAAGCATTCTATCTGCCAGTTCTTTTTGTACTGTGAGTACCATTTGTTTCAAGATTTTGCCTTCAATAAGTGTGTATATTACTTTTGATGCAATGTTATAGGGCAGATTTGAAAATATTTTATTAAAATTTGTTTTTTCTCTCTTATGTGTCTTCAAGAAATCACCCTCTATTAACTTGAAGTTTTCAAATTTTCCAAATTGTTCGTTTAAAATTTCTGAGTACTTGGGGTCAATTTCAAAAGCGGTTAGGAAATTTATTTTTTTGAGTAAAATAACTGTCATTGCACCAAGCCCTGGCCCTATTTCCCAAATTTTTTCATTCTCTTTTACCTCAAGAGTATCTATTATTGCTTCTCTTATATATTCATTTACCAAGTAATGCTGTCCCCATGTTTTCCTTGGAGCTATATTTTTTCGTTCAAGCTCAGTTTTTATGCTGTTTATGCTATTATAATTTATTCTCATAAACACTAATAATAGCATATGGGTGACCTTAGAGAGGGTTTCTCTTTGCTACTGTTCTGCTTTCTAGTTTATAGATTATGTAAAGTATTGTTGATATGCTTGAGAGAACGAATAGCCCTATGTTATGGTTTTGAATTATTGGAAATTTGCTGAAGATGATTGCTGTTTCCTTTGCTGCTCTGAAAATATAGGTATTTATTAGGTCAAATAACAGAAATAGATTTGTATTTAATGTATAAGATACCAAACTCAGTGATGTTATTATCAAGAACAATAACATGAGAGGGATAATTATTAGATTTGACAGAATTGAGATTGGAGGTAGGTCTAAATTGTTGGCATAAACAACAGGAGCTGTAGTAATTTGAATCAAAAGTGTTGTAAGGATAGAAGATATAAATCCATTTAAGTTATATCTGTCTTTAAGAAAAAGTGAGATTGATATACCAAGTACTGCTAAATAAGATAGTTTAAATCCTGTTGAACTTAGTGTGTGAGGTAGCACAATAGCATTTATTGTGAAACCAATGGATAGAACACTTAAAAAATTAATTTTTCCATAAATTAATCTGTACAGCATAATTATTTCTATCATGATAAATGCCCTCAGAGCTGATGATGAAAATCCTGTTAAGATTAAATAGTTGAACAACACCATACTCAGAATTAATAGCCTCAGCATTTCGTTTTTTATTATTAAAAAGAATAGGTAATAAAATACAACGTAGATTAAATAAAAGTGTAGCCCAGATACCACCAGTATATGAAATAAACCTGCTTTTTGAAATAAATTGCGTTCATGTTTTGTTATCTCTGATTTATTATTTGTTAGGATTGCTTTTGAGAAATGGGAATAATAGGGGTTTATTGCGTCGAAAAATGGGTTTAGTAGTTTACTATATTGATCTCTAATTTCTACGAGTAGTGGTCTCTTAACGAGTTGGATTTCGTTTGTTTTAATTTTAAATATATCTCCAATTTTGTATTGATTTCTGATATTTTTAAACATAAACTTGTACTGTTTTCCAAGACCATCTATTGATTCAATCTTGGTTTTTGAATATTTCGGCAAATGAGTAATGTTTGTTATCTTGTATGAATCATCTTCAAATCTTTTAAACCCTAGGCTAATTTCAAAGGCTAATAGTAAGATTATGTTAACCATAAATGTAAGAGAGAGATGGGCGTTTTTTTTAACTAAAGAAATCAATGTTAAAGCTGAATTCAGGTGTATTAGGTTAAACTCAGAGTAATATCGTATCAGTAGGTTTAACGAGCTTATGATAAACAACAAAATCACTAAAAATCTCTTTTCTAATTTGTTTGCTACATTATATAAGATCATCTTTAAGGGAATCAGACAAGATTTGACAATATTGCGTATATGTTTAATAATTTGTTATGAAATTATTAGATAATAAGTATCCTATCAGATATGCTCTTTTAGAACTTTTTTTAGCTTGTGTTATCTGTACTCATATGTCTCCTTTTGTAAGTGTTGATGAGAATCTTTGGAATTTTAGTGGTAATCATTACGTTTATTGGCTTTATAGTGCTTTTTTAATTATTTTTATCCTACATTTTGCCAGATTAACAAGTACCTCTTACTTCAGAGATGAATTTTACATACCTAAATTTAGGTTAATTTTTATTTGGAGATCCTTTTTAATTTTTATTAAGCTTGTCATTTGCATTGTTTTTCTGTTACTTATTCTTTACTTATGTTTTGAGTACTTTTTTCCAGAGGCATGGAGATCTTGGGTTAGTACAGATGTCGGTAGTTTTAGATGGAGCCTGGGTAGTAAGGAATCGCTTTATTTGATGGCTATTACCTCCCTTTTTACGGGAGCAGTTGAGGAATTATTGTATAGATCTTTCATTATTACTAAACTTAAACAAATGGGGTTTAACTCATTTATTTCGGCTATTCTCAGTAGTATTATTTTTGCCATTGGGCATGTTTATTATGGGTTTATTGGTGCATTTGTTACGTTTATTCTTGGTTTTGTATTAGCTTTTATTTATCTAAGACATAAAAATGTATATTATGTGAGTTTGGTTCATAGTTTTTATAATACTGCTGTTAGTGCTGTCATCTTTGTGTTAAGTTAGTTAAGGAGGATTTATGCTGGATACTATACCTAAGCGTTTTAATGAAGTTGTGAAACTTTATGGTGATCTTGATATTTTTATTTATAGGGAGAATGAATCTAGGGAACATAAGAGGCAGATATATTCTAATTTTTGGGATGAGGTTAAGGGTATTGCGTCTGGTCTTCTGCATTATGGTATTAAGAGGGGAGATAAGGTGGCGCTTATTTCTGATTCCAGAAGGGAGTGGATCATTGTTGACCTTGCTGTCATGAGTTTAGGGTGCGTTGATGTACCAAGGGGCAATGACTCGCCCGAGGATGAAATATCATATATCATTAATCATTCTGAGTCTGGGTTTGTCTTTGTGGAAAACGACAAGCAGCTTCAAAAGGTACTGGCTAGGAAACAGGATCTTAGATTTGTTAAGTGTATTTTTGTTATCGATGGTGATAACCTTTATGAGGAAAAGTTAGGACTGATTACAGTGGTTTCTTATAAGAAATTATTGAGTGTAGGGAGTATTTATTTGAATAATAATCCTAGGGTCTTTAATACAGAACTTGAACAGGGGACGGGAAAGGATCTTGCTACTATAATATACACTTCAGGAACAACTGGGGTTCCAAAAGGTGTCATGCTTCGGCATGAATCTTTTATTTTTCAAATAGATAGGATTTATGATTATATTCCGGCGCTCCAACCGGGGAAAATAATGATATCTATTCTGCCGCTTTGGCATTCATTTGAAAGGGCTTGTGAGTATATACTTGCTCTTAAAGGAATGGCAATTGCTTATTCGAAACCGATTGGGCCCATTTTGCTTAAAGATTTTGCAGCTTTAAATCCCCATGCAATAATTTCTGTTCCAAGAATTTGGGAAGGAATAAGGATTGGCATTATTAAAATGGCGTCGGAGTCTCTTGTAAAGAGAGCTTTATTTGGTGTTTTCCTGAGGATTGGAATTCTTTATGTAAAGCTTAAGGAGAAATTTTTAGGGCTTGTTCCCGTTTATAGGAAAGCAAATTTATTGGTTTCCTTTTTTATGAAATCTATTTTTCTTTTAGGGTTAATTTTACTCTTCCCTTTTAAATTTTTGGGAGATATTTTGGTTTTCAGAAAAATAAGGAGGGCGCTTGGAAAGAGGTTTGAGTTTGGTATATCTGGTGGGGGATCTTTGGTAGAATACGTAGATTATTTTTTCAAAGCGGTGGGTATTGTGGTTCTTGAAGGTTATGGTCTTACAGAGACAGGTCCTGTTTTAAGTGTGAGGCGTTTAAGGCGTCCTGTTGCTAAAACTGTCGGTCCTTTCCTTCCAGACATTGAGTATAGAGTGGTTGATAGTGAAGGAAGTTGTTTACTTCCTGGGGAGAAAGGTGAGCTTTGGGTAAGATCACCTCAGGTTATGAGTGGCTACTTTAAGGATGAATTAGTCACAAAAGATGTTTTAACTCGGGATGGATGGTTTAAGACGGGCGATTTGGTACGTGTGACAGTTAATCATGAGATTTCGATTGTCGGTAGAAGTAAAGATACGATTGTGCTAAGAGGCGGGGAAAATATTGAGCCTGAGACTATTGAGAGAGCTTTATCGAAATCTTTACTTATTGAAAATGTTGTGATTGTTGGGCAAGATCAGAAATTTTTGGGAGCTGTTATTGTTCCTAATTTTGAGTCGCTTGAGCAATGGGCAAAATCTAACGGAGTGATCTTTGCTTCTCGCGATGACTTGTTATCTAGTGATGTTGTTAACAAACTTTATTCTAAATGTATTTCAGGTATAGTTAACCCTAAGACTGGGTTTAAGAGTTTTGAGAGAATAGCTGGGTTCATTTTATTGAAGGACCCTTTTGTTATTGGCGAGGAACTTACCAATACTCTTAAGCTTAAAAGATATTACATAGCCGACAAGTACCATCAAAAGATAATGTCAATATTTAATAAAGATGATTTTGAATTAGTGTGAGTTACTTAACTCTACATTTTTCTCATGTAAGGAATGTTTAGCAAGCTCATGCAATTTTTTATTGTCTGCAAGACTACCCTAGATAGGCTTATTCTTGCATTTGTGAGTTCAGGATTGTTTGTATCTATTATTTTAGCCTCTTGGTAGTATGTGCTAAAGCTTTTTGCAAGAGAGTAAGAGTACTGAGTTATTAACGAGGGATTTAAGTCTTTTGAGGCTTTTATTATGTGTTCTTCAAATTCAGAAACAATCTTAATTATTTCCCATTCCTTTTCCTGTTCTAGTAAGTCTAGGTTAAATACTCCACCAGATAAGCCCAGTGTGTTGTATTTTTCAAGTATGCTATTAATCCTTGCGCCTACGTATTGAATATAAGGACCGGAGTTGCCAACAAATGATAAACTTTCCTCTTTATTAAATAAAATGTCTTTGTGTATGGCAGTTTTGAGTAGATAATAGTGAATAGCTCCCAGTGATATGTCTAAGGCCGTTTTTTGTAAGTCTTTCTCATCTGAATTTCTCTTTTTTATCTCCAGCATAGTTGAGTTTACTAAATCATTAATTAAATTATCAGCATCAACCACATTTCCTTCTCTTGATTTCATTTTACCTTCGGGTAAATTTACCATCCCATAAGATAGGTGCGTTAAATTATTTTCTTTCGTAATACCCAATTTCCCTGCAACAAAAAATAAAATCTTGAAGTGATGAATTTGTTCGCTTCCAACAACATAAATCATTTCATCGAAATTATATTCATTTTTTCTAGTTACTATATTTCCCAAATCTTGAGTAAGATAAATGGATGTGCCATTGGCTCTTAAGAGAACTTTTTCTTTAAATTTTTTATCTGTGCCTGTATTTTCTTCTGTGGGTATATCTATACATATTGCTCCATCTTCTCTTCTGAAGCATAAACCCTCTTCTAACCCTTTAAGCACAACATCACGCCCAATTTCAAATATTTCACTTTCAAGATAAATTTTATCGAATTTAATGTTTGTAAGAGCATAAGTTTCCTTTATTCCTTCAATTGCCCATTTGTTTAGCTTTCTCCAAAGTTGAACTGTTTCTGTGTCTCCTTCTTCCCATTTATATAGTAATTTTTGTATTTCTTCTTCTGCTACGGTATTTTCTTTAGCATATTCGTTGTATTTTACGTAGAAGTCACCTATTAAATGGTCTCCTTTTTTAAAAGAAAGCTCAGGGGTTGTATTATTTCCGAATTTTTTGTAGGCAAGCATGGATTTGCAAATATGTACACCTCTATCATTTATTAAATTTATTTTTATTATCTGACCACCAGCAGCTTTCAATATTCTTGATAAACTTTCTCCGATAATGTCATTTCTAAGATGTCCCACATGAAGTGGTTTGTTTGTGTTTGGCGCTGAGAATTCTATTATTATTTTTTTGTTCTTAAGGAAATTGCTTGTTCCATATTTCCCCTTTTCTTCATTGACCTTCGTAATTGTATCTCTAATGAACTCTTTTCTCTTAAGCTTAATGTTTAAATAAGGCCCCATTGGTTTGGTTTCATACGTAGTTCCGATCTGTTTTATTATCTCCTCAGTAATAACAGATGTATCAAGTCCTAATACTTTGCTAAATTCAAATATTAAGATTGATAAATCTCCTAGGTCGCTCTTTGGGGGTTTCTGAATTATCGTAGTTACTTTGTCAAGTTCAATATTTTTTGTTAAGGCAAGTTTCTTTATTGTTTTACTAATTTTATCTTCTAAGTCTTTCTTTATTTTACTAATCATCCTTTTTCCCTTTAATATTCATCAATGTGTTAATCAACACAAAGACTAAAGATGCGACTAGGAAAACATTCGAGCTATAAGCTGGTGTTTCGCTTATGTTGATTTCTCTGATCATTGATATTTTTGTATTCAAAAATTGTAAATTTCCAGTATTTAGTACTTCTCTAAAAATTGAAATTATCGAGCTTAAAGATATGAATGCTATTATCGGTAGTTTAGAATATTGTAATATCTTAAGAGGATCCTTTAGATTTTTAAAAGGCTCATTTTTATGAAATGACACTGTAATAACTATCAAAATAGGGATTGAAAATTTTAAACTACTATAAAGTTTAGGAGTTGTATAATGCATGAAGAGATAGGTCAAGCTAACAAAAATTCCTATTATAAGCAAGTAAATTCCCAGTATTTGATTTCTCAGTTCTATTTGGTTAATGATTATGGCAGGCAATAAGATGCAGAGGGATATCCAAACTGATATTATGGTTCCTTCTAGAAAAGTTTTTGTATAGGCAAAAACAGGGAAAAGCATTAAATGGGTTCTTAAATACTTCTCTGTAACATAAAACGTTTTCTTTTGCATGAGTACCTTTAACTATTTTATTTTGTTTTAAACTGATTTGTATCCGTATTAATATCTACAATATGGCTTGAGTTTACCGTACCAAAAGTTTTAATGCTTTCAATCGCTCCTATTAGTTTTTTGATTTCTTCTTTAAGGCTTTTCATTGAATTTGAGACAGTCATGTTGATCCCTTCTAGAACAGAAACGGTATTGATAATCTCTTTATTTCCCCTAAACATTTCATTTGAACCAATTTTCACCTCGTATGTTATTTCTCTCATCGTATTTAAAGCCTTCAAAATTTCTTGACTACCAATTGATTGTTCTTGCATGGTATGGTTTATTTCTTCTATAACCTGAACCACGAGATTTATTGAATCGAATATCTGGTTGAAAGCTTTGTTTGTGAGCTCAGATGTTTTTACTGTTTTGTTGATAGAATCCATTATTTCATTTATTGAGGCTGCAACGGATTCTGACTGTGAAGTAACCTGTTCTGCAAGATCCTTAATCTCTTCTGCAACAATTGCAAACCCCTTTCCAGCCTCACCGGCATGAGATGCTTCAATAGCTGCATTCATTGAGAGTAGGTTTGTTTGACTGGCAATGGAAGATATTAAAGCATTAGCTTCCTGTAGTCTTGTTGAGTTCTTATAAATATCCTTAATCTGAGTAATGACTTCCTCTTGTTTCTTCCTTCCATCATCTGAAAATATCTTAAGCTCCTCTGTACTCTTTGCAGCCTTTTGTGTTATTTCTGTGACGGATTGTATACTCCCTATCATCTCCTCAATAGCAGATGACGATTCTTCAACGCTAGCAGCTTGAGTTTCAATTGAGTTGTCAAGTGATGCAATGTTTTTGGACAAGCTCTCTATTGTGTTTGTCGTGGTTGAAATAAACTCAACTTGCTTCTCTACCTCTCCCTGTGTTTTTTCTATATACTTATTTGAATTTGTTATAGTGTCATAGGCCTTATTTATCTCATCGAATAGTAAATCTCCATTGTCTTTCAGCAATTTTACTCTGTCTTGTAGCGAGTTTATTACATTTTTTAAGTTTTCAACGAAATACCCAAAATGATTTATTGTAGAACTTATTGAGTCCTTCCCCTTTGATTCAATCTTAACCGTCAAATCTCCGCATTTAACTTTCGGAATAACTTCGTTTAAATGTTCTATTTTTGTCACTATTAATTTCCTAATGATGCTTATCATTATTGAAATAAACACTATTAAAAGCGCAGCTATTATTGATATTGACATCAATTTAATGTTGTGTAATTCATTTGAAAATATATTGTCATAATTCATCTGGATGGCCAGATACCAAGACGAAGTTGCAAGTCTTACTGAAGAGATTATGTTGTTATTGTGGTTGGTAATAATATTATTTTGTCTTCTAGATATTGAATCGAGTAGTTGATCCGCTATTTCGGGACTGCCTTGAAACAAGTCGCTTATGGATAATTTGATGTGTTCGAATGTGTCTTCGTTCTGTTCTCCAAAAACCTCACCGCGGTTATTAATAGCATATATCTTGAAGTAGTGGTGGCTCTTGTATTGATTTCCCGTCTCCAGCAAAGATCTCTCCAATAACATAAATATGTTTCTTCTCAATTGTCCTATTTGCTCCAGTATGTCCAGATATAAGACGACGTATTCAGCACCAAAAGCAGTCCTTTCATCTTTTGTGGCGACCTTGTAAACCATGGGTATGTAGTGTTTGTTGTTCATCTCTATTAGATTCTTGTGTAATGCGACTATTTGAGTTTTGTTTTTAAAATCCTCTGCTTTTAACCCTTTAAGATTTAACTGAGAACCTATCCTGCTCTCACCGCTTGAGTATAAGATTTTTCCATCTTGATTTACATACTCTATCACTTTTATGTATGAAGGGAATAAATGAGAATTACTAACAGATACTATGTTTTTAAGTTGCTGGTTCTTTCGCACACTAGACTCATTGTTGTAGTTTATGACAAATTCGTCAATTGTCCGTAACACATCTTTAGTGTCACTAACGAAACTTCCAGTCATAATGTGATTGACAAATTTCGTAAAATTCTTAAGCTCTTTAGTTATCACTTTCCTGTACCCATAGTTTAATAGCAAAAAAGTAGTCGTTGCGATAACTATTGTGTACAGCAAAATAGCAAAGTTAAATTTATAAAAAAGAGTGAAACTGGAACCTTGTTTCTTCACCTAAATCCTCACAAAACTTTTTACAAAATGCCCATAACCAACTAGTATTATATACGTTTTACTATATAATTATATACATATATCTGAATAATAAAATAATTATTCTTGCTTAGATGTTTTTGCAATGTTTAACACGGTGGTAAGCTTTGTTTGTGTAGGTTTATGGGTTTATTTTTGGAGAACTTATGGATGGTGATCTAGTAAATGTTAAATTAAAAAATATGAGGTTTTTTCTTTATTTCGTGCTTTTTGTTTTTGTCTGCTTTAGTTCGCTGTTTTTGGGGCAGGCCTATTTAAATTACAAAAATCAGTATGTAGAGCGTGTACGGTCTGATTTTGAGCTATTTTCAAGTAATGTATCTTCTAGGTTCAAGAGTAGGTACGGGTATGCCAGGGACGTACTTAGTGATTTTGTTAAGAATAATGACTTCTTAAGTGTTTTAAATACTGCTTCTAACAGATTTGTTTCGGGTGTAGACTTGAAGTCTATGCATGATTTAAATACGAGTAGCGCTTTGTTTTTAAATTCGAGGGAATTTGATGCGGTGAGTAAGGGTTTGCAGGGTATATCCTTTGCGGAAAATTCCTTAGAGGGAATTTTCTATATTCCTATTGGGCAGAATGTTTTACTCTCGGATAGAAGTTTTTCGTTTTTGGGTATAAAAAATATGATGGAAGACCCGATCTATTTTGTTCCTGCTAGGAATAATGTTGCTTATTATTCAAGTTATAAGAGAATTAAGAATAAATTTTATTCCGTTGTAAGTATTCCGGCTGTTGGCAGTGACTCTGTATTAATGGGCGTGCTTTGCTTTATGGTTTGTTTTGACGATTTACTGAACGATATAGCGAATCAATTCAACTCTTATCTTAAGTCTAGCAATAAGAATTATGAATTTTTTATTGTTGACAGAGACTTTAGTCCTTTGTTTTTAAGCCTTAACGATGTAAGTATTGGAAATTTTGCGGAAGCTTATGAAAATAGTGTGTTGAGGCGAGCTCTTAATCATATTAAGACAGATGCTAATATTTCAAGATATGTTTTCAAGCATAGGAATTCTTCCTATTTATTAAATTCTTCTCAGATTGATGGAAATGTGGTTCAGGGAATTGTTTTGAATATGGACTCTGTTCCTCTTGGGTTTCAGTCAGGTGCAGTATTTTTTCTGGGGTTTTTGCTTGTCTCCTTCTTCGTTATATTTTATCTTTGTAATAAATTGATTTTTCCTGTTATGGAAGATTTTGGAATAATGCTTAATCACAAGAAGGCAAAAGAGGATGTTTTGGGTGTTGATTCTCTTGCGGATGTTCGGTACAGATCTTTGATTTTCTCTTACATTAGTTCTGAGTTTGATGGCCTTTTCGTAAAGACTACTAATGCCATAAGTAGAGTTAGGGGCTATGCAAGTGAGTTGGGTAGCCACTTAGACGGGATAAGTATATCTGAGGAAGGGATAGAGAGGATTAATAGCAGTCTTTTCACTTATGAGGGAATAGGAGATACTTTTTCTAAGTTTGAAAGAGCGATTGTCAATGTTTTAAAGGACTTTGAGTCAATATCTGAGCCAATTAGTGAGCATAACAAGAATATATCAGATATTGCTACCAAATTTGAGGAAAATGCTGCTGCTTTTTACGGAATAGATAAAAATTTGGAGATTTTTAATAAGGTGGTAGAATCAAATTCTGTAAACATTGAAAGTATAAAAAGTAAAGTTTTTGAATTAAATTCTGTTTTTGAAAATGTTAATGTGAATTTTTCTGAGCTTTTGTCTCAAACAAATAATCTTCAGAGTGCAAATAAACTTTTAGTTTCAATATCAAGTCAGACAAATATGCTTGCAATGAATGCTGCTATCGAGGCTGCGAAGGCTGGTGACGCTGGTAAGAGTTTTGCCGTGGTTGCGGAAGAGATTAGAAAACTTGCCATAAACTCTGGCAAGTATTCAACAACCATTAAGGATGAACTTAAGATAGTCAATAGTATTATTTCGCTCATAAGCACGGGAATAGATACTGTTTATAAAAATTTTATGGATATTCAAGATAATGTTAATAATAATTCTGTTCAACACGAAAGGATAAATGCTACTCTTGCTAGGCATATAAAAGAAATTGGATCTTTTAAGGATCAGTATTTGTCTAACGACATTAAGATTAAAGATGCTAAGAATATTTATAAGGAGATATTTAATAGTTACTTTTTCATTAGCGGAAAGTTTAATAATCTTAATAATGATTTGGGTGAATTTGAGGTTTCTAAGATGAGTTTGGAAGCATTGGAACCCTTGCGCGAGCACATTGCCTTAGTTAATAAATCTAGAGAAAAGATTTCTAGAATAAAGGATGTTATTGAAGATATCAATAATGAGCTCAAAGATGTTTGATTTTAAGTTTCATCTTTAAACCCAATGTAGAGAACTTCTTCTTCTAGTGAAAAACCTGTTTTTATCTTTACTTCATCTTTTACTCTCTCAATCAGGGTTTTGATGTCTCTGGAACGCGCGTTGTTTTTATTTATAATAAAGTTTCCATGGTTGGGGGATACAAGTGCATCTCCAATTTTGAGCCCTTTGAGATTGCATTCTTCGATTATTTTTCCAGTAGGTTTTAGGAATTTTTTATTGTTTTTAAATGTACTTCCACTACTCGGGAATAGATAATGTCCTCTATCTATCCTATTTTGTTTATTTCGTTTCATAATATTTAAAATGTGCATCCTATTTCCCTTTGATAGGTTCAGGGTTGCTTCCAATATGAAAATATTTTTTTTTTGAAATGGCGAGGTCTTGTATGAAAAATCATTTCTTTCAAATTTTTTGCAGATAGTCTGTCCGTTCTCGTCTACAAAAACAACCAAATCTAGTATTTCAGAGATTTCACTACCAAAACACCTGGCGTTCATCCAAAGGGCACCTCCAAGTGTACCGGGGATTCCGTATATAAACTCTAAGCCGCTTAACTCGTTTTCCAGGGCAAAATTGCATAAATCTTCAAAGTTAGTACCGCATTCAGCAGTGATCTTATTTTCCTGAAGTGTAATTTTATTCAGATAACCGGTGTATATTATGGGAAAATTAAGATCTTCCTCGTCGTTTATTAATAAATTTGAACCCCCTCCCAAAACAAATATTTTAATTCTCTCTTCCAGTGCTGTTTTAAATATGAACTCCGCTTCCTTGCTTGTTTTGGGAATCAAAAACAACCTAGAAATGCCTCCTATCTTGTAGGTAGTGTAGTTTGCAAGATTTACCGCAATGGGAGTAGATTTGATCTTACTGAGAAAACTATTGATGTTCTCACGCATCTCCTAATTCTATATTAAATAAGTACTTTTTACAAATCTGAACTGAAATTTTAGAAATCATCTTGTTAAGTGGATTGTAAAAATTTCATCAATTGCATTGTTAATAAGTTTGTTAAATTATGGGTTTTATAATAGACTTGTATGGTAAGCTAGTTTGGGATTTTTAAACGGGAATTTTTGTCTTGTTTTCTACAAGAGTTGGCTTTTCACAGAGTATATGATTCTTAAGTTATATAACACAAAGACAAGGGGTTTATCTGAAGTAAAAAAGATTGAAGAGACTAAAGTCTATGCTTGTGGCCCTACTGTTTATAATTATGCACACATCGGTAATCTTAGAACTTATATTTTTGAGGACTTGCTGGTTAAGTCTTTAAAGCTTTTAGGCTATAGTGTCAATTATGCAATGAATATTACTGATATTGGACACTTAACGGGTGAATTTGACGAGGGTGAAGACAAGATAGTTAAGGCTGCACGAGAGAGAGGACTTACAGTTTACGAGATTAGTAGGGTTTTTACGAAAGCTTTTTTTGGTGATTGTGAGAAATTGAATATATTGCGTCCTGATAATGTCCTTATTGCAAGTGAATATATAGCTAACATGATAGAAGTTGTCAAAGTTCTTGAGGAAAGTAATTTTACTTATTTTGTTAATGGCAATGTTTATTTTGATACTTCTCGTTTTAAAAATTATGGACAGATGGCTGGAATTGGTCTATTTGATACTAATAATTCTGTTTCCAGAGTTGAAGCAGATATATCAAAGAGGAATAAAACAGATTTCGTTTTGTGGTTTACAAATTCGAAATTTAGAGACCAGGAAATGAAATGGGATTCGCCTTGGGGATTTGGTTATCCAAGTTGGCATTTGGAATGTGCCGCTATGAATTTGGATTGTTTTAAGGATACTCTTGATATTCATTTAGGGGGCGTTGATCATATTGGAGTTCATCACATAAATGAGATAGCTATAGTGGAATGTTACTTGAAGAAAGCATGGTGTGACATATTTGTTCATGGTGAATTTTTGATTATGGGAGACGAAAAGATGTCAAAATCAGGGGGTAATTTTATTACCATTAAAGATTTGGAAAATGATGGATTTTCTCCTCTAGATTTTAGATATCTTTGTTTAACGGCACATTACAGAACACAACTTAAATTTACATTAAATAATCTACGAGCATGTAGGATCACTAGAGAAAATATGATTAATAGGTTAGCATCTATTTACTTTTCGCTAAATCAATCTGATATATCTTTGCTTGATAATACGGATAAGAATATTATTTCCTTTCAGGAGAGTGAGTATTATTGTAATTTTTTAGAAAAAATAGCTTTTGATTTAAGTATTCCTCAAGTTTTGGCTTTACTTTGGGATGTCATTAAGGACCCTGAATTAGATTCGCTTTTAAAGCTTAGGCTTGCATTTAAGTTTGATGAAATTTTATCTTTAAGTTTAAAAGATGAGGTTTTGCAGGCTATTAAGAGGGATGATGTGTATATTGATGATTGGATGAACGTTTTATTGGAAGAGAGACGAATTGCAAAGTTAAGAAGAGATTTTAATCGTGCTGATGAGATTAGGAAGTATTTTGCTTCTAAAGGGTTTGTTTTAATCGATACTCAAGAGGGGACTAGGGTTAGAAGAGGTTAGGGTATTGGCAAAATCTTTTAGTAGTAAGTATTTTGTTTTAGTCTTGATTTTTATCATTTTTTTGGGTTTGTTTATTCTTTCCGGTTTCTTATTTTATTTAAAACCTGTGATTTATGAGATATCGCCGATACCTGCTTCGCATGAGAATGTAATTGTAATTAGAGGGTATAATTTGGGGAATAAAATAGGGGACATCAATATTAATGATCACTATTTGATGAAGAGTAGTATCGTCAGTTGGAGAGACGAAGAAATAGTTTTCAGGATTACAGATGAAATAAATTCGGGACTTCTTTTCGTAAGAAGTGAGCAAGGGTTTAGCAATGAACTTTTTCTTGTGATTAGTAGGCAGGTTCCAGTTAAGCTTGAAAGTGAGAATAAGCCATTGCTTTTTGATGCCGAGAGATTAATCTTAATGACTAATATTCCTGTTACATTAAGGGGCAGGAATTTAGCATCGGATTTTTCTGTTGTTGAGGTATTTGTGCAAACGCAGCAGCATCTTTATAAAGTTCTTCCTCAAGATATATTGAAGATATCTGGAGATGAAATTGAATTTATTCCTCCAAAGACATTAAATCATAAAGGAGAGATCTTCTTATTGGTTGACGGAGTTAGGAGCAATAAAATTTCCTTTAATTTTAAGTCAAATTTTTTTAAGTGGACTTTAGGCGAGTTTAATAACTTTAGGATATCTCAAGAGATTTTTTTTGAGCAAGGTTCCGATAAAGATTCTAAGCTTAAACGGGATGATATTAATTTTAATGTTTTTTATTTAGGTCCCATTGAAAATGAGAGGCAAAAGATTAAGTTTTTAAATAATGGTGGTACTGGTCTGGATTTGAATAATTTGTTTTTTGAAAGTTTAAGAGTTAATAAACATTATTTGAAGTTCGAAGTTGAAGCTTATGGGTTAAGTTTGGAAGTAGTGGGTGATGGACAATTTTTATATGACATTAAGGTAAATAAAAATAGTGATACGAATGAATTTAAGACATATGTTTTAAATAAAAGGAACGATTATTTGTTGTATGATTTACTTGATTTAAGTCCAATTACTGCAAGAATGCGCGAGACAGATGGTGAGTCAGCTTATAAGTTGGCTAAATCTATTATCGATGCTTTAGTATTGTATTTTAAGATTACAGGTAATAATAGTATGAGCTTGGAGGAATCTATTAAGAGAAAAGAAATCTCTGAAGAAAATCTAATTACACTTACTAATTTATTGTTTTTACGGGAAGGCATACCTTTAAGAACAGCGGTTGGGTTTTATTTTGATTCTGAGTCTTCTATTCTTAAGAACCATACTTGGTGTGAGTTTTTTCTAGACTCCGTTGGGTTTATCTATTTTGATATAATAAAGGCGGTGGCATTTAAGAATAGTTCTAAATATTTCGTGAATATGTCAGAGAATTATATTCATTATGGGTATAAGGAGAGTTTTGATGATTACTTGCCTTTTAATGAATATATAGATTTAGGGTTGTTAAAATACAAAAGCTTAACAAATAGCGGTTATTCTCTGAATTATAGCTTGACTTTGGAGGAAAATATTAATGAGAGATAATGATCTATTTGATTTAATTGATAAAGAGTATAAGCGAGAGAAAGAAAATATTGGGCTTATTGCTTCAGAAAATTTTGTATCTTCAGATGTAAGGGAAGCTGTTGGGAGTATTTTAACCAATAAATATGCGGAGGGGTATCCTTTAAAGAGATACTATGGGGGTTGTTTCATTGTTGATGAGATTGAAAGCTTAGCCATAGCTAGAGCAAGAGAACTTTTTAGTGCAAATTATGCCAATGTACAACCTCATAGTGGATCGCAAGCTAACATGGCTGCAATAATGGCACTAATTAATCCTGGAGATAGAATCCTTGGAATGGAATTGTCCCATGGAGGGCATTTAACGCATGGAAGCAAAGTTAGTTTTTCTGGAATATTTTTTAATGCGTATTCTTATGGAGTGTCAAAGGATACTGAGACTATTGATTATGATGAGGTTAGAAAGATAGCTAAGGAGTGTAGACCTAATTTAATAATAGCAGGTGCTTCCTCTTACTCAAGGGAGATTGATTTTAAAAAGTTCCGCCAAATAGCCGATGAGGTTTCTGCTTATCTTTTATGTGACATTGCTCATACAGCAGGTCTTGTTGCCGCGGGCTTGCATAACTCGCCTATTGATGTTGCACATGTTACCACCAGTACTACCCATAAGACGTTAAGGGGCCCTAGAGGAGGTTTGATTCTTTCAGGCAAGGAATCTGGGAGAATGGTTAATTTTAATAAGAGGGAGAGAGTTTTGGAAAGTGCGATTAATTCTTGTGTTTTTCCAGGAACTCAGGGTGGGCCTTTAATGCATGTTATAGCAGGCAAGGCAGTGGCTTTTGGAGAAGCTTTAAGGAAAGAATTTAAAGATTATATTTCTAAAGTCATAGAGAATACTAAAGCGATGGCTGACTATTTTAGTGCAGAGGGTTTCAGAATTGTTAGTGGTGGGACAGACAATCATTTATTTTTAGTTGATCTTGGTGTTTTGGATATGACAGGAGCTGAAGCTGAGAAAATACTTGAAGGCGTAAACATTACGCTTAATAAAAACGCTATTCCTTTTGATTCAAAAAGTCCTTCTGTAGCCTCTGGTATTAGAATAGGAGCAGCGGCTGTTACTTCAAGGGGACTAGGTAAAGATGATTCTTTAAGGGTTGCAAGTTTTATTAATAGAGCTTTAAGGACTAAATCAGAAAGTGAGCTTGTAAGTATAAAGAAAGAAGTTATAGAATTTATTAGCAGTTTTAGTATGCCTTGATTTAATTTACAGGTCATTTGTTTTGATATCTAATTTGCTTCGAATTTTCTTTTTGTTGATATTGTTTATTTTTATTTTCAATCCCTTTGTTTTGAGTATATTTTTTATGTTTATTATTTTTTTAATAATTTCCAGTCTTTTAGGCGGATTTAGGATATATACAACAAGGGATTATTCTTATTCCAGGGCGAGAGAGTTCGAATTTTACAAGCTATCTTTTTTGCTTATGGCCAAGTTGATTTCTATTTTAGGATCAATTTCTGGGGAGCAATTAAATTATATTAACTTTATTATTAATTCTTTAAATTTATCCGAAAGACATAAAACAGAGCTCTACAATATATTTCATTTTTCAATCACTAAGAACAGAAATGCAGACAAGATATTGTACACATTAAAGCTTGGATATTTTCAACACAGAGATCTTTTTGTTTGGCTTGTTTCAGCGCTTAAAGAGATTAATAATTTGGCCAGATATAAAAACTCAGAGGGGGATAAATTCATTCTTTATGTTATTTCTTTTCTTGAACTTGATTTTGAAAGTTATAATACTTATAAAAATGTTAACATAGAGATCATTAATCCCTACGATGTAATGGGGTTGAAATACAACTCTAGCGATGATGATATAAAGAGAGCATATAAAAAATTGGTCATTCAATTTCATCCGGATAGATTTACAAATGATCCCATTAGGCAAAAGGAGGCCAGTGAGAAATTCATTAAGATTCGAGATGCTTATGAAAAGATATGCAAAGAAAGAAAGTTAAAATAAGAACATCTTTAAGTAATCCTTCTGACATAAGATTTGGTTACTCAGAAGGATTTATTTTTATTTAACTATTCGTCAAAAGCTACTTTAAATGATAGGAATACGCTTCCCGCTCTGTCCTTTTTTGCAAGAATATCGTTGGAATCCCATCCAAGTGTAATTGTTGTAAATTTTATTAGCTTTTCTAGGTCAAGCCCGGCTTTTAAGTATAATTTTTTGTCTGAACCTTTAAATGACCCCAAAATGTGAGTACCTACATATGGAGTTACGTATGACTTTGGTGATATAGATGCTAAAGGTATTGCGTAATCAACATACAAAGCAGCTCCGAGCTTAGCTGCGCTTACAAATGATACAGAAGGCTCATCCGATACGGGAGTAGTCTGGTTTAGAAGAGCAATGATGTCATCTACATTAGGCTTTTCTTTTAATAAGTCATAAATTCCACCCGAAATTATCCAACCAAGTCCAGGAATAATCCCCTTTTTGTTATCTTCGTAAGTTGATATTTCAACATTTAAAGTCTTAAATGATTTCTTTGCAATATCCTTTACTAGTTTCTTTCCAGAAGCTGGGTTATATAGATTTTGTCCATAATTAACTCCAACACCGATTCCAGATTTTTTATCTTGTTCTCCAAATACTCTTTTGCTATAAGAATCTTTTCCTTTAATAGAAAATGACTCTTTCTCGCCTTCATCCTTATTCCAGGCAAAACCTATGTTGGCTCCTACAGAGAATGCAAAATTGGTTTTTTTGTCTTGATTAAAGCCAAGTTTATTTTCTGCTGGATTGAACACCCCATCCTTATCATCTGGCGTATTTGCTTTCTTCGAAATGTGTCCAAATGTAGAAAAATCGCTAGCAAATAGATCTATTCCCAAATCAGATCCTGTTTGGAAAATTAAATAGGTATTCTTATTGTTTATCTTTGCAATCCCAAGCTTATATTGAAAACCAAGAGAAGCTATAATAGATGTGTTTGACAGGGTTGGAACGACTAGATCAGATCCAATCGTAGCTTTATCCTTCAATCCGTACGTTATAGACGATCGGTTGAACTTTTTATTTCCAAATGCACCTGATACTCCAAAATTTAATTCAAGTGGTGTTTCTGCTACTACAGTTGTACTGTCTTTTTCTAGCTCATTTTTTATTGGTTTCCATTTTACTTGAGTCCCGTAAAGCATACCAGTGTAAATGTTATTATAAGGCTTGTTTTTGTCGTTTAGTTTTCCATGGTTTCTATTACCCGTTCCCGTAGCTCCAATTGCTAGTATAAGTTCCAATTGAGGGATACTGTATCCAAACTGCAGTGTTCCTATCTTTTTGGCTGTACCTCTTGCAAGAATTGTCTTTCGCAAGGCCCTGTCATCGCTAGGGAACCCATAGTAGTCACTCTTGATGCTAGTCATTGGAGCATAGCTAAACAATGATTCTTGATTAAAATCAAAGTCAGTCATTGAGTTCATCTTAACGTAAAAATCATATACATTTATTTTTGCTACGATATCGCCTACATCAAGCTTAAAAGAGGCGTCCTTTTGTCCTTCAACCTTTAAAGCTAAATCCTCTATTTTAACGTAAGCCGAAAAGGGATCGTCTTTCCCCACTTCTGCATGTTTTTTAAATGGCAAAAACTTAATTCCTATTTTACTTTTGTTTTCCAAGCCAGGAACTTGTTCATCCATGTCTAGCCTAAACTCACTGGTGTTTTCAAATTCGAATTTAGGTTTCCATAGATCTAGGCTAAACGAATCCTTCTCTTCCTTTTTGTCTTGCGTTGTGACTTGCGTCGTGTCTTGTGCAAAACCCGACGTAAAAGCGATCAGCCACAGACCAAAAACGTATAACATCAGTTTTTTATTCATTTGTATCTCCTTTGTTGTAAGACTTAGGTTTATTATAAGTTTTAAATAATACTTCATCTTGAGGCATTACTCCTTGGATAAAAATTCAAGCACCCCCGACTCATGATATTAACATTTAAACCAAAATTCAAGTATTTTTTAGTTTGAACTGCTTATTTTCAAATAAGACTGAAAATTAATATTTTTTCAGTCTTATTTGAAAATGTTTTGACTTATTAATATTTTGCTACCCTTATTTATTTAAATATTTAATTTAAAATTTACCTTATAGCAAGATAAACTAATATCCCTGATATAATAGTGTAGCAAAGAGCATACACGATAGTTTTTGATAATAGCCTTCCTTCTTGCCCGATAAGACCTGCAGTTGTAGTTGCTATTGTGATATTTTGGGGCGAAATCATTTTCCCTCCTGTTGCTCCTGTTGTGTTTGCAGCTGCGAGCCAATAAGGATTGGCAGAGATGTTTTCTGCAATTTGTATTTGTAAGGGCCCGAACAAAATGTTTGACACAGTATCACTGCCTGTTAAGAAAGTACCAAGAGCGCCTATTAATGGGCTGAATAATGGGTAAAGTGTTCCTGTTAAAATGGAGATGCCATCTGCGATGTCTTTTATCATTCCACTATGTGTCATGAGCCTTGATATTGATACTATACAAACAATTACAAATGAAGATAAGGCCATTTTTTTTACAGTGATTATAAATACTTTCAACTGTTCAACCAAAGGAACACCTCTTATTGAGTAGGACAATATTGTTGCAAAAAAAATTAATAATCCTGGTGAGGTTATCCATTTAAAGTGTGAGGGAGCCGTCCCGGGATAAATTTCAAGAATGGTCTTAAAGCTTGACAGGTATTTATTTATACTGTGGAAAAGTGGAGAAACAATTACTATGAATGAAACTATTAGAATATAAGGGAGACAAGCAAGAAAACCTTGTTTTACCGATACTTTTTCAGCGGCATGAGCTGAGTCTTTTTTTTCGAAAAATTTTACATAAATTATCGTTATAATCATTGAGAGCATGCTTCCAAGTACTGCAGGAAGTTCTGGTCCCAATGCTCTTGATACATAAATTTGAGATACTGCCATTGATATCCCTGAAAGGAGCGTGAGTGTAAATACTCCCCTAAGACCAGCAACACCCCCGCCCGCTAGCATTACTAATATGAACGGTATGACCATAGTTGGAAGCATTAATTGCAAGGCAATATCAGACGATACTACTTTAACATCTAGTCCTGTTGATTGGGCTAGAGATATGATAGGGATACCTACAGAACCATATGCAGTTGAAGATGTATTCATGATAAGACATATAAGACAGGCAAAGATCGGCTCAAACCCTATTGCCATTAATATTGAGACTGGAATTGCAACAGCAGTACCATACCCCGCAACCCCCTCTAAAAAATTCCCAAACCCCCACGCTACAAGTAAAACAATGATTCGCTTATCAGAGGATACATTTGATAACATAGACTTTATGATTTTCATGTCATTTTGGCTTTCAGACATTTTATAAGTAAAAATAGCAGCAATAATTACGATAACTATTGGCCATATTCCCATTATTGCTCCTTCAAGTATTGCAAGACTTGTATTAGCTACCCCTAAATTTTTATCAAATATAACCATTACAGTAGTCACTGCTAAGCATATTAGTAACACACAGTAAGCTGGTTTTTTTAATATCCCAAGCCCAACGACTATCAGTATGATTGGTACTAAGGCTTTCATGAAATCGTAAGAATTCATAATGTATTTACTCCTTTATAAATTATCCTTAAGTTTATAATAAATTTTCACGCAATAATATATAATGTTACTGCATGAAAATTGTCTCGACTATGTTACAGATTTTAATTTTATCTGGTGAGCTTTTTTCAGTTGATTTGGTTGAGGTTGAAAGAGTGGCAAAGGACGCAAAGTCGGTTGTTCTTCTTGAGTATGATACTAAGCGCGTTCTTTATGCAAGGGGATCTAATTTAATTCTTCCACCGGCATCTCTTACTAAACTCGTCACAATTTATACTGCTTTAATTGAGGCAAGGAAAAGGAATATAGATTTTAAGAGCATTGTTCCTATTAGTGGAGCCGCGTCATATTACAATGCTCCGCTAAATTCTTCTCTAATGTTTTTAGAAGAAGGACAGAGGGTGAATTTTGAAGAATTACTTAAAGGGCTTGCGGTTGCATCTGGAAATGATGCTGCTGTAGCTGTTGCTGAATTTATGACGGGAGGAGATTTAGACAATTTTATTAATTTAATGAATATTAATGTCCTAAACTTGGGACTTTTGAATATGCATTTTGTTGATGCATCAGGATATAGCGATAGTAATGAAATTACAGCAATAGAAATGGCATTGTTTGCAAGATCCTATATAGAAAAATTCGAATTTATGCTTAGTATACATTCTCTTGGAAGTTTTATTTATCCAAAACCTGAAAATTTGGGAAATACGTATTCTTCAAAGGTGTTAAATTTGAAGCAACACAATAAAAACCTTTTAATACACAGTTATCCCTGTGCTGATGGGCTTAAGACAGGTTATATTGGGAAATCTGGTTTAAATATGGTTGCTACAGCCAAAAGGGGAGGAATGAGATTAATATCCGTTATTTTAGGTGTTAATAAGGGGATTGGCAATGTGGGAGAAAAAAGACGTGCTTTGATTGCTGAGAAGTTATTTGAATATGGGTTTAATAATTATCATAAATTTTCTTTCATTGTAAAATCAGAAGAAAGGGTCTATAATGGGGACACGAGTACAGTCGATATCTCGTCTAGGGTGCCTTTTAGGTATGTTTTTTCAAAAGATGAAGTTGGTAGAGTGAAGGTTTACTCCCGTGTGAGGGATTTGGTTGCTCCACTTGGTGGGGATGATGTGGTTGGAAAAGCTGAGTTTTTTTTGGATAACGATAAACTGGGTGAGTTAAGTTTGTTCAGTCGGTGTGTTAGGAGATTGGGATTTTTAAATAGTTTTTATAAGTTTGTTGTGAGTTTTTTCGAAAGAGAGTAATAGAGTCTATGTTAAGTCATTTTAATTTTAAGTTAAAAAGAGATGTTACGATAATAGTTCCGGGAGAAGCTTTTGTATCAAGTAATAGGGTTATTTCTACAATACTTGGGTCTTGTGTTTCTGTTGTCCTTCATGATGGGGTTCGTAATGTTATTGGAGCAAATCACTATGTTTTGGTTAAGTCGGATTCGGAGGTGTCTTCTTCACAGAAAGGTAGATATGGAGTTTACGCTATTCCTATGCTAATTGATGCCATGTTGGATAGTGGTTCCTCTAAAAATAATCTTAAGGCGAAGCTTTTTGGTGGGGCTAATTTCATGGCAGGGGGAGCTATAAAGGTGGGGTCTGAGAATTCAGAGTTTGCAGTTAATGTTTTGGCTAAGTACGGCATTCCGATTTTGAGTAAAGATTTTGATCAGTCTAAATCTAGGAAGATTTTTGCTTATCCTGAAAACTTTAGAGTTGTGGTGGAATATCCAGATGATGTCAAGGTTTTTTAATTTTGCTTAATGATCAGGTCAGGTAAGCTTATTAGTTTAGTACAAAGCTGTTACCACTATTGATGCGTCCCCTTTGACAATTATCGGTGTTGGAGTTGAAAAGGCAGGAGTTGTTGCTTATAGAATGACTTATCTTTTCGTGAGTGACATTGCTTAGAAAGAAGTTTTGGATCTTATCTTTACGATTTCTTTGATTTTGACGATCTCATCTTGAGTCCCAAAGAGATATTAAATGAAGAATTGGAGTTGCATCCTAAAGCGTAAATTTAGGACGTATTAGATATTATCATCTGGTTTTAGTTTTACCGAAAAAGATAATGCGGAGTTTAGCGAGAAACATTCAAACAGATAAAAATATGTTCTGATTTAAAGATAAAAACATTAATGTTAGTTTGATGACTGTGCATGCGGCTAAGTGACTTGAATTTGACGATGTGGTTTTTGCTGTGGATGAGGATAAATTAGAAGAAGGAAGACATGCTTTTATGTTGCATTTACTGAATCTAGGGAATCTCTTAAGCGTACGATGGCCATTAAAAGGAAACAAGATAAACAAATACCTGAACAAATTCCTTCAAAATCTGTTTCAGAGGTTCCAGAAAAGTTTTTAAGTCTAAGTATGAATGATTTTAGTAATCAAGATCGTTTCTCATAAGTTTAGATTTTGCATTCTAGATTGCATTTTAGTATTATGAAGTAGTTTTACCAAGCAAATGTATCTAGTATGGAATTTCTATTAACTTTTTTAATCAAGGAGTAAATATGGAACATATTGTAATTGATTATTTCAGAAGAATATCTCAAATACCTAGGTGTTCAAAGAATGTAGAAGGGATTAACAATTATATTAAAAATGAGGCTAAAAAATTTGGGTATCCTCTCAAGAAAGACAGCATAGGTAATATTGTGGTCAAGGTTAAGTCTAATGGTATTGTAAATTCAGAGCCTATTATTCTTCAAGCCCACACGGACATGGTTTGTGAGAAAAATGAGGATGTTGTTCATGATTTTAAGAAAGATCCTATTCATATAATTGAAAATGATGGATATTTGGTAGCATCGGGTACTACTCTTGGTGCTGATGATGGGATTGGAGTTGCTATGATGCTTGCTATTATGAGTGAGGCTAATAGCTTCAGACATCCTGAATTAGAACTTCTATTTACTGTTGATGAGGAGATAGGGCTAATAGGAGCCATTGGGCTTGATCCCAGTTTATGTAGTGGGAAGATGTTAATTAATCTTGATGGAGAGGAAGAGGGTTATTTCCTCGTCGGATGTGCTGGTTCTCGCCTTGTTAATATTAATTTTAAACCAAAATATAGAGTGAGTAAAAAAAATGTGGGAGTTGAGATTCTGTTCACTGGGCTTAAAGGGGGGCATTCTGGGGCAGATATTCATATTGATTTAGGAAACTCTTTAAAATTGATGTTTTTTGCTTTAAGTGAACTCAGATCAAGGATAGATTTTGATGTTGAATATATCTCTGGGGGGGATAAAAGCAATGCAATTCCTAGGGAAGCAAAATCTTTCATATTAATCGATCCTGAAGATTATGTTTCCCTAGAGAAGGAATTAGGATCATTCAAGCTTAAGGTAAAGAGAATGTATACTCTTGATTGTGATTTCAAGATTAAGCTAAAGAAGGTTAGTTTTTCAGGAATTGCTCTAGAAAACGTGGATCAAGATAAGATTTTAAATATGGGTATGGCCTTCTTACACGGGGTTCAGAAGGTTGAAGATTATGGAAATAGGCTTATTAGAACCTCTTTAAATTTTGCTAGTTTGTTGAAATTGAATGATGAATATCAGTTTGTCTTTACAATAAGGTCGTTGTTAGACATCGAGAAAGAATATGTTTTTAGTCATTTAAGGGCAATTAGTGGGCTTGCAGGAGCTAGATTTGAAATAGTATATGATTATCCCGCATGGAATTCGAATAAGGATAGTAAGCTTGTAAATCATCTTAAGAGTGTGTACAAAGGTATGTATTTAGAGGACCCAAGAACTATTGTGATTCATGCTGGCCTTGAGACTGGAATAATATCTTCAAAATTTGGAGGAATAGATTCAGTTACTATTGGTCCCTGGATTGAGGCTCCCCATACGCCAAGAGAGAGAGTCAATATTGAGTCAACTATTAGAGTTTATAATTTTTTAAAGACTAGTTTAGACAGTATGTAGGCTTTTTGTTTATTTTACTCGGGGATGGGTACGTAGTTTTGTTGACTTACATTTTAAATGTATATAAAATGAAGTTGCGTGTAATTTAAATGTAATTGGTGGTTGTAGCTCAGTTGGTAGAGCACCGGATTGTGGTTCCGGCTGTCGCGGGTTCAATCCCCGTCAATCACCTTGGGTTTGTGATGCACTCATAGCTCAATTGGATAGAGCATTGGACTTCGAATCCAAGGGTTGCAGGTTCGAGTCCTGCTGGGTGCGAAATGTAGGGTGTTTGTGCTTGAAAAAGCTTTTTAAGTTTTGTATACTACCTAGGAATGCAGGAGTGGTGAAACTGGCAGACACGCTAGACTTAGGATCTAGTGCCTTTGGCGTGTGGGTTCGACTCCCACCTTCTGCAAGAAATGCGAAAGTAACTCAGGGGTAGAGTGTCACCTTGCCAAGGTGAAAGTCGCGGGTTCAAATCCCGTCTTTCGCTTAAGTGTTTATTGCTATAGTTTGTTTTTTTAGAGGAATTGTGTGATATTAAGTAAGGACGTGAGGTTGCTTTCGGACTCTAGGGTAGAGGCTGTTGTTAGAGTTTCTAGGGATTTTGTTAAAGGTAAATATGATGAGTTTTTAAGGGATTATTCTTCTCGCCTCAGAGTACAGGGGTTTAGGGTGGGGAAAGTGCCTTTTGGTGTTATTGAGAGTAAATATTCTGATAATTTAAGGGCTTTGACTGTGGAGAAGGTTATCCGTGAGTCTTTGGAAGATCTTTTCAAGAGTGTCGTTTATAAACCGTTGGCTTATGCTACTCCTAAAATATTGGAAGAGAAGTTAGATGTAGATTTTGAGAAGGATTTTGAGTTTACTGTTGCGTATGAGGCTTATCCTGAATTTGAAGTACCAGATATTGCTGATATTGTTGTAGAAGTGCCTGAAGTTATTATTTCTGATTCTGATGTTGAAGACGGTCTTAAGCAATTACAGGCAGAGAACTCGATTGTTGTTGAGGATAAAGGTAGCGTTAAGAAGGGTAGTATTGTTAAGGTTGATTTTGTTGAGCTTGATGATTCTTTGGGAGAGATATTATCGACTAGAAGACAAGATTTTGTCTTCACTGTGGGGGATTCTAATAATTATTATGGGTTTGATGAAGATATCATTGGAATGAAGAGGGGCGAGGAGAGGGTCGTAGAGAAAAGTTATGATGAGGGATATAGGTTTAGGGAGCTTGCGGGTTCTGTTAAAAAATTGAAGATTACTGTTGCAGACGTTAAAAGACGTGATGTTCCTGAGCTTGATGATGATTTTGCAAAAGATGTTAATGATAGTCTTAATACGCTAGAAGAACTTAAGGAACGCATAAGAGTAGATATGTTAAAACTTGTAGAGGAGAAGAAGGAGGCTCTTAAACTTTCAAAATTTTTGTTTGGGATTGCAGAGAAGTTGAGTATAGAAATTCCTCCTTCCATGCTTGAAGCTGAGCTTAACAATGCTTTAAGTAAATTTTCAGAGCAGAGTAAGATCAGTGTTGATCAGGCTAGAAGTTCTTTAAGTGAATTAGAAAGTTCGGATGATGTTTTTAAGGAAAAATTGCTTAAGAATTTAAAGTCTAGGTTAATTTTGCAAAAGATTGTAGCTGATGATAGCGAGGAAGTTACGGATGCTGATTTGGATTTGGAGTTGGCTAGACAGGCTGAAAATACAAGGATGAAATTGGCAGAGATTCGAAAATTTTATGAAGAGAGAGATTTAATACAGATTTTGAAGGATGAAGTTAAGAGCCAAAAGGTTAGGAGTAAGATTTTAAAAAATGTCAAAGAAATTAGAGCTAAAAAAATTTCTTTCAAAGATTTTTTAAATAGTGAAATGGGTGAGTAATGACACGAGAGTATATGTATAATTTAGTCCCTACTGTTGTGGAGCACACGGGGAATTATGAACGGGTCTTTGATATATATTCAAGATTATTAAGGGATAGGATAATTTTTTTAAGCGGTGAGATTAGCGATGTTAAGGCAGATACGGTTATTGCACAGCTTCTTTTTTTGGAATCTGAGAATTCTGACAGGGATGTACATGTTTATATAAATTCTCCGGGGGGCAGTATAACTGCGGGGCTTGCAATTTACGATACTATGCAGTATATCAAGCCGGATGTTAGAACTATTTGTATTGGGCAGGCAGCTTCAATGGCTGCGTTTTTGCTTGCAGGGGGCACTAAGGGAAAAAGGGAATCACTGTCATATTCAAGAATAATGATTCATCAGCCTTGGGGAGGAATAGGGGGACAGGCTAGTGATATTAGCATACAGGCAAATGAAATCATAAGGCTTAAGGGATTGATAATAGATATTATGTCTAGTAGACTGGGGGTTTCTAGGAAGAAATTATCTCTTGATATTGAAAGAGATTACTTTATGACACCGAGTGATGCTCTTGTTTACGGAATTATTGACAATATTTTGGAGAGGAATTAATTTTGGATAACGTGTTATATGGCAAGAAATAAGAATCAAAAGATTGAGGAATGCTCTTTTTGTGGTCGTGTTAGGGCCGAAAAGGAGAAAATGATTACAACGAAATCTGTTACTATTTGCTTTGAATGTTCTAGGGGGTGTTACAATCTTTTTCAAGAAGAGGCTGGTAGATTTGTGAATAGTAAGTCATATGAAGAACTTCCATCTCCTAAACAACTAAAAAATCATCTTGATAAATATGTTATTGGACAGGAAGATGCAAAGAAGGTTTTGTCTGTGGCTGTTTATAATCATTATAAGAGAATATTTAGAGGTAGTGCGATTGAGGGTGGAATTGAGCTTGAAAAATCTAATATATTGATTGTTGGGCCTACTGGGAGTGGAAAAACTTTGCTTGCTAAGAAGTTGGCTGATGAGATGAATGTTCCTTTTACTATTGTGGACGCTACAACGCTTACTGAGGCTGGTTATGTGGGTGAGGATGTTGAGAATATTTTACTTAAGCTTATTCATGCTGCACAGGGAGATATAGGGTTTGCGGAGAGAGGTATTATTTATATAGACGAGATAGATAAGATTGCCAAGAAGGGTGAGAATGTCTCAATCACTAGGGATGTGTCTGGGGAAGGGGTTCAGCAGGCTTTGCTGAAAATCATTGAGGGTACTGTTGCTAATGTACCACCAAGGGGAGGCAGGAAACATCCTTATGAGGATACTATTGAAATTAATACGCAGGATATACTTTTCATATGCGGTGGGGCTTTTGTAGGACTTGAAAAGATTATTCAGAAAAGAATTAACAAAAGCGCTATTGGATTTTCATCTGCTGATAAAAAAGAGATTGAAGGGGATAATTTTTTAAAATATTTAGAGATGGAAGATTTAGTTAAATTTGGACTCATTCCGGAGTTTGTGGGTAGGCTTCCTGTGCATTCTTATCTTGAGGGGCTAGGAAAACAAGATTTGATTAAAATATTAATTGAACCTGATAATTCTATTTTAAAGCAATATCATCATATGTTTAAAATGGATAATGTCGATCTTGTATTTGAAAAGGATGCAATTGATGCTATTGCTGAGGAGGCAATGAGTAAGAATACGGGTGCAAGAGGTCTGCGTTCTATTTTAGAAGAGTTGCTTAAACATACGATGTTTGAGGTACCTTCGATTAAGCCAGCAAAAAAAGTTATTGTTACTAAAGAGTCTGTTTTGAGTAAAAATATTGAACCATTAATTCTGACGGGGAAACAGGTCAATAAGGTTTGGCCGAAAGAACTTTATGAAATCAATTCTAAGTCTAATTAGTGCTAGAAAAGAGGATATTCCGGTTGTTTTTTTAGGACAAAGTGTTTTTTTCCCAGGCGTGACTTTATGGACCACTTTTTACGATAGTGTTGCTGTTAGTGCTATTTATCAGGCTATGTTAGAGAGTAGGCTGGTTTTGTTTGTCTATGTTAATAATCCTAAATCTAATACTTCTGAAAAGATTAGTTTAAAAAATGTGTGCTCTGTTGGTACTTATAGTAAGATCATTCAGGTTGTAAATGTTGCTAAAGATTCAATAAAAGTTTTAGTCGAATGCCAAGATAGGGTTATTATAAGAAGTCTTATTAAGAAGAGTACTTATTTTAGGGCTAAGGTTGATTTTATTCCTGATGAGAGTGAATTTAGTAGCAAATTTTTTATTTATTCTAAGTTCTTAAGAGAAACTTATGAAACATACAGGTCTTGTCTTTCTGCTAAAGAATTGGATGATGGCAATGATAGTATCAATTTTTTTGATAAGCCTACTAAACTTGTTGATGTGTTAGCCTATAATGCTAAGTTGGAATACGGTGTAAAGTTGGAGCTTTTACAAGAATTGGATGTGCAAATTAGAATGGAGAAATTAATTGTAAATTTAAACATTGAGATTGATCTTTTAAGTCTTAAGAAAGATATTAAGTCTAAAGTTAACGATAGGCTTAATAAGGGGCAAATAGAGTATTTTTTAAATGAACAAATGAAAGAAATACAGAAAAGATTGGGGAAAGACGAGGCCGAATATCTTGATAAATTGAATTCTAAGAAAATTCCTGAAGATATTAAACCAAGAATCGAGAAGGAAATATCTAGGCTGTCCTCCATGAGCTCAAATTCTCCCGATGTCAATATTGTTAGAAGTTATGTTGATTTGTTGCTTGAGCTGCCTTGGAATGAAGATACTGTTATGGATAACTCTTTAGGTGATATTGAATTTGTTTTAAAAAATGGACACTATGGGATGAATGAAGCTAAAGAGAAAATAATTAATTTTTTAGCTGTTTATCATATTAATTCTAGAATTCAAGCACCTATTTTATGCCTTGTAGGGCCTCCTGGTACCGGAAAGACTTCCATTGCCCTATCTGTTGCCACCTCTCTTTCTAGGAAATTTGCAAAAATTTCTCTTGGGGGGATAAGGGACGCAGCAGAGATTAGAGGACATAGAAGAACTTATGTTGGGGCTCTCCCAGGGGTTTTTATTAACGCAATTAAAGTGGCGGGCAAATCTAATCCTGTAATTTTACTTGACGAGATAGATAAGATTGATAATTCTTATAGAGGGAACCCAGAGGCCGCTCTTTTGGAAGTATTGGATGCGGAACAGAATTCCAAATTTGTTGATCATTATTTAGAGATTCCTTATGATCTTTCTAATGTGTTATTTATTGCAACAGCTAATTCCATTCATGGAATTTCTAAACCTCTTCTTGATAGAATGGAAATCATTAAAATAGAAGGGTATTCTTATATTGAAAAATTAGAAATTGCAAAAAAATTTTTAGTGCCGAGTATAATCAGGGAAAGTTTTTTGAGTAAGGTCTATATAAAAATAGAAGATGATGTTATTTTGCACATAATCAAAAAATACACCATGGAGTCTGGCGTTAGAGAACTTAAGAGGGCTTTGACTAATTTGTTTAGAATGGTTGTAAGGGAATTGCTTCATGCTTATTCTAGAGAAGATATAATTGAGGGTAATTTTTATTTTCCTAGTTCCTTAATACATGAAAATAATTCAATTTTTACGCACGATCCTGATATTCCTGGTATTTATAAGATAATTAATATGAATAATTTTCATGTCTATGTGGATCGTGAGTACAACTTGAATTTAATTAAGATTGATTCTCCTGGATTTGTTTATGGTCTTGCTTGGACAAACTATGGAGGTGCTGTACTTCCTGTTGAAGCTATTAAATTTGAAAAGAAAGGGGATGTTATTTTAACAGGTAGTCTTGGATCTGTTATGAAAGAGAGTGCTCAACTTGCTTATTCTGTGGTGAAAACTTATTCGTCTAAGCTTAACTTTGATATAAATGAGATTCCTGAAATTCATTTACATTTTCCAGAGGGTGCTACGCCAAAAGACGGGCCCTCGGCTGGAGTCACTATTGCAACAGCAATAGCTTCCATACTATCTGAGAAAAAGATTTCTTTGGATCTTGCAATGACAGGAGAAGTTACTCTTAAGGGGGCCATTCTTCCTGTGGGAGGTATTAAGGAAAAAGTACTTGCAGCTTACAGGAGTGGCATAAGCAAAGTTATAATTCCTAAGGACAATAAGCGAGACTATGTTAAGCTTCCTGATGAGATTAGAAACAGCATGTGCGTTAAGTATGTGTCCCATTTGGAAGAAGTTTTTGATTATTTAAAAATTATCTAAAATTTGCTATAATTAGGCTCACTAAGGAGGGGTTGTATGAAAGACGGAGTCAGGAGACCTTCGGGGAGCAGAGCGTCGTTTAACGCACAGGGTCCTACTAAGAATCCAGGCAGGGCCGGATCTTCAACCTTCCCCAAAGCTAGCTTCGGGAAAGGTTTTACTAAAGGCAGAAAGAAGGGTAAGTAACACAAGCGAGTAAAACGCAAAGCCTCATGCCCTCTTAGAATAATACTCAACAACCATTTGCTCATTAGCGAGGGTAGGTATTTCGTCCCTCGCCGGAGGGCGTGTGACCTTCACTTGCAAAGCATCAGCGTTCACTTCTATCCAAGTTGGAAGATTTCGAAGGGTCGATGTCTTTTCTATATTAGATCTAATCAGTTTTTTCAGGCTATCCTTTTCCTTTACCCGTAACTCATCGCTCGTTCTTAAAGTAATAGACGGTATTGTAACCCTTCTTCCATTAAGTATGATCACCCCATGCGAAACTATTTGTCTAGCATGAGCTCTTGAAATAGCAAACCCGGCCCGATACACAACATTATCAATTCTTCTCTCAAGCAAAGCCAAAAGGTTGTGTCCCGTAACTCCGTGATGTCGCTTTGCCTCCCTAAAAATATTAGTCAGCTGTCTCTCGCTTACCCCATAAGTAAACTTAACCTTCTGTTTCTCTACCAACTGCTTCCCATACTCAGTGACCTTCCCCTTCCTAGATTTTCCATGCATTCCCGGTGGACTAGGCTTCCTCTTCAGTAGTTTATCGTACTTAGGCTGTTCAAATATATTAACACCAAATCGCCTAACCATCTTACCCTTGGCTATACTCTTCCTATTCATTCATTCTCCATGTATTAAAATTAACATAGCAGGGATAGGACTCGAACCTATGACCTTCGGGTTATGAGCCCGACGAGCTACCAACTGCTCTACCCTGCGTCTTACAGCTTAGCATATTAACACAACTTTATCTGAAGTGTCAATTCATTTTGTTTCATCATATTAAAATGTACATTTCATATATTTCCTTGTGTTGTTTTTTAATTATTTCTTTTGTTGTCTCTATTTGTTTTATCAAGCTTTTTAAATCACTCTCATGGTTTAAATCTAATTTTGCATAAAGATTTAAATGATTCCCCTCATGAGACAAATTGAGTTCTTTCAAGTTTATTTTGGTATTTTTCAATGTGTCTTTTATCTCTCTTTTTAAATCTATGTCTTGTTTTGAGAGAATTTTATTAGCGTTTTTTAGTATTACGTGAAGTCCTTCTTTAATGATTATAAAACTAATAAATATAGATATGATTTTGTCAAAACCTGTCCACACATAATTTGCAAGTAATAAACTTAATGTAGTACCTCCGTGGGAAAATATACAGTTTTTATCAGCTGATGAGAGTGCTAAGAGTAGGTAGTTATTATATCTTTTTCCAATCTGGAATTTTACTAAATATTCGACCATTTTTACTATGAAAAATATAAAGGGTACTAATGGTATCCAAATGCTTTTCTTAAAAGATTTATTTGAAAATATTTCAAGTATATTATTCTTATCCTCTTCGTGATGGTTGTGTGAATGGGAATGTTCGTGGTCATGGAAGTGATTGTGTTCGTGGTCGTGAAAGTGGTCGTGTCCATGCCCATGATCTTCAAGGTGGGTAGGATGGTAATGAATGTGGAATCCAGATTCGCCCCCAAGGCTAATTAATTTATTCAGGCCCGTTGAGTTTAAAAATATCGTAAACCCCGCTACTATTATGATTATCCCTATGATAAATGATATTAAATTTTCCATTTTTTTATATCCGTAAGGATAATAAATTGTCTCAGGCTTATTTGTAATTTTGAGACTGAAGTAGGTAATTGCTGATAACACAAAATCTGAGAGGACGTGAAAAGCGTCTGCTATAAGTGCAAAGGAATTGAAAAGTATTCCTACGGTAAGTTTAGAGGCGATGGAAACTACTTCTGCTAGTACTGAGACAAGTCCAATCCCCATTATGAACTTATCTTTTCTGATCTCAGGTGTTAAGTCCTTTTTATATACGTTATTGTTACTTATAAAACCTAAGCTTCTAAGATCTTCCTCTACTTCAGCAATTTCGCAGGAAATTTTTTGAAGTTTATTTTTTTTTCCATAATAAATTAAATTATTGAATACTATTTTTTCTATTCCCTCTGCTTTAAAGTTTGGATCGATATAAAAATCTTTAACTTCGATTTCTCTATCTTTTGTTTTTGCTTTAATGTACGAAACGGCTTTAGCATGATTTTCTATATAAGCTATGTAGAATTCAGCTTGTTTTAGGCTTTTAAGATTTAAATTCACATATTTGCTAATATTTTTGTTATTAATGACCTTAACCATACTTGCACCTTCCCTTGCTTTTATTGCATAATTTTACATGTGAGTATAGCAACATTTTTTTTTATGTTCAATGAATTTGTTAATATTTTAAATAATGGATTTATTAATGTTTCAAGTTTGGAGATTTATGTTACAAGCGCAGTTTTTTATTAAAAAATGTAAAAAAGCTATATCTACAGATGATATTTTAATCAACAATGTGAAGGTTGTTGAGGGTGTTTTTTATGATTTTTTTAAAATTTTTAATAAAAAATCTTTAGAGAGCGTATTTAGTTATTATTATGAAAATTTTGAGCCTGATGAGGGGATATATGCCTTTATTAACAAATTTTTACCAATGATTAGCTTTCTGTCTCTGGAGAGTGTAGGATACGAGTTTAATGATTACGAGAAAAAGCTCATATTAGAGGTGTTTGACTCTTCTGCTGAAACCCTAGATGCTAATAAGCTAAAAGAACTAGCTAGCGAGATTGTGTCCCTTGGTATACTAAATTGACCTTCCTAGACAGCCCTTAAGCTGTGTGCTACTCCTTAAGATAGATTCTTGACAGTTCTTCTTTGTCAAATGGAATCCTGAGTAAATCCCGGAGTACGTAAGTTTTCAGAGCAGTCTGATTAGAATTGAATGTGAGGGGATTTGTTATGAATATCTTAGTGTCCTCGTCGAAAAATTCTGACATTACCTGAAGGCATATTGCACATGGAATGGTTTCCGGAATTGTTGAGAGTAGCATGAAATCTATTTTTTGCGTTCCAACAGACGATACCATATTTACAATAGCGCTCCTTTCTGCACAGCAGGTAGCACCAAAGCTTGCATTTTCAACGTTTGAACCTTGAAAAAATAAATTGTCCCTAGTCTTGAGGCAAGCTCCCACTTTAAAGCTTGAGTAAGGCGAATATGAATTACTTCTCGCGACTTCAGCCATCTGAAACGCTTGTCTAATCTGATCTTTATCACTGCTATCCAAATAAAAACCTCATCCTCTATTCATGTTGCCTAATTATAACACTTACTTATGATTTTGAACAAAACTTTCAAATTTTTAATTGTATCAAAATTTTGTTAATATTTGTTTATGTTAGTTGCTATTGAATTTATTAAAAGATACGATAATTTTATTATCATTGGGCATAAGGACCCTGATTTTGATTGTATTGGTTCGTCCTTAGCTTTAGCTTCTTTTTTATCTAGAATAGGTAAGAAATCTATTATGCTTAATGAGGGGCCTTTTGTCAGGAGAGAAATAATTCCTCTTAAGGACAAGTTTTTATCTCAATGGCCCAATATTGACTCTTCAGATCATGCTGTAATCATTTTAGATTGCTCCATTTTTGACAGGATAGGAGATGAGTTTGTTTTTTATGTAAAGGATATGCCTATCCTTGTTATTGATCATCATGCTTCGGGTGATAAGTTAGATGTTCCCAGTTATATTGATCCCCTAGCACCCTCAACTACTTTTTTGATTGAGAAATTAATTAGGAAATTTGGATATGATGTTACAAGAGAAGAGGCTTGGTATATTCTGGTTGGATTTTGCACAGACACAGGGTTTTTCAGGTTTTTGTCAAACAGTGACCCTGAGCCTTTCGAAATGGTAGCCAGGCTTGTTTCTAAGGGGTTAAGTCTTAAGGATGTTTATAGTTACATTGAGGCCGTTAAGAGCTTATCTTCAATAGATATCCTGAGATCAATGTTAAACAACCTTAAATATTATTTTGATGGAAAAGTTTTAGTTACTGCTTTGCCTTTCGATGCAAAAAAAGACACTAATATTAGTGGAGTTAATGAGCTATTTTATGCATTGCTTAGTAATGTTGAAAATAATGAAATATTAGTTATCTTAAAAGAGACGGAAGATGGTTCTATTTTAGCTGGACTTCGGTCTAGGGAATATTTTGATGTTGGGGAGCTTGCTAAGTCTTTTGGAGGAGGAGGACATAAGCATGCCAGTGGGTTTAAGATCAAAATAAGCTCTTTAAACCTTTTAGAAAATCAGATTATCTCATATATAAGGGAAGGACTTAAGGATTAAGATTTGTTAAAGGAATTACTCCCTTTGGGTTAAATTCTTTCGTTAGAGTTAAGAACCCTGATTTAAAAGCTAGTGTTGTTGTGCCATAGACTACTACTATGTTCTCTATCCAGTCTAGATTTTTGATGTGTTGAGGTGTAAGAGATACAATAATGCTTATTTTGTCTTTGTATTCTTTTAAATTTTCTATGTAATTAAGGCTACCAGGAGTTGAAAGATTGAAAATAACTTGCTCGTGTTTTTCAATTAGTTTTTTAATTTCCTGAAGTTTATTGTAGTTAATACCGTTTAAGGGGTAGTAATCATAGTAATAACTGGAGCTGTTTTGAAATATTTTTCTTCCTTCTGAAACCATTTGGTAGTAGGGTGATACTAATAGTGTTTTCTTATGCCTTGAAACTTTTTTTTCTAGCCTAATTTTTGTTATTCCTCTTAATGTACTCTGCTCAAAAAACTTTTTAGCCTCATTTGTGGGTATTTCTTGTGTCTTTTTGTAGTTTGGATAAATGTTTACTTTATTTTTCCCCTCTTTTAAATATTTTAACTTGATTCTAAGTATTCTTTTATTGGATTTAATAATATTTCCTCTTATCTCATTATCTTCTTTCATAAGGGCCAAGAGTCTGTTGTAGGCGTTGCTTTGTAAATTTTCGTTTAATGATATTAATAAAATATCTGTTTCTGTTCTGATAATCCTTTCAATCGTATCATAGATACTTTCATTTTTATGTCTCACGGCGTTCATTAATAAATCATCTGTTACGATCAAATTATTATATTTTAATTTTTCCCTAAGAATTCCTTTTAAAATTTTAATTGATGATGAGGCGGGTATCTCTTCGCCGTTTGTAAGCATTGGGTAGGCCAGGTGTCCACTCATTATTACTGGAATATTTTCCTGTATTAATACTTTGTAAGGCAATAGTTCATTTTCGAGCATCTCTTCTAAATTTGAATTTATTATTGGCATTTTTGTATGAGAATCAACAACTGTATTTCCATGCCCCGGGAAATGTTTTGCTGTTGAGATCACTCCAGCTTGTTTTTGTCCTTTATAAAATGCCAGAGCAAATAAAGCAACTATTTGTGGATCATTTGAGTATGCTCTTGGCCCTATTATGAAGTTGTCTTCATGAGTGTAGACGTCAACTATGGGTGCAAAATTTAGATTGATTCCAAGGCGACTTAATTCATCTGCTATGTAATATCCCGTGAGGTAAGAATCATTTGGCGAGAGAGTAGCCGTGATACCAAGGTTTCCTATTGTTTTTGAGGTCTTTAGTTTTATGTGCTGTGCCCATCCACCCTCTTGGTCTGTAGCGATAAATAGGGGAATTTTAAATCTATTTCTTTGAGACATTACTTGTGCTTTATTTATGCTATCTATTAACATGGGCAGGCTTCCAGCATTCCATCCAAAGATTTTTATGCCGCCCAGATTTTTGTCTTTAATAAAGTTAAGAGTAAAGTTTGTTATCTGCTCTCCCGGATAACTTATCATAAACATTTGTCCTAGTAGTTCTTTGTCGCTCATTTGGTAGACTATTTTGTTTATTAATTTTTCCTTAGCTTCCGTGTGCCAAAAATCATATGAAAAGCAACTATTACTAATAAAAAAGAAACAAATACAAACAATTTTTTTCATATAAATCATACTAATATTTTATTTTTATTTTTGATGCTCAAGCGTAGCATGTTGCTTAATTGCTTTACTTAACATTCATGCTTTGTTGTTTTAATAACACTTAAATCAAAAAATAGGACCGTAATTCTGTCTACATATTTCCCCAATGCACATTGCCGTTAAATATATCAATCATAATTCTATTATATTTTTTTCAAATAAAAAATGCTTATTTTATTAGGGGCGTTAAGGTCGGTTAATACAAGTTTAATTTTACTTTTATGAATTTAAATCTTGTTATATTTATTGATACTGAAATTTTTGATAAGAGCGAGACATTCATGGTATATGCAATTGTTGTTGTATTGACAAAACATTTTTGAATTTATACACTTTAAGGGCCGTAAGCTGATGTAGCTCAGTTGGTTAGAGCACTCGGCTCATATCCGAGTTGTCGTGGGTTCAAGTCCCTCCATCAGCATCAATCAAGGAGTTTTTTGTTATGAGAGTAGCTGTTATGCTTGCAGATGGCTTTGAGGAGATTGAGGCTGTTGTTCCAGTTGATATTTTAAGACGAGGTGGCGTTGATGTTAAACTTATCAGTTTAAATGATGATAAGGCTGTCACGGGTTCTAGAGGAGTTTCCTTTTGGGCAGACGAGAAATTGTCAGATTGTGGTGCAGATGATTTTGATTTAGTCATACTTCCTGGGGGGATGCCGGGTGCTAGCAATCTTTTTGAGTCTAGAGAATTAGATAAGATTTTAAGGGATATGAAATTAGGGGGTAAGTTTATTGCAGCTATTTGTGCTGCCCCAGCTGTTGTGCTTTCTGCTAAGGGGCTTTTGGGAGCGAACAAATTTACATGCTATCCGGGATTCGAAAATGGAGTTATGGATGGTGAATTTGTGGACGAAAATGTTGTTATTAGCAATAACTTTATCACCTCTAAGGGGGTAGGTACGGTCTTTGAGTTCGCTTTTGCCTTACTTGAGCTTGTAAAGGGAGTGGGAGTAGTTGAGGATGTTAGACAGAAAGCCTTGCTGTAAATCAGAATATCTGTATTAAAACTAGAGTGGGTTTTCTTGTGAGCATAGTGTATGAGTATCCTCAAGAATAGAGAGTTCTTCGTTTGTTGGCAGTACAAGTATTTTTACTTTACTGCCTTCGCTTGAGATGTCAGATTCTATGTCTTTTCTGAAAGCTTGATTGTTTTTCTTAAGGTCTATTTCTATTCCTATTTTTTCAAAACCTTTCAATGCTAGTTCTCGTATTCCATAGTCTGTGGTGCCAACACCGGCTGTGAAGACGATTGCATCTAGGTTAAAATCTAGAATTGCAAGGTAAGAGCCAATGTATTTTTTTATTCTAAATGCCATCAGTTCAACAGCAAGTCTAGCATTATGATCACCATTTTCCACTTCTTTCCAAATATCTCTTAAGTCATTCGATTTACAAGACACCCCTAGCATACCACTTTCATTATTAAGAATCTCTTCTATCTCTTGTGTTGTCTTCTTAAGTAATCTACTCATTAAAGGAATAATTGAAGGATCAATGTCACCACATCTTGTACCCATAACGAGCCCTTCAAGTGGAGTAAGTCCCATGCTTGTATCATATGACAGGCCGCCTTTAACAGCATTAATGCTGGCTCCATTACCCAGATGCAGTATTATTAAGTTTAGATCTTCACGGTTTTTCTTAAGAATTGTAGCAACTCTTCCTGTTATGTATGAGTAAGATAATCCATGAAATCCATATTTTCTAATGTTGTGGTCTTTGTACCAAGAATACGGTGTAGCGTATAAAAATGCTCTCTCATTCATGCTTTGATGCCATGATGTATCAAAGCATAAAACCTGTTTTGCATCCGGCAGTATTTTAAGTGTTGCTTCTATGACTTTAATGGCGGCTGGATTATGAAGAGGAGCAAGGTGAGATATCTTCCCCAGCTCGGCTAGGACATCTTTATTAAGTAATACTGAGTTTTTAAAATTGGAGCCTCCATGGACAATTCGATGTCCTATTGCATAAATTTCATTTGGGCTGGCTAGTATTGCTAATTCTTCGTTTGTTAAAGTCTTGACCACCTTTCTTAATGCTTCTTCGTGTGATTTAATCCCAGCACCTTTCTTCTCTTCCACTCCGCATCTAGTTTTAATCTTAGTTATTGATTCTCTTTCTTTTATCTTTTCAACCACACCAGATACTAACACTTGCCTATTTGCGTACTCGTAGAGTGTAAATTTTAATGACGAACTTCCTGTATTAAGTACCAGTATTTTCATTCTCTAATCCCTGCTAATAAGTTAAGTTTTTCGTATATGTAGTTAATTTTGTCTGTCTCTCTAGTGTTGTTTAAGTTTAGGAAAATTGAGTTTTTATACTCTGGATTTATTTTTAATGTGGTAGGATTGCCTTTTATTATTTCCATTATTTTTTTAACAGGAATGAGTTCTGTATTTAAATATTCAATTTCCAGCAATTTGTTTCTCTCTTTAAGGCTTGAGATGTTGAGTTTTTTTGCAAGTATTTTCATTTCTGCTAGCGTAAGTAGGACGTTTAGTTCTTCAGGAATAGAGCCGAATCGGTCATAAATCTCAGCTCTTATTTTTCTATTTTCTTCTTCACTCTGAATGCCCGAGATTTTTTTGTAGATTAACATCTTGTCCTGCTCATTTTCTGTGTAACTATCGGGAATAAACCCATTGTAGTTAATCTCAACGGAGATCTCTCTTTCTTGAGAACCCCTTCCCATTCGATGTGCAATTGCCTTGTGTAGCATGCCTAAGTAGCAGTCTAGACCAATTGACTCAATTTCTCCATGTTGCTCTCTTCCAAGTAGATTCCCAACACCTCTTATTTCCATATCTTTCATTGCAATTTTAAAGCCAGCTCCAAGTTCGGAAAATTCAGATATTGAACGTAGTCTTTCAACAGCACTTTCATTTAAACTTAACCCTTCTTTATATAAAAGATAAGCAAAAGCTTTTTGTGAACTTCTTCCAACTCTTCCTCTTAGTTGGTATAGTTGTGAGAGTCCGAATCTATTAGCATTGTTAATTATTATTGTATTTGCGTTTTCAATGTCTATTCCATTTTCAATTATTGTTGTAGCTAGAAGTATTTGATATGACTTGTTTATAAAATCGTGCATAATGTTTTCAATTTGATCGCCTGTAAGTTTTGCATGAATGATTGCAATTCTCGCATAGGGAATTATTTTTTCCAAAATTACCTTTATTGAGTCTAGCTCCTCAATGTTATGATGTACGAAGAAGACTTGTCCATCGCGAGAAAGTTCATGTTCAATTGCATGTTTAATTAAGGCTTCATTAAATTCTTCTACGTAAGTTTCTATTTTAATTCTGTTTTTGGGTGGAATTTTCAAGACGGATATGTCCCTGAGTTTAATTAATGACATATGGAGAGATCTTGGAATGGGGGTCGCTGATAACGCAAGGCAATCCACGGATATCTTTATTTCTTTTAAGTTTTCTTTTTCTCTTACTCCAAATCTCTGTTCTTCATCAATTATGATGAGTCCTAAATCTTTATATATTAGGTTCTTGGATAATATTTTGTGTGTTCCAATTATTATGTCAATCTCTCCCATCGCTAAGTTCTTAATAATTTCCCTTTCTGTTGATTTTTTTATAAATCTGCTCATCATTTCAATTTTGATTGGGAAATTTTTGAATCTTCGTTTAAATGTGTTAAAGTGTTGTTCTGCTAGGATTGTTGTTGGAGCAAGTATTGCCACTTGTTTCTTGCCCATTACAGCTTTAAATGCAGCTCTCATTGCTACCTCTGTTTTGCCAAATCCAACATCCCCACACAAAAGTCTATCCATTACTTTAAAGCTCATCATATCTTCTTTTATTTCTTCTATTGCAGTCAATTGATCTGGAGTTTCATCATATGGGAATTCTGACTCAAATAATAATTGCCATTCGTTATCTTGAGGATATTTAAATCCCTTAATGCTTTCTCTTTCTGAATAAAGTGCAACAAGTTTATCTGCTATGTCTTCAATCCTTTTTTTTGCATAAGCTTTTTTCTTTTCCCATGTTTTTGAACTAATACTGTCCAGCTTTATGCTTGGGATATTGTTTCCAATATATTTTTGAATAAGATGTGTTTGCTCAATCGGAATAAACAATTTTTCATTATCGGCATATTCAATCTCAATGTAGTCTTTTTCAAGGAGGCTTGTTTTAATTCTCTTTACCTGTCTAAATATCCCAATGCCATGGTTTATATGTACAACATAACTATTTTTTTCAACCTCAACAAATGAATCAATGACCTTTGTTTTTGATGATTCAAAATCTTTATTTATTTTTTGTTTTCTGTTAAATATGTCAGACTCAAGAATAATAGCTATTTTTGCTTTGTTAATTATGAGTGAACTGGATATTTTTAGAACTTCAATTTTTATCTTCGGAAGATCCTTGAATAGGTATTTTAGTTTTTCCCTTTGTGATCCAGATTCTGCTGCGATTATTACTCTAAATCCGTTTTTTATCCAGTTAGTCATTTCATTTTTTGCAAGTATGATGTTTGAAAAAAAGCTAATATTAGTTTCAACTTGAAATTCTATGAATTCTTCTGTTTGAATATTTTCGGGTTTTGAAAAGAAAATATTAGTTTTTAATTTTAAATCTTTTAAGTTCATGAAAATTTTTTTTGGTGCAATTGTCTGGTTTCCCGTCTCTATTGCCTGACTGTAAAGCTTTTCATGTTCTTTGTAAATTTTTTTTGTCTCTTCTTGAAAGTTTGAGAGCTCGAAGTTGATAATGGGAGTATCTTTATCAATTTCCTGGGTTAAGTATGTATCTCCTATTAATGAATAAAAAAGTTCTTCTGATTTAGCACTGTGTCTTGACTTAATGTCTTTAAATAATGCTTTGTATTCATCTTCTTTTACTTGTTGTCCTAGCTTGTTTATGTTTGAGTCGTTCCATATGATTTCTTTCCTAGGTATGATTTCAAATTCAGAAATTTCATTTCCTTCTTTTAGTTGTGTAAAGGGGTTAAATGCTTTTATTTCTTCTATTTTGTTAAAATTTAGGGAAATTCTTACCGGTTCTGTTTTAACAAATGAATATATGTCTATCACTTCTCCCTTTATGGTAAATTCTCCGGGTAGTGTGACTCTTGTCGTTTGTTCATAGCCTAGCTTTATAAGGGTTTTTTCCAGTGCCTTTACGTTGATTGTCTTTTCTTTCTGAATTTTATAGATGTTTTTAAATAGATTTTCTTTACTAGGAATTTTACCAAGAAGAGATTTTATTACAACAAGATAGATGCCAGGGTTATTTTCATAAAAATTGATTAAAAATTTTACTCTTTCGCTAAAGACTTTACTTTTTGAACTAATTCCTTTGTATGCAAGGGAACTGAAGTAATTTAGTTCGTATACTTGATCTGTGATTTGCAATAAATCGGATTTGATTTTGTCTGATATATTTTCGTCTTTAACTACCAGAATAACACTTTTGTTCTTGCTGTATTCTTTTATTTTATTTATTAAAAAGGCTTTAAAAAAACCTTCATATCCTACTAATGTAAATGGTGCTCTTTGTTTGCAGAGTTGTTTTACTTTTTCTAACTCATAACCATCACTTAGTCTGGTAGTTAATTCTTTTTCTATATCCATCTTTTACCTTTTTGTTCCTGTAGTTTAGTATAATATTATATATTATAGTTATTATCGGTTTCTTTACGTATAATGTAAGGGGTTTTTGGGGAGTTTATGGAATTTAGAAAGTTATTTTTGTTTTTGTTCCTTGCTTATGTTCCTGTTGTTCTTTTTTCTAGAGATTACAAGGGTCTTGATTTTAAGATAAAGTTTTTTAATCAATCAATATATCGTATTAACAGTAATATTTCTGTTGAGGTTTCACTTGCTAACTTATCTGATGATTTAATTGCTCTTGAAATGGGAGACATTAATACTTTTGGATTCGATTTCGATGTTACAGATACTACTAACATGAGAGTTAAGAGACCTATTGAATACGTTAAGGATAGATCAAAGAATGTTGCGATTCCTGTTAGAACGCTGACTTTAAGACCTAATGAAAAATTTTCTGTAGTTATGAGCTTAAATCAATTTGTACAATTTGATAAGGATGGAGTTTATTTTATAAAGGGTGTGTTCTTCCCAGACATTTCGGACTTGCAAAAACGAATAGAATCTAATGTTGTTACATTATTTTTAAAGCCTAGGGTGGATGATGTGGAAGAGAAGGTAGATTTTTCCAATATCGCATCCAATCATGAGATACAAGGTGTTTTAAAAAGAGTAAATTTGTCTCCTGACAAGATTGTTGAATATTTGTTTGAGGCATTGCGTCTTGGCAAGAAGGAAAAGTTTTTCTTGTATATTGATATTGAGAGTTTTATTTTAAATGATCAAAATAAAGCATACATTTATGAGCAAGAATTGAAGTCGGGTTCCAGTAATATGTTAGAGGAGTATAAGGAATATTTATGGAGTGGTAATGGTGCTGACATATCAAGGGTTCCTAGTAAGTTTTCTATTATTGAAACGACTTATACAGATTCTACGGGGAAAGTCACTGCTGACTTGTATTTTGATGATGGGCATTTCTATATAATTAAGCGCTATACCTTTTTCTTCAAAAAGTATGATTTTTATTGGATAATTTACGATTATGCCGTTCAAAATATTGGGGTTAAGGAGAAATATTAAGTATTTAATTTTTAAGATTAAAGAACTTGGTATTTTTTTGTGGATCATAAGTTCCCTAGGTTTATATGCGAATTTTAAACATGAGGTGGTTAAAGGGGATACCCTTTATTCTATTTCTCTTAAGTATAGGGTTCCAATAAAAGACCTTAAAAGAGTAAATAACCTTGGTTCTGACAGTATTGGATTGGGGCTTGTATTAATTATTCCAAGGCCCTCCGAGGAACATAAAATTGTTAAGAAGAGCGTTGAAGAACCTGGTGTTAGAAATAATGTTAGTTCTGGTTCGAAAATTCATGTTGTAAAAGAGAATGATACTGTTGAGGCAATAGCAAATCAGTATAGGATTAAAGAGAAGGAATTACTTGCTTGGAATGATTTAAGTTCTAGGCATGTTAAGGTTTCCTCTAAACTAGTCGTAAGTGAACCTGATTTTTTGAGGCCATATGTGGTTAAGAGAGGTGATTCGCTTTCCCAGTTAGCTTTGGATTTTAATATTAGTACTGAAGACATTATGAGGTTAAATTCTTTAGAGGATCAAAATTTAATAATCGGGCAGAAATTATACTTAAAGAAGGCCTCCGGTAATATTAATTTTCATTATGTAAAAAGGGGCGAAACTCTTGGTAAGATTGCATATATTTACGGTGTGACTCCCAAACATCTCGTTAATCTTAATGGGGAGAAAGCAATAAACTTAAAGGCAGATTCCATTTTGGAGGTTTCAAAGATTATTGGAGAGAGTTTGTCAAGCATTAGGGATGTGATTCCGAAGTTAAAAAAGAGTAGTAAGGATTTTATGCTACATGAAGTATCTGTTGGGGAAACTCTTTATAGTATCGCACGTAAATATGGAGTTCTGATTGAAGAACTTAAGAGATGGAATAATTTAAGTGGAAATAATATTTCTTATAAGCAAGAACTTAAAATTTACGATAAACAAAAAGAATCCAATATTGCTAGTAAAAGTTCAAGAGATTCTGTGGAAAAGATTAGTGACTCTGGGAGTAAAGTTAGAGCTCTTACAAATGTTCCTTCTGCTAAGAATAAAAAGTTGGATTTAAACTTTTCCAATGTTTTAGGTAGAAGAGATTTTTTTGATGTAAGTGCTTTAGTGATTCTGGATCCTAAAATACCGATATTTGAGGTTAATGGAGATTTTTATTATTGGTATAAACCTAAAAAAATAAACCAACCGAGTGAATTTTATTCGGAGGATTGGCGCTCTCCGCTTAATGCTTATAAGAAGGCAAGTCAGCTTTTTAAAAGTTTTGAAAGTCTTGTTAAGACTAGACCAGTTAAGAATAATAAGCTTAAAAATAAATTAATAATTATTGATCCCGGCCATGGGGGCCTTGATCCTGGTGCCATTGTTAAGGCTAAAGACGGTCTTGGTAATGAAATTTTTGTTGTTGAAGACGAATATGTTTATGATATTGCCTTGAGGCTTTATGTGTATCTTAAAGAGTATGGAGCTAACGTTGAGCTTACTATTTTAGCTCCCGATCATTTAATTAGAGACAGCGTGTCTGCTAATAATACATTTGTCAATGTTAAGAATGAAGTTTATAATGACTATGATTTAAATAAGAATGACACAGTTGATTCTTGGATAAGTGGAACCCAGGAGGGATTAAAGAAAAGGCTATCCGTTGTTCATAAATTTGTAAATAAGCATAAAAATATTGATGAGAAAGATATTCTGTATGTTAGCCTGCATGCCGATAATAGTGTAGGAGCACCCCGGAGCATGGGGTTTTATTACCAACATGAAGAAGGTAAGAGTTCGGATTTGCATTCTAAGTCTGTTATTGAAAAAATCACACAAGGACTTAGGAGAAGTTTCTATATTAAGGGACAAAATCTTTACGTGCTGAAGAATAATATTGTTAAGACTAGATTTTTGGTTGAAGTTAGAAATTTGGCATTTGATGAGGAGGCTTGGGCAATCAGGTTTGCCAAATTGAGAGATCAGGATTCCAAGATACTTGCGGATGCTATTTTGAAAATCTTTTCTTAAGACTAGATCCACTATTTTCTAGAAAAAATGGCCATTTAATTGACAAAAAAAAGTCAATTTAGGATAATACTTTTAGTGTTTGTTCCCCTATAGCTCAGTGGTAGAGCGGGTGGCTGTTAACCACTAGGTCGGAGGTTCAAGTCCTTCTGGGGGAGTTTTTTGTTGAGTTATCTCTTCTATTTCTTCTCTTTTGATTTGAAAATAATTGATCCTTTCGAGTAGTCTTTTGTTGTTTCCATTTCCTAATTGGAAGTGCCTTTGTATCTTCTCTCTTCTTTCTCTAGATTGGCTTCCTGTGAGTCCGAGTTCTATTAAATCATTTAAGGTAATACCCTCCTTAGCTTCTTTATTGGAAAAAGTGGCTACTTTTGTTAAAGCTTTTATTATTTCAAGACCAGAGGACAGCTCAACTTCTTTATTTTTACTTTCAAGATGAGCATGCTTAACGTTGTCCTGATTTGAACATTTTAGTCTCTTAAGTATCTGTTTCCTAATTAAATCTCCTGACTTGTCGCTATCAGTGAAGATAATTATTCCATTTGTTGCCAGCGCTCGCTTGAGCACATTGATAGTATCTGATTTAATATGAAATCCACCAGTTTCAACTACAGTACACTCAAATAGTTCTTTTATTCTCCTAGCATCATCTTTACCTTCAACTACAATGATCTCTTTTATTATTCCCAGAATTTAATTCCAATTTTCAAAAAATGATCTAAGTAACTTTATTGCATCTATGTGATCCGATATTGCGATTGTTTCTCTTAAAGAGTGCATTGCCCACATTGGAGTTCCAATGTCTATGGTTTCAATACCCGTTTGGGCGTTTGTAATGGGTCCAATTGTGGTTCCGGCATTAACATTTGCTTTCAATATTATTTCTTGAACTTGAATGTTATTTTTTATGGCCAATGATTTAAGCTTTGCACATCCGCTTGCTGTTGTTGCATACTTAAAATTAGCATTACTTTTAATCGTCACACCCTTCCCTAGGCTTACTTCATACTTTGGGTCATGTTTGTCCGTGTATCCCGGATGAACACCATGCGCAGCATCCATTGAAATGTGGAATGACTTGTTTAACTTTATTAAGTGTTCTTCTCTTCCTAAATTTAAAGCATGATTAATTCTTTCTAACACTTCTGTTAATAGTTGTGAATCAGCCCCTCTTGAAGTTAAAGATCCAATTTCCTCATTATCGAAAAACACAGCCACTTTATTTTTACTGTTGTTTGTGTGCACGAATGCATTCATAACGGCATGACAACCAGATTTGTTATCAAGATTTTTTGATGATAAAAATTCACCTTCGCTACCAATGATTTTAGAAGTTTCAGATGTTGTAAAGATTAGATCACAAGATAGAAAATCCTTCTCCAATATGTTGATCCTTTCTAGGATTGTCTTCTTAATGCTTTTCTGGAGGCTAGTAATAACTACAATGTTTTCGTGTGTATCATACGCAAATCCTTCATTAACCTTGCGGTTTAGGTGAATTGCAACATTTGGTATAATGCCAATGTTTTCAATCGTTATTAGTTCTGAATTAATCATTCCATCTTTATTGAAATACACAACTCCTGCTAAAGTTAAATCTCTGTCAGTCCAAGTTGAAATGATCGGTCCTCCATAAACTTCAATGTGATTTGAAAATACATTTCCTTTATTCTTTGTGGATTCTATTTTAAGTTTTAATCCAGGGCTGTCAGAGTGCGCTCCTGCTATCAAGAACGGTTCCTGTTTTTTATCCGTATTGATATTAAATGCAATAAGAGAAGTGCCTTCTTTTTTAATGTAGTAATATCCTGTTTCTAATTTCCATTTATCATCAAGTTTTAATTCCCTAGCATTAAGATAATGTATTAGTTTTTGTTCAATGTAATTTACTAGATGATATGGAGTTAGGCTTGTATCTAACAAATTTTGAAAATATGATATATCTAAGGTTTGGTCATTCATTGTTGGCGTCCTCCCACTGTTTCGGCTTATTGTTTTTATAGTTTATATATTATTATAATGGTTGGTATGTATATAAAGGAGATTAAATGAAAAATTTTAGTAAATTGTTGCTCATATCCTTAATATTGATTTCTTGTACGGCAAGTACAACAGTTGATTTGAATAACAATATGAGTGGAACAGTTTCAGTTGTATTTAACGTTAAGCCGGAGTTTGAAAAAATAAGAAGAGAGCTTGTGGCCACCCTTGGGGGCGAGGAAGTAGCTAGAATGCCTCTTTTTCCTGTAGATGAGATAAGAAAATATTTTCAAGATCTGGGGGAGGATTCGGGTCTAAAGCTTTCAAAGATTAAAGAGAAGGGTGATTCTCTTGAACTTGTTATTGAATTTGATAACTTGAGTAGAGTTCTTAAAGATTATTTAGAAAAAGAAACAATGCCACTATTGAAGGTGGCTAGCAAAAATGGCAAAAATATTATTGATATTGACATTAATATAAAAAATGTAACAAAGATTATTAACGATAATAAAGCATCAATAAATGACGCTCTTGCAGCACTTCTCCCATCAGAGGAAGTTCCAATGACTGAGAAAGAATACAGAGATGTTTTAGTCTACTTTTTGTCAGATTTTACTAGTAAGGCGGGGGAGCTTATAGATAGCTCTAGCATTAAAATTAAGATAAAGACTTCAAGAAAAATTCAAGAACAGTTCGGATTTAAGCAAACTAGTTTAAATAGCCTAGAATTTGAATTGGATATGGTTAAGGGTTTGAGTCTAGAGAATCCAATAAGATTGAGATTAGTTTATTAAATTCCTTTATTGTGAAGAGAGTAAGGGAATTAACTCCCATCTCTTTTCATAAACCCCAGTGATATTGCCGTTACTATGCTTCCTATCAGGATAGATATTATCCACATTAGGGGGTTAGCGACTATTGGGAGGATAAAAATTCCTCCATGCGGAGCCATGAGCTTTACTTTAAATAGCGCAGACAAAAACCCTCCTATAGATGATCCCAGTATGCAGGCAGGTATAATCTTTAAAGGGTCTGATGCTGCTAATGGAATTACTCCTTCTGTAATAAAACATGCACCTAAAAAATAGCAAACTTTACCAGTTTCTTTCTCTTCTTTTGAGAACTTACTGCTGAAAATACTGGTTGCAAGTGCTACTCCAAGCGGGGGAATCATTCCGCCTGCCATTATGCTTGCGTGGGGAATATAATTGTGAGCGGTTATCATCGCAATCCCGAATGCATATGCTGCTTTGTTCACGGGGCCTCCCATGTCTATTGCCATCATTCCACCTAACAAGGCGCCAAGTAGTGCCATATTCGTACCACTAAGTGTATTTAGCATATTTGTTATTGATATATTAATAAATGCAATAGGTGTTAATAAGATATGTACTAAAAACCCTGATATGAGTACTGAAAAGAAAGGATAGATTAAAACAGGGTTTATTCCACTTAAAGTTTGAGGTATGGTTTTTTGGCTTATTGACTTTACCCCCAGAGTTACATATCCTGCAATAAAGCCTGCCAATATTCCACCAAGGAAACCGGCATCCCCCTTACTCATCATGAGTCCTGTAATCATACCAGGAGCAAGTCCAGGACGTTCTGCTATGCTGAACGAAATGTAGCCTGCAAGTATTGGAATCATTAAGAAAAAGGCATTATTACCACCTATTTGCATCAAAATATCTGCTATCACGTTATAGTTCGGATCATTAGGATCAAATGCTTTAATGCCAAACATGAATGATATTGTAATTATTATTCCTCCTGAGACTACAAATGGAAGCATAAATGATACTCCGTTCATTAGATGTTTATACGCTCCGTTTGTTTTTGTAGTATGCTCATTTTTTACTTTCACAAGTTTGGTTTCATAAATTTGTGCTTTGTTTTCAAGAATATTTTCAATAAGCTCTTTTGCTTTATGTATGCCATCTTTCACGCTAACTTCAATTAATGGTTTGCCATTAAATCTTTCCTTCTGGACAGTTTTCCCAGAAGCAATTATTATACCCTTCGCTCTTGCTATTTCTTCTTCTGTTATTGAATTGTCAACCCCACTAGAGCCATGAGTTTCTACTTTTATCTCTACATTTAGAGCAGCAGCAGCACGTCTCAGACTGTCAGCTGCCATGTATGTATGGGCAATTCCCACAGGACAAGCTGTTACGGCTAGGATAAAATTTGCAGAGTTAGATTTATCGGGTGTGTCATTTACGTCACTACTTAAAATGATGTTTAAAAACCTATTTGTATCATTTATAGTCATAATTTCTTCTCTTAAAGCATCATTGTTGAATATGTTATTAAGGGAAGATATTACCTTAATATGAGCATTCCCGGTAATTTCTTCAGGAACAGCCATCATAAAGAATAATTTTGAAAGTTTTGCATCAGAAGCGTCAAAATCAAATCCATCGCCCGTTACTCGCAATACGGCTATTCCGTGTCTTTTAACGAAGCTACCCTTTGCATGTGGCATTGCAATGTGTTCTTCAAGGCCCGTTCCATTTGTTTCTTCTCGTTTTCTTATATTGTCTATAAAGGTTTCCTTGTCTTGCAGATATCCACTTTCACAAAGCATAGCTGCCATTTTTTCAAGCACATCGTCTTTGCTTTTAGCTTCGTAGTTCAATAATATTAGGTTTTCAGAGAATAAATGCTTCATAGAAGACTCCTTTACCATGAGTAGTACATTATAATACGTGGTTATAAACTATATAATGATTTAGTGATTTTATCTAGTTGTGAGGAGGCTGGATTGATATACACTTTGACTCTTAATCCTGCTGTTGATTATAAGATAGTTGTAGACAGGTTTCGTGAGGGATGTCTTAATCGATCTCTTATGAGCGACTTTTTTGCGGGCGGGAAAGGAATAAATGTAAGTAGTGTGCTTAAAAGTTTTGGTACAGAAAGCATAGCTTTTGGGTTTGTGGGCGGATTTACTGGTAATTACATAGAGCACTCTCTTGATTTGCTAGGAATAAAGCATGACTTTGTGAGGATAAGAGAGCATACTAGGGTAAATATTAAAATGATGTCGAATAAAGAAGAGACAGAGATTAACGGAAATTCGCCTGTAGTACTTAAGAATGACTTAGACCTTTTGATTTCAAAATTGAAGCAATTAGATGATGGTGTGCTGATAATGTCTGGTAGTATTCCAAGTTCGCTTGGAGATAGAGCGTATAATGAAATAGGTAAGCATATTTCTGACAAGGTTAGGTTAATTGTTGACACCAGTGGGATGGCTTTACATGAGGCTGTAGGACTCAAACCTTTTTTGATAAAGCCGAATATTAAGGAACTTGAGGGACTTTTAGGTGTTAAGTTGAGTTCTGTTGAGGATATAATCAGGGCTGGGAATAAATTAATAGATGAGGGAGTCGGAAATATTATAGTTTCAATGGGAGGGGAAGGGGCTGTTTTTGTAGGCGCACAAGATGTTTATTCAGCTATCGTTCCAAGAGTTGATTCACCCAGTACGATTGGTGCAGGAGATTCTGTTGTTGCCGGATTCGTGCACGCGCATTGCAATGGGAAATCTTTCTATGACTCTTTCAAATTCGGAGTTGCGACAGGCACCGCCACAGCAACAAGGGGACGGCTATGCAACCTCGATGATGTTAAAGACGCTCTTAGTAAAATTAAAATCAAGCAGATTTTTCCGGGAAACACTCCAACAACACAGAACAACAACCCACGCAAAGAAGAAAGTGAATGAGACCCGAAATACCGGGAGCGACGGGTCTTGAACCCGCGACCTCCTGCGTGACAGGCAGGCGTTCTAACCAACTGAACTACACCCCCCAAATACCATAAAAGTATATTGTTTTTATTTTTCTTTGTCAATTTGTTTTAATGCACGTATGTATTCCCGTATTTTTGAATCTCTGTCTACCGTTTTTCGGCTGACATTCTTAATGATATCTTGGCTTGATATTATTTTTATGCTTTTCCTGGCTCTCGTTATTGCGGTATAGAGTAGTTCTTTTGTTAAGAAGGGATGATTTTCTATTATGATTACTACATTTTCATATTCAGAACCTTGGCTTTTATGTATTGTTGTGGCAAAGCTAAGTTCATATTTATTTAGTAAATTAAAATTTATTTTTTTATATTTTTCATTTTCGTCTCTTTTAAATAAAGCGTAAATTTTAGAATTTTCTTTAAAGAGAATTCCTCTTTCTCCATTGAATAAATCATTTTTATAGTCATTTTGAGTAATAAGAATTATTTGTCCAACTAAACTACCATGAATTTTTTTTAGATGCATTTTTATGCTTTCATTTATTCTTTTTGTTCCAAATTTCCCAAAATTTCTTGAGCATAAAATGGTCTGGGTGGTTAAAATGCTAATAATTGATTCTATTTTTTCATCTGTTAGTAATTTAAGATTAAAGCTGGATGTTTTCTTGTATAGGGTTTTTGTGTAATTGAGTAGTTCATTTTCTATGCTTATTTTGTTTATTTCCTTTAAAATTATGCTGTTACTATTATTAATTTGATTAAAGATCAACTCTTCATTTTCCTTGTATATTGCTTCTGCTAGTAGGTTAATCTCATGATTGCTTCTGAAATTCTTTTTAAGTATTTCTACATTTTCATTATTTATGTCTTTTATTTTAACAAGGCTTGCATACACGTTGCCCCCAGATATTGATGGAAGCTGATTTTTATCTCCTGTTATTATAAGTTTTGTGTTTATATGGATTGCCTTGAGCAATCTTAAAAAAGTGCTTGCATCTACCATGGATGCTTCATCAATTATGATTATGTCAAATTCCAAAGGGTTTTTTTCGTTGTATTTGTAGCCTTTATTGATAAATGAAATTTTTAATAATTTATGTACCGTGCCATATTCTGTTTCAAGATTTTTAAATGTTTCTTTTAAGCTTGATTTTAGTTTTTGGCTTGCTTTTCCCGTTGGCGCTATGAGAGCTACTTTTTGTTTAGTCCCTAAATTAATATCGATTGCTTTTAGAATATAACTGATAGTTGTTGTTTTTCCTGTACCAGGACCACCGCTGAGTATAAAAAAGTTACTTTTTAAAGATTTTTCAATTGAGCTTACTTGTTCTGTGCTTAAACCTTTAGTATTTAAATTCGTCATGATATGTTGTACTGTCTGCTCGCTAATTTTACTTCTGCTATTTTTGATTCTTTCGTCTATCTTTTTAATTAACTCTTCTTCTTCCCTGAAATTTTTTTGAGTGTAGATATTAGTATTGTTTTCTAATATTAAGGGGGTTGTTATTTTTTCATTTAAATTAAGGTCTTTTATTATATTGCGTTGCTTTAAACATAATATCATTTCGTTGATTTTAGTTATTTTTGTAAATTGTTTAAGTTCTTCCAGTATTTGTATTGATTTTTTATAAAATTTGTCCTCTTCTTCAAGTTCAAGGTAGGCACTCTCTATTGTTTTTGTAATGTTGTACACTAGAAAACTGATATTAGCTCTTAAGTGCCCTTCAGAAAGATAATTGAATAAAAATATTAAAAATATATTAAGCTCCTCATACATGCCGTCTTTTACGTTGCCCATAAGTAGATGTGATTTGTAATAATTTCCTATGTTTATGTTTAGTGTTTCAATTATTTCATAAATTTTAAGTTCGGGATTTAAGTAATTTCTTTTATTATCTTTTAAGAATTCTCTTAAGACTAAATAATTTCTCATATTTTCCTTATAACCACTTAGGTTGTAACTATCTGTTCCAAGTCTAATTCTTTAAAGTTTGGCAGGGCCGTATAGATTCCATCCTGAGAGTCATACTGATTTTCTGTCCTCTTCCCAAATGCTCTTGTAAAGAGGTATATTATCCCCCCGAAGTTTTTGTCATACTTATCCATGTTCTTAAAGAGTATTTTTTTTAACCCCAGTGCATAAATTTTGTATTGTAAGTCATAGCGCTCTTGTTTCATTACTTTTTTTAAGTTTTCTAGATCATAATCTTGTATGCTTTGTCCAAGATAATTTGTTTTATAGTCTAGAATATACACTTTATTGTTAATTTTAAATGTAAGATCAATTATGCCTTTAATGTATCCGTCTTTTAAATCTAAATTAAGACTTTTGCAATTCAAAAAAAGATTCCTCTCTTCATTAGGTTTGCTATCTATTTTAATTAAAAATTCCATTTCCTTTTGTAATTCCTGAATATCGCATAACCTTGCGTCAATAAATTTAATTTTTATGCTCAATATATTGTAAATCATCTGTAAAAGTGCTTCTTGTATCTCAGATGTGTTTAGATTGGAATTGAAATATCTTATTTTTTTTTGTATAAGACTCAAGTTCATTTCTTGAAAATTTTTAAAAGTATCTTTTGCAACGCTAAAATCTATATCTTCCATAATGGCATGCAAAATATTTCCAATATCTTTACCCCTTGGAAGTGTTTCTTTAATGGGATCATCATTAGCATAATCTGCATCATCTTTTATGTCTCTATTTGTGTGATATATTGATTTGTGAACTGCGGCGAGGCTTGTGTAGCTGTGTGTGTTTTCTTTTTTAAATAAACTTTTATTTATTGGCGGCGGCGGGATTAAGGTCGCGTTTGCATTGTAGTCAGCGTCTGGTTTGTTGAATTGATGTATTTGCAATAAATCGTGTACATTAAAGTTCAGGTTTATACCGTAGATTGTTTTTGTTTCTGCTAGTGCTAGCATTATTTGCGTTACTTTTCCTTTATTGATAATAAATAGTGCGAAGCGAGCCCTTGTCGTTCCTACGTAAAAAAGGTTTTTTTCTTCGTTTAAGAATTTAAGTGTAGCAAGTTCTCGATTTTCTTTTAATTTGAGAAAATCGTACTCTATTCTGTCTTCAGAACAAAATTTATAGAATGGTTCGGATGGTTTGAGTAAGGTTTTATTTTTATTGTCTTCCAAGTCGCCTATTAGAAACACAATGTTAAGGCTTAGTCCTTTTGATTTGTGAATTGTGAGTATTTCTATAGATTTACTATCTTTGATTTCTAGCTTATCTTCATCTTCTTCAAAATCTTTGTTTATTATATGGGCTTCTAGTGTAGATATTACTGATTCTACAGTCTTTTCCTTGTAGTAAATTTTGGAAACAAGATCTAGGCTTGTCTCATGATTGTTAAGTTCCTCAAATTTCCCCTCATTTATGAGTGTTTCTCTATAGCTTTTTTTTGTGATTGCAAATTCACTAAAGGGTGGACTATTGAAATTTTTTGCCAAGTTTATCCAAAAATCTTTGTTTGATATGATTGTATCTATTGCTTTTATTAGTGTTATTTCTTTATTCTCAAGTAAGTATATGATGTCGCTAATGGATTCTTCTATGTAGTGGAGCTCATTTCTTTCCATTAAAGCTAGATACAGTTCCCAGGGAAGATTTATTATTTGGCTGATTAATACATAGTTTAAAGTTTTAAATTCTTGATTTCTGTCTAGACATTTGAGTAAGTAAAATATCTCATCAAATTCTTTCGTTTTAAAGAATGATCTTTCAGTTTTGCTTGTTTTAATGTTTTCGCTTTGGAGTGCCTTATCTATTAAATATATTTCTTTTGATGTTCTACAGAGTATTGTAATATCGGACTCTTTGATTTTCCTAAGTCCTCCATTTTCACATATTTCCCCATTTGTTAGCAAATATTTGATTGTGAGTGCTGTTTTTTGTATAGTGTTCTCTTCCCCCTCTATTATGTTTATTCCTTCTATTTCTTTATTGTTTATAAAAATGTTATTGCTATCATTTTTGGGTTCTGTTTTTGAGCTATTAAATTCAATTTGTTCAATTTTGGACGTCCATGTTTTATTGTAAATATTTCTAAACATAATATTCAAAGGTTCAACTAACTTTTTGTTGGTTCTATAGTTTGTTCCTAGGGTTATTCTTGCCTCTTCCTTCGTTTTATGCTTTATTCCTTGGTTATAAAATGAAACATCAGCATTTCTGAATGCATAAATTATTTGTTTAGGATCGGCTATAAACACTAACTTTATGCCACAGGAGTTGAGAATTTTAAATATTTCTATTTGCAAAAGATCTAAATCTTGTGCTTCATCTATTAGTATTATTTTGTATTTATTTTTTAGTGAATTCAATAAGGTCTTGTCAGAAGACTTTAGGTGCTTTTTAAAGTTTAGTATTACGTGTTTTTGGTCTATTGTATTTGTTGCATCAATAACGTTTGAAAGCTCTCTTTCTATATATTTAAGAATTTTATGTTTAACACTCAATTTAATATATTTTCTAAGTTTGCTCTTATGGATTTTTTTCTTGTCTGGTTTTTGTTCCCTATCTGTATTTGTCTCATGACTAAGCTCTATTAAAGAATTCTTAATCCATATTTCTTTATCCGAGAGAGTAGTATTTTTATTAATGTTGGATGTTATTATTTTGTATAGAAATTGATTGTTTATAAGTATTTCTGTTATTTTTACTATATCTTCCTCGTTTCTATATTTAATTTCTGAAATTTTAGTTCCTTGATTATGTTTATGAAGGAAAGTTCTTTTTTCTTCCGTACTCATTGTGTTTAGCGTTTCTACTATTAGTTTATATTTCTCAATTAGTTTGTCTTTATTGGCAAGTATGCTTTGAAAAATAGTTTGTTTCTCTATCCAGTTTCCAAGTTCTTCTGTCTTGTCTCTTTTATAAGCCTTTCTTATGCTTCTAAGCATTTCGTCTGTGTTTCCAAAATTGGATTTAAAGATTTCAAATTCATAATTCTTTATTGCTAATTCTTTTTTAAGTACCTCTGTTTTTCTTAAAAGTTCATAGACTATTTCATCTATTTCTGATGTAAAACTCTCTTTTACCCTATATTGAGAGAAATTTTCTGTTTCAATTTGAAAATTATTAAGGGCGTGTAGTGCAAATTTGTGTATCGTTGAGATGAAAATTTTATTTGATTGTGTGTAAATTTCTTTTAGTAATTTTTCTGTTTTGGAATTTTTGTATGCATTCTCAATTGACTTTAATATTCTGGAGCGCATTTCCTCTGTTGCTTTTTTTGTAAATGTCAATACCAGTATCTCGCTTGGAGAATATATTTTGTTTGTTAGCAAGCTTGTAATGGTGTGTTCAAGTGTATATGTTTTTCCAGTTCCTGCCGATGCCTCAATTAGTATCTTTTCATTTTGCTTAATTTTATTCAGTATTTCTTGCATAAAAATTAACTTTGAATTTTCATAAATTTAATATAAAAATCTTTTAGTAGTTTTTCTAAATTTTTATCTATGTTTAAATGATTGGTATCTTTAAATCTATTGTAATAAGGGCAACATGTGATGTCTTTTTGTTCAAGGAAATATTCCATATTTTTTGTAATAGCAAGGCTTTTTTGAGTGCGTCTTATTTGTGATTCGAGCTCGGTAGGAAATTCATTTATGTCTTTTATTTTATTTAAGCTTTTATTTATTAAGTCTTTGTAGATGGGCGTGGGATAGCTTGAGATATATGCAATTTGTTTTAATAAGTTTTCAAGTTCTGCAAGGTTTATTGCTGTGCCCTCGTAGGCATTATCAAGTGACAATTGAGCAGTTTCATAAGAGATTTTGATTTCTTGAATTGAATTTATATCCTTAACTTCGCTTTTTAAAATTAATCCTAGTATGTATAGGTCTATTTTCCTGGCAATAGTGTCTGTGCTGTATTCTTTTTTTTCTAAATTGCAGTAATAATACCTATTATCGATCTTGTATATGTTTTGAAAGCTTCCATTTAATTTAAATTCTAATGTTTCATCTTCAAAGCTAATAGGTATTATTTTATTTAATGTAGTATCGATTGCTTCCATTTTAAAAAATTCTTGAAAGTTTATTTCAATGCTACTTTTTATCTCATTGAGTTTTGATATAAATTCTTTCTTAATCATTTCTCTTTTGAAATTAATAGGAACTACCCCTTTTTGAATTTTATGTGCAATTATGCTATCTATTCTTTCAAGTATTTGATGTTCGCTAATTTCATTTTTTATATATGCGTGTATTGATATAAATTCGTTCATTAAACTGTAGCTAAAGTTAACAATATCCACAATTTGTTCTTCTTGTTTTTCCTTGATTTCATTGATTTGGCTTATGTCTTTAATGTGTACGTTTAGTATTTTTTCATAAAAGTGTTTGTATGGGTTAGTTATGGCTTTATTAATATCCTTTATTCCTAGAGAGATTGGTCCCCTTAATTTAACTCTTTTTTGTATAAATTTTGTATGATTACCATTCTTTAGTGATTCTGCAATGCAGAAGGCATTTGTATCGTAGTTTATTAAGTAGCTAGCTTTTTGTTCTTTAAAATATTTAAAATCATAATTTTCTCTTGGGTGTGTTTCAATTTCTATCTCTTGTCCCATATCCTTTATGTAATCTATTATTTTGTGTATTACTTTGGGCTTGTTAATGTCTGGATTTAAAGATTTGCTTAGTGAATAATAAAGATAAAATTTATTTGATGCTGCAAAGATTATGTTGATTAAATTTGAGATGTTGTTTTGCTCTACATTAGCATAATCATAGTATTCATTTAGTAGGTTCATGTTATCGAAGGTTATGTTTGAATTTAATTTGTCAGCTCCTAGGAAGTGGATTTCAGATTTCAGTAGATATTCAATTTTATCAGAGCTAGCAACAAGTATTCCCATATTTTGATTCATTAATTGATATGATTTTTGTTCTAAACTTTCTTCAAACATTATTTTAAAAAGAGCAAATTCGACTTTTGTATCCTTAATTTTTTCCATGTAATCTTTGTAAAGATTATCATTAAAATCTCTTGAAAAATTTTTGAGGTATTGTACTCTTGTTCTTATGTATTCATCAATTTTGTCGTCATCTTCAAGTTTAATATATTTATTTATAAATATTTCTATTATTTCTGCCCATTCATATATTGTGTATTCCCTACCTTTAAAATAAGTTATATCTTCATACAAACTGCTTATTATGGTTTTCAGTTGTACTATTGAATTTGGGTCTTGAAAGCTTACATTTTCTTGAAGAATTTCGTTTTCATATTTTTCATCGAAAATTTCAGACATTAAGAATCTGTTAAAGCCATCTTCCCATGAATTTAAAAAGGTTTTATCATATGATAAGTTTTCTTTATGTGTGTCATTCATTCCAAAATTAATATTCATGGTGTCACTAAATGTTATTAAGTTTTGCAATTCATTTATTGATATATTGAATTTATTCAGAACCTTTGAACTACTTAAGAATTCAATTATTTCTTTTCTACTAAAGTTGCTAATGGCACCCTTGTTTGAAGTGAATAATCCCATTAATTTTTTTAAGGCCATTACGCTTTTACTTTTCGAAATGTCTTTAGAATCTAGTACATTAAAATCAACATCGTATTTGTTTAAAAATTCTTCTATGTATGGTAGGTATATGTCAATTTCTTTTGAAAGACAGGTTATTACAATGTCGTTTAGTTTTAAATTGCTGTTTTGAGTTGAGTACAAAATATTGTTTACCAAAATTTCTACTTCTCGCCTTTGTGTTGTTGCTTCTATTATTTTAAAACTTTTGTCTAGGCTTATTAGAGCAGTTTTTGATATGATGCTATTTTTAAGGCTTGCTAAGAAATTTTTCTCTTCAAATAAGTTAATGTCAATTTCGTTTTCTATTTGTACTTCCAAATTATGTTTCTCTATTTTTGTTGGAAGAAGCTCGTCTATTAAAACAGATTGGTAATAAGTTACGTCTTTTAAAACTAGTTCATGGACGTCAAGTTTGAAAATTTTTTGCAAATAGTACAACATTTTTTTGTCAATTTCTCTTGTTTCTCCAATGATTATTATTCTTTTTGTTTCAACGTTTTTAGGGGATCCTTTTGTTTCATTTTCCATTTGTTCATATAAGTCAAAGATGTTGATTTGGTTTTCAAATAGTTTTTTAAACATTTCCTTTTGCATTGATTCATATCGAAAGTTGATTTTGTCTTTAAACAGGACTTTGTCCTGTCTCCAATTTTCAATTATTTTAAAAAATTTATCGTAGTATTTGTGAAACAAGACCACTGCCTTTGATGCGAAAATATATCTGTTTTTGATTGATTTGAATCGATTAACGTTTTTTATTTTATTCTCTTTTAGTATGTTGTAGAGGATAAACTTTTCTGTTCCTGAATAAAGAAGTAATGTACTACTTTCTAGGAAGTGTCTTACATTCCAATTTTCTAACAAAAGATTGTATATCGTTTTCGTTATATTTTGCTTTATGTTTAGATTGTGCGAGACCCCATTCAGAGATGCTAAATATTTCTTAATTTCATCTTCAAGAATATCGCTATTTAAGATTATAACGGTCTCTTTTTTAAAAATATTATCATCTCTGATCAGTTCTTGGATTTTATTATAGATTGCACAAACTTTGCTTGTTTTGTATATTTTATACATAAATTATTTCATATAATTTTGCTTTCTTTAATTAGTCTGTTTCTCAAGTTTCTTAAGTTTTCTGTGATACTTACTTTGTATACATGGGGGTTTATTATTCTCCTGTATGTGTGATCAATCTTTTTAAGATCACTCTGAACTCTGTTCCTTAAATTTTCCAGTCTCGTTTCTGATATTTGATTAATTTTATTGGTTTCAAAGTTAGTATCCATTAAGAATTCGAAGCTTTCATAGGATTTTATTGCTTTAAATACGTTTTCTTGTAAAGGGTGGTGAATCGTGAATTTTTGTTTCAAATTTAACATTTTTCTTATCTCTTCCTCTTCTTCTTTTAAAAAAATTAGGTCAAAAATCATCTGTTCATCAGAGTATATTCTAACGATTCTTTTCTGAGAGGGTAGGGTTGATTTTTCGATGTTATTTGATATTTTCATTTTAGGAATAAAGCTCTCATTTTGGTCAATTGATATCATTTTATACACTCCTGAGAGGCTAGGGTCTCCTTGTGCGGTAACCAGACGAGTCCCTACTCCCCAAAAATCAATGGGAGCATTGATTGAGTTGAGATACATAATAATATCTTCATCAAGTTCGTTAGATACAATGATTTTGACTTCATAAAGGCCATTCTCATCAAGTTTTCTTCTTACTTCCTTGCTTAAGTATTCAAGATCTCCACTGTCAATTCTGACGGAAAAATTTTGATTCTCCTTTCTCTTCAGTGATTTGAAAACTTTAATTGCATTCTCAAGCCCACTATTAAGTGTGTCATAAGTATCAATTAGCAAGCATACGTTATTTGGATATGTTTTTGCGTATTCCCAAAAAGCTTCTTCTTCACTTTTGAAACTCATCACCCAACTGTGCGCCATTGTGCCGGTAACAGGGATATTGTATTTATATCCTGCAAGGACATTGCTTGTAAAGTCAGCTCCTCCTATGTAGGCGGCTTTACTTGCTGAGAGTGCTCCATTAATTCCTTGAGCTCTTCTAAGACCAAATTCGGCTATAGTTTGAGCGCCTGCTTCTTTAATCCTTGCTGTTTTAGTTGCAATGAGACTTTCAAAATTTATGATGTTTAGTACCAGTCCCTCTATGAGCAAAAGCTCGATGAGGTTTCCTTCAATAATTAATATTGGTTCTGAAGGAAAGACAACTCTTCCTTCTTTGATTGAGATTATTTTTATGTTTAGCTTAAGCGTCTTTAGGTATTTTAAAAATTTCTTATCAAAGTGTTTCAGTGTTTCCAAGTACTCAATTTCTTCTTCTTTAAAATGGAGTTCCTCTAGGATCCTAACCAATGTTTGCAGCCCTGCTAAAATTATGTATCCATTCTTAAAAGGGGTTTTTCTGAAGAACATTTCAAATTTCGCTCTCGGGTTGATGTCCTTTACAAAATAAGCATTCATCATCGAAAGTTCATAGAAGTCTGTAAACAGGGACATGTTATCCATTCCATGTATTATACATTATGTTAATATTTAGTTTCTAATAAATACATAATGTTTCGATTAAATGTGTTTAACTTGAACTTAAAGTAAGGGTAACTGTTCTTATGCAGGGTATTTCTTAGTTTTTGGACCGGCGATAATAGTATAATTTGTTCATTGGAGATATTTTGTGATGCAAAAGAATGTATCTGGTTTCGATATTGTAATATTTGGGGTTACGGGGAATTTGTCAAGAAGGAAGCTTATTCCTTCCCTTTTTAATTTGTATAAAGATGGTTATATTAGCGATTTTAGGGTTATTGGATTTTCTCGTAGAATTTTTAATGACGAGGAGTTTAAAGTCTACATTAAGGATGCTTTGTGGCAAGAAGAGGAACTAACCTTGGTGGACGATTTTTTGAGGTTTTTCGTTTATTTGGCAGGAGATTTTAAAGAAAAGGAAGCTTACTTTGAATTGTTTAATCTGTTGGTTAAAACAAGAGAGAGAGTATATTATTTGTCAACTTCTCCTGAGTTTTATGAAGCAATAATAGAAAACTTAAAGCCATATTCACTAACAGATATTCCTTCATGTTCTAAAATAGTGCTTGAGAAGCCTTTTGGCAGTAGTCTTGATACAGCTAGGTATCTAAACTCACTTCTTTATTCTGTTTTCAAGGAGGATCAACTTTACAGAATAGACCACTATTTGGGCAAAGAAACGGTTCAAAATATTTTTACATTTAGATTTGGAAATTCTATTTTTGAAAACATTTGGAATAATCGTTATGTGGATTTTGTTCAAATTACAGTTGCTGAAGAAGTAGGCGTTGATGGTAGATTTGAGTATTATGACTCTGCTGGTGCCTTGAAAGATATGTTTCAAAATCATATCCTACAGCTTTTAAGTCTTGTTGCGATGGAGTCGCCTATTGGATTTGATTCAGATTTTATTCATGATGAAAAGGTCAAGGTTTTAAAGAGCTTGAAAAAATTTGAAAAAGATGAAATTGAAAATCATATTGTTAAAGGACAATATTTGAGTTCTCGAGTACAAGGGCTTTTAAAGAAAGGATATAGGGAAGAAGCTGAATTTCTAAAGACTTCAAATACCGAAACTTATTTGGCAATGAAGGTATTTATTAATAATTGGCGCTGGTCTGGCGTTCCATTCTACATTAGAACAGGAAAAGCACTTGCAAGGAAATTTTCGGAAATATACATCCAGTTTAAAAAACCAGATTTCACCCCCTTTAACACTACTCCGAATAATATGTCAAATGCTTTGATTTTCAGAATTCAACCAAGAGATGGGATTGAGATTAAGTTTAATACTAAGCGACCAGGATATAATTATGAAATGCAGGAAGCTAATATGGAATTTTCTTATCACTCTTCATTTAGTAAATTTTTTGGAGAATCTTACGAGCGTTTACTCCTTGATGCTTTTTTAGGGGATAGAACCTTATATGCTCGTAATGACGAAATTGATAGTTCTTGGGAGTTCGTATCAGATATTCTTAATAAGTGGGAGGGCGTTAAGAACTGGGGTTATTTTTACGGATCCGAGGGGCCAAGTCAGGCAAATATGATTTTAGAAGAGGGTCATTTTTGGCGAAGCATATAAATATACATTTACATGCCCTTTAATGCTAGAAATAGAGATAGACTTAAGACAGCGTGTTGTAATTTTTTGCATTAAATAAAGTCTGGTTTTAGTGAGCGACAATGTGTTGGTTTGTTTGTGGAAGATCCACGGTGACATATACGTGTGGTGCAGGTGGTTTATTGTTTAAGGGTGTTTTGTATGAAGAATATTGAGTTTAAGATTAGACCAAATTTTTTAGGGCTGTTGCCTTTTATTGTTTTTGTAGTAATTTATCTAGGAACTGGTGTCTACTTGGAATTTAGGGGCGTAGAAATGGCTTTTTACCAGTTTCCTGCAAGCGTTGCGATGTTTATTGCATCTATTACGGGGTTTTTGGGTTTTCGGGGGAAATTAGAGGATAAAATTCATAGTTTTGTTGAGGGAGCTTCTCAGTATGACATAATTTTGATGTGTCTTATTTTTTTATTAGCAGGAGCTTTTTCTAATCTTTGTAAAGAGATAGGCAGCGTTGAAGCTGTTGCCAATGTTGGGCTTAGATATATAAGCTCCAAATGGGTTGTTTCAGGCATATTTTTAGTTACTTGTTTTATTTCCTTCTCAGCAGGAACTTCTGTAGGGGCAATCGTAGCGATTGCTCCTATTGCTTTTGAAATCGCGAATAAGATAGGTGCTGATTTAAGTTTAATGGCCGCTGCTGTGATGTGTGGGGCTGTATTTGGGGATAATCTTTCTTTAATATCAGATACAACTATTGTGTCAAGTCGTACTCAGGGTAGTAGTATTACAGATGTTTTTAAGGCTAGTTTTGTTTATGCATTCCCATCAGCCATATTTACTTTTTTCGGATTTTACTTTCTCTCAGGTGATTTGGCTAATGTGGAATCTCTGGTGAGTAGTTCAGTAGACTTGGTCAAAATAGTTCCTTATCTTGCTGTTATTGTTTTATCTTTGCTGGGGTTAAATGTTTTTTTTGTTTTATTTATAGGTATCGTCTTTGTAGGTATTGTCAGCATTTTTTACGAAAATTTGCAGTTTTTATACGTGATGAAAAAAATCAGTGAAGGATTTTTAAGTATGGGTGACTTAATTTTCCTCTCAATCCTTACAGGAGGGGTGTCTTTTGTTGTAATTAAAAATGGGGGGTTTAAGTGGGTTTTAGTTAAGCTTAAGACTTTAATACGAGGTAAGCGTTCTGCGGAGTTCGTAATAGCATCACTTGCTTCTGTGGTTGATGTTTTTCTGGCTAATAATACGATTGCTATTCTTGTTTGTGGCAAATTTGCAAAAGAAATATCTGTTAAGAATGAAATATCCTCTTGCAGGAGTGCTTCCCTTTTAGATATTTTTTCTTGTATTTCCCAGGGCTTTATTCCATATGGGGCTCAGATGATCATTTTAATAGGATTTTTTGATGGACTTGTTTCTCCTATGGGTATTATATCGTTTTTAATTTATCATTTATCTTTGCTACTTTTTGTGATTTTGTCCATGGTTGGTCTTGATATTAAAGGATTTTCTTGGTCTTTTTCTAGGAATTAATGTAGTTTAAATTACATAGGAGGTGTTAATGGACACGAGTAAATGTGTAATGCCAAGTTTTTTAGGACTTGTTCCCTTTCTTGTTTTTATTGTTGTATACATTGGAACGGGGGTGGCCTTAGAAATTCAAGGTGTCAAGATGGCTTTTTATCAAATGCCACCCATAGTTGCGATGTTGTTGGGTGTTGTTACAGCATTTCTTTTATTTAAGGGGTCGTTTACAGATAAGATAAACGAATTTATTAAAGGATGTGCACAGTTTGATATTACATTTATTTATTTAATATTTATGATTTCAGGTGCTTTCTCTTCTGTTTGCAATCAGATAGGTAGTATTGAAACTGTAGCGAATATTGGACTTAAATATATACCTTCTAATTTATTGGTGGCAGGTATATTTTTAATATGCCTTTTTCTCTCTACTTCAACTGGTAGTTTTATGGGTACTGTTGTGGCTGTTACTCCAATCGGACTTGAGATAGCAAATAAAAGCGGAATTCCTTTGCCAATGGTTGCAGGCGCTGTTCTTGGAGGAGGTGCTTTTGGAGATAGTATGTCTTTAATATCAGATACAACCATTATCGCCAGTCGTACGCAAGGAGTTAAGATTAGAGATGTTTTCAATAGTGGAGCTTGGTTTGCAATTCCTGCTGCCGCAATGGCAACCGTAGCGTTTGCTATTGTAGGTTCGTCTGTTGAGAATGTCAATTTTGTAAGTGATCTTACGGATATTAGTTATTTAAAGGTTCTTCCTTACCTTTTTGTTATAGTTTTTGCGTTTCTAGGGGTAGATGTGTTTTTGGTTTTATTTCTTGGGATATTGATTGCTGGTGGTATTGGTATTTTTTGTGGCGATTTAACTTTGCTTTCAATGTCTAAAAATATCAATAGGGGTCTGTTGGATTTAAGTGACATGATTATTCTCGTTATCCTTACTGGAGGAATGTCTTATATGGCTATTAAGCACGGAGGATTTGAGTGGGTTTTAAATAAGGTGAGGCTTTTAGCTAAGTGTAGGAGAAGCGCTGAATTTACGATTACTTTTTTGATAGTTATGGTTACAGGGTTTCTTGCAAATAGTGGTCTTGCGATTTTAGTTAATGGAACCGTAGCTAGGGGAATATCTGAGAGTAATTCGGTATGTCCTAAGCGATGTTCGGCTTTGCTTTCTGTTTCCTCTTGTGCTTTAATAGGAGCCTTACCATATGGTATGCACATGATAAGTGTAATAAATCTTGCAAAAGGAACCATATCTCCCGTTGACATCATTTCATTTTTGTTCTATCAAGCTTTTTTAGGCGTTATCATCATTTTGTCTATAATTGGTGTTAGTTTAAAAAGTCATATTTTGCGCTTCATTAGAAGCTAGGAAACAACCCTTGAAGAAGGTTGTTTCTCTATGAGATGTTTTTTAGGAAGCTAGTTCCACATATATCCTTAGTTGTTCTTCTTTTACTTCTCTAGGTACTGTTTTAAATACTTCCAATTTTGAAAAATCTTTTGGAAGAAATTTTTCTTCCAAGTATAATTTCATTTCAGGATTTTGCACGGCTTCTTCTTTTAAACAGCTCAATACATTTTTGTTTGGTGAATTATATCTCGTTTCTTGAAAATTTGCGTAGGACGCTTCATTTTCATAAAGAAAGTTTATGAATTTATAAGCAAGTTCTTTGTGGGGTGCGTCTGATGGAATCGCCATTACATCAATCCAAAGATTTGTTCCCTCAGGAGCATAAAAATCTAGATTTGCGTCTTTTATCATGGCATCTTGAGCTTCTCCACTCCATGTTAGTTGAATAGACGCCTCTCCATTAAGTATTAGTGATTTTGCAGCAATATCTGAGAAATATCCTACTAGTAAGGAGTTTTGTTTTTTTAGTATCTCTCCAGCTTCTCTTATTCTAGATAGGTCGTGTTCATTAAATAAGTAACCAAGTTGTTTAAGTGCAACTCCAATATTTTCTTTTGGAGAATCTAGCATTGCAATTTCTTTTCTGTATTTCTCATTAAACAGGATATCAAACCCATTCATGTCTTTTACATCAACCTTTGTCTTATTGTAAAGTATTCCCATCACTCCCCAAAACATAGGTATGGAGTAAGCGTTTCCAGGGTCATACTCTAGATCTTTAAGTTTTTCTAAAATATTATCTCTTACATTTGGCAATCTTGAGTGGTCTAATTTTTCAATCCTATTTTCACTTGCCAATTCTCCGATCAAATACTCTGAGGGTACTATTATGTCATAATAACCCTTTGTACTGTTAAACTTTGCCATCATTTCTTCATTATTATTAAAGATTTCGTAGTTTATCTTGATATTATTGTCTCTTTCAAATTGAGCTAGCAAGTCTTCATCAATGTATTCTGCCCAATTAAGGATGTTGAGAGTGTCTTTTTTCTCTTCAGGATGGCAAGATAGAACTATTAAAGCTAGTAATATTAATATTTTTTTCAAAAAAAACTCCTTTTATCTAAATTTCTGTGTCTGTTGTTAATTTTTTAATTCCTACAAATTTGTTAATAATAAATAAAAGACTAAGTATTACGAAAAATAAAATAGAAGAAATTGCATTGATAATTGGCTTTATTCCTCTTTTCGTTAAAGAATTTATAAGTATTGACAAATTGTTAAAGCCTTGTCCTGTCGTAAAGAAGGATATTAGGAAATCATCAACGGATAATGTAAATGCAATAAGTCCGCCTGTGGCTACTCCTCCAATTATTTCTGGAAATATTATGTTTTTAAATATTTGACTCTCTGAAGCCCCAAGGTCACGAGCTGCATTAATGATATTTTCTGGAAGTGAATATAGCTTGGGCAAAATGGTTATTACTACATAAGGTGTTGAAAACATTATGTGTGACATTAACATAGTGGAGAATCCTAGCTGTACTTTTATAGCCGAGTAAAATGTCATCAAACTGATGCCTGTTACAATATCAGGGTTGATTATTGGTATTTTATTGATTGATAGCAGGATTGTTTTTATTCTTTTATTTTGAGTTTTATAAATACCATAGGCACCCAGGACACCAACTGCAACAGATACTAAAGATGATATTACTGCTACGGATAAAGTGTTGTATATTACGGTTTTTATTTGCTGTGATTCGAAAACTTCTCTGTACCATTTCAAGCTAAATCCTTGCCAAAAAAAGCCATGGTCACCTGCATTGAAGGAGTAAACTACTAAAATTATTATGGGGGCATAAATAAACCCAAATGTAAAGAATAAAAAAGTGTTTTTTAATATGTTAAGCATATTGATTCCTTATTCTACATTATTTTTTTGCATTAATTTAAGTATTGTGAGGTTAAATATTAATATCACTATCATAACAATAAAAGAAATAGCAGCTCCAGTATGCCAATCTTCTACGAATAAGAATTGTTTTTCGATTAAGTTTCCAATTAAAATTTGTTTAGAACCACCTAACAAGTCTGAGATGATAAACACTGTAATTGAGGGAATAAATACCATTATTATTCCTGTTGCAAGATAAGATAATGTCAACGGCACCTTTACGTATAGTAAAATTTGCCACATTCTTGCTCCAAGATCCCTTGCCCCTTCAATATATTCGGGCTTAATTTTTAAAAGTCCTGTATATACAGGTAAAACCATAAACGGCAGGAAATTATATACCATACCGATTGTTACAGCTTGCTCGTTGTATATCAAATCCATGCTGGTAAGTCCTATTGTTTCAAGCAAGTTATTAATAATTCCATTTCTTCCTAATATCCTTATCCAAGCGTAAGTTCTAAGTAGGGTATTAACCCACATAGGAAGTATTATCATTATTATGAGTATGTTTTGAATACTTTTCTTAGATATTGATATGAACCATGCTGTAGGGTACCCAATGATAATGCAGAAAATTGTTGCAATTAACGCGAGTTTAGTGCTTCTTGAAAAAATCCTTAAGTAACTTGGTTCTAGTAGTCTGTTAAAATTTGCAAACGTAAGTTCGTCATTCTCATTAAGGAAGCCAAGGGCTATGATTATGAGCAGTGGGATTATAACAAAGATTGATAAAAATATAATATACATGCCCAATGTTATTCTGTTCATCACTATTGCTCTTTACCCATTACATGAATGTCATTAGGTTCTAGGAAAATATCAACTTCTTCTCCGACTTTCGTAAGTTTTGTACTCTGGATTAACCAGTTATATTTTGCAATCTCTAGTGTCATTTCGTAGTGAACACCCTGAAATATTGCCGAAGTTATAACTCCACTTAAGTGTCCCTTACCTTTGGGAAGTATCTTTACATCTTCTGGTCGTATTACGAGGTCAACCGGTTCCTTATTTTGAAACCCCTTGTCAAGGCATTCAAAATTCTTTCCAAACATACTAACAACAAACTCATCCTCGTATGTTCCGTCAAAAATATTACTTTCTCCAATAAAATCAGCCACGAATTTTGTATTAGGTTCGTTGTAGATTTCCTCAGGAGTTCCAATTTGAAGAATGGCTCCCTCATTCATCACAACTATTCTGTCGCTCATTGTTAAGGCTTCTTCTTGGTCATGAGTAACATAAATAAAAGTGATTCCAAGCTTTCTTTGTATATTTTTAAGCTCCCTCTGCATCTCTTGTCTCATCTTTAAATCGAGTGCAGAGAGTGGTTCGTCTAATAGCAAAAGTTTAGGTTCCATAACTATTGCCCTTGCAATCGCAACCCTTTGTTTTTGTCCTCCCGATAATTCATTAATGTTTCTATAAGCGTATTTTTGCATTCCAATCAAAGAAAGAGATGCCCTTACTTTTTCCTTAATCAAATTTTTGTTTATCTTCTTCATTCTAAGACCGAATGCAATATTGTCAAAAACATTCATATGCGGAAACAGTGCATAATTTTGAAATACAGTATTAAGCTCTCTCTTATCAGGACTAATTCCTGAAATTTCTCTTGATAAAAAGTAGACCTCGCCTTCCTTTTGTCTTAAAAATCCTCCCAGTATTTTAATGAGAGTGGTCTTCCCGCATCCTGAGGGACCAAGTAGTGTAATAAATTCATTTTTTTTAACTTTTAAATTAATTTTATCTAGAGTTTTACTACCACCATCAGCGTAGTAATGACTTAAGTCCTTAATCTCTAGGATAAGATTATTCAACTAATGGGACCCTCCTTTTTTACGTATGCACCAACGAACAGCACAGTGACAGATTATACTTTATATTAATTCTTATGTAAATAATTTTAATTTAGTGTTGTTTTGGTATGTTAAGGTCGAGTATTATTTTCCCAAATTTACCTTCTCTATATTCTTTTATTAGTGTTTTTGATGCCCTTTGTATGTCTATTTTGCATTTTTTATTTATAAACCCCCTTGCTCTTGCAAATTCTTCCAAGATTTGAAGTGAATCCGTTGAGATTATTTTATATCTATCTAACAAGTTACTTTTGTTATTATTGTGCATTTCTTTAAGCAAGTAGAGAGAAAGGTCAATACTGTCTATTATTTCTTCTTTTATCATGTCTAGGATTGCAAGTTTTTTTGCAATTTCTTGGTCTTCTAAGTTGTGCCATAATAAGCCTGGTGTATCAAAAATATTAATTTCTTCATTTGCTTTAACGATTTGTATATTTTTTGTATGTCCCGGTTTATTTGCAACGCTTGCGCTTTTTTTCCCTACTATTAGATTCATTATTGATGATTTTCCAACATTTGGAATTCCAATTACTAAGACTTTTATTTTTTCTGTATAAGTTCTAATCTTTTTCACGCTTGCCACTTTTTTAATTTTGTCTATTATTTGTTTCTTCATTCCTTTTTTGTAAATATTGCTAATTATTACGTGATCACCAAGGGAAGCAAAATAAGACCCCCATTTTAAAATTTCTCTTTCAATTGTAAGATCTGACTTGTTTAAAAGTATTATTTTTTCCTTTCCTGTATTTTTAATGATTTGCTCGGTTATTGGATTTTTACTACTAAGCGGAGCTCTAGCATCAAGGATTTCTAATACAATATTTGTTCTTTTAAGGTTCTCATTGATTAACCTTAAAGCCCTTTTCATGTGTCCAGGAAACCAGTTTATTTTATTTGGCATGTTTAAATTATAGTTTAATATGAGTGTGTCAAATAAAATTAAAAATTTTTTGTATTTTTTTGTTCTTAAATCTATAATGGATTGTGCTTTTTAAAAAATTGTGTAGAACGCATGGGTAATATTTAAATTTTGTAGGAAGTTAGTTGTAGGAGGTTGAGTATTAATAGAGAGATTGGGAGGGGTTTAATTGTTTCTTGTCAGGCACTTGAGGGTGAGCCATTGCATAGTAGTTTTATTATGTCTAGGATGGCATTAGCAGCAAAGTTGGGGGGGGCAGTTGGAATTAGAGCCAATGGGATTTCAGATATTAGCAAAATAAAATCAGAAGTTGATTTACCAATAATAGGCATTATTAAAAGGGTTTATGGTAATTCTCCCGTTTTTATTACACCTACTATTAGGGAGATTGATGAACTATGTGGTGAGGGCGTTGATGTTGTTGCTCTTGATGCTACTCTTAGAGAGCGTCCGGATGGAATCTTACTGGCTAAATTTTTTGATAGAATTAGGAATAAATATCCAAATCAACCCCTAATGGCAGATATTGGCTCTTTGGAAGAAGCTGTTATTGCCGATAAACTTGGGTTTGATTTTATTGGTACAACTTTGCATGGGTATACAAAGGATACTGAGGGGTTAAATATTGCCGATGATGACTTTTCCTTTTTAAAAAAATTGCTTGAGTTTAACTTTAAATCAAAATTAATAGTTGAGGGTAAGATTGATACACCTCTTAAGGCCAAGAGATGCTTTGAGCTGGGAGTTTCTTTCGTTGTTGTAGGAGGCGCGATTACGAGGCCGATGGAGATTACAAAAAGTTTTGTTGAAAAAATAAATGAAGTTGTGGAACCTGAAAATAAATGAGGTTGTGGAACTTTGAAAATATTTATAGTGTTTTTTGTGTCTTTTTAGACAGATAGGAGTTTTTATGGGGAAATTCTTTGAGAATGCTCAAAAATTTGGACGTTCTTTTATGTTGCCTATTGCCATCCTCCCTGCATCGGGATTGTTTTTAGGAATTGGAGGAGCTTTGTCCAATCCGGCGACGGTTAGGGCCTATACTTTTCTAGACATATTTTTCTTGCAGGCAGCCTTTAAAATAATGAGTACAGCGGGGGCTATTATTTTTGTGAATTTAGCTCCGATATTTGCGATTGGGGTTGCTGTTGGACTTGCAAAATCAGACAAGGGAACTGCAGGGCTTGCGGCTTTTATTGGATATCTTGTTATGAATGCTACTGTTGGTATTTTAGTTGATATGTCAGGAAAAGCTGAGGTCCTCTCAAGTGGGGCTGTAGGGCTAATACTTGGGATTAAGACTTTAGAGACAGGTGTTTTTGGGGGTGTAGTTGTTGGAATATTAACCTATTATCTTCACAATAGGTTAAATAAAGTTGAGCTTCCAAGGGTTCTTGGATTTTTTTCAGGTTCTAGGTTTATACCGATAGTGGTTTCTTTTGCAAGCATTTTGCTAGCGGTGTTTATGTTTATTTTTTGGCCTTTTATGCAGTCTGGTATTAGCAAAGTGGGTGGTTTGGTAGAAGCAACAGGTTATGTTGGAACTCTAATTTATGGTGTGTTCTTAAGAATGCTTGGTCCATTTGGCTTGCATCATATATTTTATTTACCCTTCTGGACAACTGGTATTGGTGGCTCTGAAATTGTGGATGGTAGGTTAGTTGAGGGAACACAAAACATTTTTTTTGCTGAACTTGCTGCTCAGGGTACTGATAAATTTTTTGTTGGAACAAGTCGTTTTATGAGTGGAAGGTTTATTACCATGATGTTTGGCTTACCCGGAGCTGCTTTTGCTCTTTACCGACTTGCAAAGCCTAGTCAGAAAACTAAAGTTTTTGGTCTTTTACTATCAGCAGCCTTGACTTCCTTTTTGACAGGAATTACAGAGCCTCTTGAGTTTTCTTTTCTATTTGTAGCGCCGTTTCTTTACGTTATGCATGCTGTATTTGATGGTTTTGCATTTATGATTTCACATATTTTGCAAATTACAATAGGACAGACTTTTTCTGGGGGATTTATTGATTTTATTCTTTTTGGGATTTTACAGGGGAATTCAAGGACCAATTGGATATTAGTTCCAGTGGTAGGTGTTTTTTGGTTTTTCTTGTATTATCTGAGTTTCGCTTTCTTTATATCTAGATTCGATTATAAGACTCCAGGAAGGGAAGATATGCTAGAGTCTGGAGATGTATCTCTTCCTTTTAGAGAATCAGAAGGGAAATCTGTTGCATCTGAAGTGATTGAAGGTCTTGGGGGTGTTGAGAACATTGTTGAGCTTGATTGTTGTGCTACAAGACTTAGAGTTACCGTAAAAGATCCTATGAAGGTTTTACAGTCTACTTTGGACAGTACTGGGGCTAAGAAGGTGATTATTAAGAGTAATGGAATTCAGGTGGTTTACGGACCCGGGGTAAGTGTGCTGAAGAATGAGATAGAAGAAATTCTTGGTAATTAAAGTTTGCAAATAAAAAGCAAGTGTTGTATCACTTGCTTTTTATTTTTTTAATAAAAGCAACCACATATTTTGTGAAATAAGATGTGTTTTGGGCGCTCCTGTGACTGTGGTTTCCAACCGGAACGTGTGAGTGATCGCTTTCAACAAGGGTAATTGGTATTTCTTCCTTGTATCCTCCATATTCGCTTATGAACTGATTTATTTTACTAGAATCTACCGTTGGGTCTCTGGGAGGATAAATTATCATCATGGGGGTTGTTATCCTGGCAAACCCATGCGAATTGATTAACTTGACAAGTCCCATCATTGCGATTATTGAGTCTACTTGTTGCCACTCTGTATGGAAAGTTTTGACCACTTCATGCTCTATCTTCTTACTCTCTTTTGTTTCAAACTTATTGTATCCACCCGTTGCAAGATATGCAAGTTGGCGCCCCCAAGGGTAGTAAATTAAGCTTGTTCTCTTATCTTTAGGATAGATATTAGGAGATATTAGGGTAGCAGAATGTATTTCGTTTGGATAATTTTCTAGTGCCCAAATAGCAGCTGCTCCGCCGTTTGAGGTTCCAATAATTATTAATTTTTTTCCTATTAATTTTCCAATTTGAATAGCTTCATCAATATCTCTTAACCAATCTTGAGTTTGGACACCTTTGAAGGCATCTTTTTCGTCAATTCCGTGGCCTTTAAATCTTGTAAAAAAAATATTCGCATTTAAAGCTTTGGCTATGTTATTTGGAACGGGGTAAATTCCGTTTTTAGATGATGCAAATCCATGAAAATAAACAACGGAGTATTCTGTTTGTTCCTTGTTTCCGTGCCATATGATTTCTTTTTTTGTGTTTTCTTCTAAATTGAATTTGGACTCGCCAATCAATAAGTACTGGTCCAGTTCTTCAAGTTTATTAGGAACCTTAACCTTTATAAATTCATTCTTAAACTTCACCCTTGGGCTAACTAGTGTTAGGAGAAGTAAAAATATGAAAACAAAAATAGCATTCTTTATGGTCATAAATTGTTTTCCTTGTGGCTGGAATCGCAAAGAATGTCTACATTTTCTTCGCTCAAATTTTGAGAGCAGTTGTTGCAAGCTCCCGAATAAATAATTTCAATAGATTTAGTTCTCCATTCCTCTCCAAGTTTGTCTTTCAAAATATCTTTAATCTCATCGAGTTGTATCGGATAGACCTGATTGCATCTATTACATTTAAAGTGAGCTATTGTAGAAGACAAACTTAGGTAAAATCTTGTTTCCTTTTGGTCAGTTGTTTTTATATCTTTTAAAATGTTGCGTTCTTTTAAAACGTTGAGCGTGTTGTATACTGTTGCTTTCGATAAGCTTGGTATTTCCGTTATCAATTTATTATAAATCTCTTTTGCTGTAAAGTATTCCTTTGGATTTGATGCTATGTATAAAATTATTCTATTTCTTGAATGAGAAGCTTTCATTCCCAATTCTGTTGTTAACGCCTTTAACAGGATAGGGTCATTGGTAATACCTACCTTTTCTAAAGTGGAATGCACTTCCATTGTGTCATTGTTCATATAATAAACCTTTTATTAATGTAAGATTAAGTACTTTAACGTCCTTATGGAATAATTTTATAACGATTTATTAATATTTTACTACTGTCGGTTATTTATTTTCATATTTTGTATGTTTGGATAGAAGAGTAGATTTTTTATTTTTGAATTTATCTTTATTTTATTATCAAAATTATTATTCATTGGGAGTAATAATAAATTCAGACTTAAAGAATAATTACTCAAATCTTCGGTTTTTACCATATTGTAAGATCCTCCTATGTTTAAAATAAACCATCTCTTATTACTCATTTTTTCGATTTTGTAATTAATTGTGTATATCATGTATTTTTCAATATGTAGAAAACTAATAAAAAAATTGCTGCTCTGGTCACTTCCTTTAGAGATTAAAAATTCGGTGCCGTTAATATATCCTTTAGTATCTCTTTTTGTTTCAATAATTTTTTCATAAGTGTCATAGTCATTGTATCTTGCAGTGATTTTTAGGTTTGTTTCTTTGTCAACTTCAAAGATGGGCATCTCTAAGCTTGAATATTCAAGTAAATAATTTGTGTCGACGGTCTTTAGGGTTTTGCCATCCAATGCTATACCAGAAGGCCATACTATTTTGATGGATATAAAAAAGCTTGCAAGATTTTCGTCTAGGAAGAAATCAATTATCGACTTTTCTTTTGTGTTGAAATTCAAATATTGTCTAACCCCTAGAATTTTATCATTTGAAAATGAGAATGAGCTTTCAATCGTTGGTTCTATGATGATGTCCTTTTTTGATAAAACTTTAAGGTAAGTTCTGCAAGAGTCTAGAAATTCAACTTGTCTTTCCTTGTGTTTTATTTTGTTAAGTTTTCCTTCCTCAAATCTCACACTATACTTCAAATGGGATAGCGTAAAATTGCCTTCCATATTGTATTCAAGGTTTTTGCTTGTAACAGACTCTGGGTTTTTTGGGTGTTGTTCAAAATTTTTACTAGTTAAAAATTCTTTTAAGGAATTTTCATTTATTTGATATTCCTTTAATCTTTTGTTTTGGAATTGTAGAATTAGTGCTTGTTCCCTTAGTGAATTGAACTCAGGAATTTCTAACAAATCTGCAACTATTTTGGTTCCTTCTAGATTTTGTACCTTAATGCTATATAGGCTTGCATCCAGCCCTTTTAGGGAGAGTAGGAAATTCTTTAACTCTTGATTATTGTACACTTCTTTAATTTCATGGAAGTAAAGAAGTGTATTTACGTTCTTCTTATGTATTCCAGGATCTTGAATTTCGGATAAAAATTGACAATTATTTTTGTAAAAAACTAGATATTTTTTTTTATTTTTTGCGTATCTCACTCCTTCTATGTAGTTAAAATTAAGCTTTCTATATAGTTCAAGCACTTTTTTTCTTAGTTTTTCCATCTTGTACATATAAAACATAGGAGGACTATTCTTAAATAAATCTTTATATCCACTACCGAATGGATTCTTTAAGGCCCAATATAGATCCACATGGATCTCATCGTGCAGCATGTATTCATGAGGATTTCCACTGTAAGTACTTGGAATGTAAATATCTTCATTATTTTTAAGTCTTTTAAAAAACCATTCATTTAATTCCGAATTTAATTTCAGAATTTCAAAAAAGTATGTCGGAAATGTCCAGTGTATCTTATAGCTCAGTTTTTTATTTTCAATTAGATACCTTGTGTTTGATAAAATGGAATATAACCTGTTCTCAGCAAATGTGGTTATCGAGATAATCACAACGTAGGTATTTGAACCTCTAAATTTTCTAAACAACATAAAGATCTTAATAATAAGTATATATGAGATTAGTGTAAATGGTAGTTGTTTAGCAGTAAATTATTGGTTAGTTTCCGCGGTTTGAGTCTTGATTAATGAATAAAAAATTTTATATCCTTATGGTGATATGTATGAGGTTTATGCTAACATTTACGGTGTTGGGTTTAAATTTAATTTTGATACTTAAAAAGGGGTAAGATTTATGGCAAAGGAAATGTATTTTAATGAAGATGCTAGGAAAAGTTTACTCAGCGGCATTGAGAAGTTGTCAAATGCTGTAAAGGTGACTCTTGGGCCTAAGGGAAGAAATGTTTTAATTGATAAGAAATTTGGGTCTCCTACGGTTACTAAGGATGGGGTTAGTGTTGCTCGTGAGATTGAGCTTGAAAATGCATTTGAGAATATGGGTGCCCAGCTTTTAAAAGAGGTTGCTATTAAGACAAATGACGTAGCTGGAGATGGAACTACTACTGCTACTGTGCTTGCTTATGCAATTGCTAGGGAGGGGCTTAAGAATGTTTCTTCTGGCATTAATCCTATTGGAATAAAGAAGGGAATAGATCATGCTGTATCTTTGGCTGCTGACAAGATCCGTAAGGCTGCAAAGAAAATTACTACCAAGGAAGAGATTGCGCAGGTGGCTTCTATTTCTGCAAATAATGATAGTTCTATAGGCGAGAAAATTGCTGAGGCGATGGATAGAGTTGGAAAGGATGGAGTTATTACTGTTGAGGAATCAAAGACTTTTGATACTACGATTTCTTATGTTGAGGGTATGCAGTTTGATAGAGGATATCTCTCTCCTTACTTTTCTACAAATAAGGAAAATATGAGTGTGAGCTTTGATGATGCTCTTATTTTGATATGTGAAAAGAAGATTGGTACTATTAAGGAACTTTTACCTGTTCTTGAAAAAGTTTTAAATACGAATAAACCTTTGTTAATTATTGCTGAGGACATTGAGGGAGATGCTCTTGCTGCTCTTGTTTTAAATAGTGTGCGTGGGGCTTTGAAGGTTTGTGCGATTAAATCTCCTGGATTTGGAGATAGACGAAAGGCTATGCTTGAGGATATTGCGATACTTACTGGGGGAGTGCTTGTTAGTGAGGAATTGGGACTTACTCTTGAGAGCGTTGAGCTTGAACAACTCGGGCAAGCTAAGTCTGTGAAGGTAGATAAGGATAATACTACTATTATTAATACTGGAAATAAAGAGCAAATAAAGGAGCGGGCAGAGCTTATTAAGAAGCAAATAGAAGAAACAAGTTCTGAATACGATAGAGAGAAGTTGCAAGAGCGTCTTGCAAAACTTGTAGGTGGTGTTGCTGTTATTAATGTTGGGGCTGTTACTGAGGTAGAGCTTAAGGAGAAAAAACATAGGGTTGAGGACGCTTTGTCTGCTACTCGCGCTGCTGTTGAGGAGGGTGTTGTTCCTGGCGGTGGTGCTACTCTTATTGAGGTGGCTATGTATCTTGATACTGTTGACACAAGTAAGCTTAGCTATGAGGAGAAGCAAGGGTTTGAGATCGTAAAGAGAAGTCTTGAAGAGCCTATGAGACAGATAATTTCTAATGCTGGGTTTGAAGGTTCTATTTATATTCACCAGATTAAGACTGAAAAGAAGGGACTTGGTTTTGATGCAGCTGGATTTAAGTGGGTAAATATGATTGATAGTGGGATAATTGATCCTGCTAAGGTTACAAGAAGTGCTCTTCAGAATGCAGCCTCAATTGCGGGACTACTCTTAACAACGGAATGTGCTATTGCTGAAGTTAAGGAAGAAAAGAGTGGTGCTGGTGGTGGGTACCCTATGGATCCTGGAATGGGAATGATGTAGATTGGGCTTAATTTTGTATTTTTCAATGTCGGTGTTGTTTTAAGGGGTTGCTGGATTTGAGCGAAAGTGAGTTTGTGTTTTGTATCGGGTATGATGGCTCTAGGGCGATAATAGATAAAGAGCTTTTAAGGCAACACAAGGATAAGGGTGTTAAGGAGCTTTTTGAGCTTGGACTTTACAGGAGTGCTTTTAGTAAAGCTCTTTATGAAAATGATGGTTCTCTTATTGAGTATTTAATTGAGGGATACAATAAGATCAGCAAGTCTGATTACAGTAAAGTAGAGGAGCTTAAGCTCCTCTTTGGAGTAGTGTATCCGGATGATATTTCAAGGATAAGAGTTGTGTATGTCTAAGGGGTAGGAGATTTTATGTTTATATTACAAGAATTTAGCCATAGTAGTAGTTTTTTTAGGAGTTTATTGGTCTTTGTTCCTGTGGTTGCTATATTTTGGTTTTTAGTAATATCTCCTCAACGTAGGGAAGAGAAGAAGAAAAAGGAAATGATACAAAACCTTAAAAAGGGTGATAAGGTTTTAACAGTGGGTGGGATTTTTGGCGTTGTTAAAAAGATTAGTGATGCTGAAGTTGTTCTCGAGCTGAATTCGGCTTCTGACGTGAGGTTTGTGAAAACTTCAATCGAAAAAGTTATTTCTGAAAAAGTTGAAGATAAAAATTAAGAACGGTAGGATCTCGACCTGATTATTACATTCTCAATTAGGATAGGTGTGTTAGGATGAGTAAGCTCTCTAAATTTGTACTAATAGTGATGGTAACGTTTTTTTCGTATCTTTTGGTGTCTCCTACCTTGGGGTGGTATTTTTTTACCGGAGGGGAAGATAAGAAAATTAGTTCGTATTCAAAGGAAGCCTTAAGGGATTATTCTAGGAAAGAGGCTTTTGATGCGCTTGTTAGACTTAAGGAGTTATACCGAAAGGATCCAGATGCGAATATTCCAGATGATTTGAGGCATTTAATACCAGTTGCAAAGAAAAACTACAAGGTTTATGGGAGAACTTTTCCTAGGTCTTTAAGTGTTAAGGCTTTGCGAGATGGGTTTTTGTCAGATTCCGATATTGAGGAACTCAGTCTTGAAATTTACAAACGTTATGAAAATGTAAAGAGAGATAGGAGTAGAATAATACAGCTTGGTCTTGATTTATCTGGGGGAATGAGTATTACTATCTCTCTTGATTATTCAGATCTTGAGAAAAAGTTGGGGCGGAGTTTGACTTCTTTGGAAAGGGAAGAATCCATTGAGCGTACAATGCAAATATTGAAAGAGAGAGTGGATACTTTCGGGCTTACAGAGCCTAAAATTATAAGAGAAGCAGGTGGTAGTAGAATTTTCTTGGATATCCCAGGGGAAAGGGATGAGAGTCGTGTTGATTCTCTTTTAAGTGGTAAAGGCAGTTTAAACTTTTATGTTGTTGACGATGAGAGTACTTCTGTGCTTAATGATAAAATCTTGAAAGCCGGGCCTCTTTTTTCTATTTCTGAGATTAAAGATAATATGAATCTTGGTGAAAATAAGAAAATTTTTCCTTGGTATTTTAAAGATTCTTATGGTGTTGATGATGAATCTAGTGTTCGCTACTATGTTGTGGACTCTAGTGTTGAAAATTCCTTTGATGGTGCACACATTAGGGATGCTGGGGTTTCAGGTGACCATAGAACCGGTAGGGATATGGTTACATTTAGCTTAGATAATGAAGGCAGTGAAAAATTTTTTGGATTTACTCAAAAGAACATTGGAAAGGCCTTGGCTGTGGTCATGGAGGGCAAGATTAAGTCGGTAGCTAGTATTAGTTATGCTATTGCTGGTGGAAATGTTTCAATTCAGGGGGATTCTTTTGATAAAAAAGAGGCCAGCGAGCTTGCACTTGTTTTTAAAACGGCAGCTTTTCCAGTTGAAATAAAAATAGATGATCTTAGGGTTATTGGACCTACTATTGGGGAGAGGACAGTTGAGCTTGGGATAAAGGCATCTCTTCTTGCTCTTGTTTTAATTTTTCTGTTTATGTTGATTTATTACAGGGTTAGTGGCTTTGTGGCAGGATTTTCATTGGTTGTTTATAATTTATTTTTAATTCTAGCAATTCTGTCAGCTTTCAATTTTACTTTAACTCTTACGAGTATTGCAGGTCTTGTACTAACTATGGGTATGGCTGTTGATATTAACATAATTATTTATGAGCGAATTAAAGAAGAGATGAGGAATGGTCGTAAATTTGAAAGAGCATTCGATGATGGATTTAAGAAAGCTTTTTGGACAATAATGGATTCAAATGTTACGACTTTTATTGCTGTCCTATTTTTGACTCTTCTTGGAACAGGAGTTATTCAGGGATTTGCGTGGTCTTTATCTGTTGGTATTGTAGCATCTCTTTTCAGCAGTTTAGTCTTTTCAAGGTTTATTTTAGAAGTTGTAGTTTCTTGCAATAAAAGCAAATTTGTAAGTATCTCTTGGAGTTCTCATTATGCAAAAAGTGTTTAGTTTTTTGAAATACGGAAATAGAGTAATGGTGCTTAGCCTCTTTGTGATTTTCTTGGGGTTTGTTTATACTTTTGTGTGTCATGGTGGGTATAATTGGGGGATAGATTTTTCTTCTGGAGTGAGTATCAATTTTGCTATAGAGAAGGCGGGGATTAAAGATGATGAAGTCAAGAAGATATTGTCTTCAATTTATAAAACATTTGAAGTTAATGAGATTATATCAGGTGATGAATTTAGGAGTCATTTTTCTGTTGTAGTGAAATCAGATGTCACTGATTATGCTTTTAAGAAAGACATACAAAGCAATTTACTTGAAAAATTAAAGACAGAATATCAGGTTAATGTTGAAATTCTTGATTCTTATTTTATTGATTCGAGTTTTTCCTCTACTTTAAGGACAAAATCAACGTTGTTGGTTTGTCTAACATTTGCACTTGTTTTAGTTTATGTGGCACTGAGATTTAGGTTAAGCTATGCTGTAGCATCAATATTTGCTACAATACATGACATACTTTTTGTGATTGCCTTTTTAGGGACTTTTAGGATAGAGATAAACAGTTCAATAATTGTTTCAATATTAACTATTATTGGGTATTCTTTAAATGACACTATAATCATCTTTGACAGAATTAGGGAGAATTCTAGGATTCTTACTGGTACTTCATTTTTAAGTGTTTTAAACATAAGTATTGGGCAAACTTTATCAAGAACTGTTTTGACTTCTGTTACTACATTCGTTGCTGTTTTGTCTATTTATATATTTACTGAGGGCGCCATAAGGGATTTTTCTTTAATATTTATGGTAGGCGTGGTTGTTGGTACTTATTCTTCTATTTTTATAGCCTCTCCTGTTCTTTTAAGTCTTTATAAAAAGATTAAATAACGTTTTTGTTATAATATGGTGATATGAAGTTTTTTGATTTTGGCTCTTTGGGGTTTTATCGGTTTTTCGACTTTCAAAAACATCTCAATTTTAGTATTTTCAGGTACAGCTTAATAAATTATTACTCTTACAAGGAACAGTCAGGTCTTATTAATGATGCTAACTTACTTAAAGATAAGATTGTATTTTTGGATAAGATCTATAAAGATATTATTAGAGTTATTCATAATTCTTCAAAGTTAGATTTTAACAAGGAAATTTTTTATGATTCTTTAGGTATTATTAAAAGTCTAATAAAGAAGTATTACCCAGAATCAGAGTTTTTGGAATTAGAGGGTGAGGCACTTTTAAGTAATGAAGATATTTTTAATAAATTTTTAGATAAGCTCAGATATTTGAATTTTAGGGTGGATATTAGGCAAAAAATTGAAGAATTTGACAAGAGGAGCAAGACCCCATGTTCTTGCATAAAGATAGCTACTTTTTTTATTCAGCAAGAATTTTTAGAAAGGCTTTCAAGTACGCTTGATTTCTTTTCTAATGAAGCTAATAATAACAATTTAAATTTAATTAACAAAGAAATTGGTGATTACTATGAAAAAGTGGAGCAGATTAAAGTAAGCGAGAACATCAAGGAGACACACAAGAAGTTCATTATAGAGCATACTAAAGAAAAAATATCAAAAATTATGAAGGAACATAGTCTTGATATATCCAAGTTGCTTGTTAAGGTTTCTCTACTAGATATTACTATTCAGTGTTTTGAGGCTTATTATTTAAATTTATTGGAAACACTTCACATACTATTGTCGATAAATAATATTATTGAAATTGGTTTAGATGAGTTACCAGATGCCATTTTTAATGAGTGGAATGAATTTATTTATTTGCATAGAAAGGAATTCCAAAAGCTTGTTTTAATCTCAGATTATGTTTTTCAAAAAAGAATAATATCTACAATAAATTCGGGGGGATGGAAATTTACATTTTTTACTCTTGCTCCTCGTCAAGGAGATATCGTTCAGTGCTCAATAGATATCAATAAAAATTTTACTAATCTTGAAGAGGGTATTAAAGAGTATGAAATTAAAATAAGTAAACTGGAAGATTTTAAGCTTGAGTGTGAAAAAAAGTTGAAAAAATTTGAGCATTTATTCGGTTAGACTTTTAAAGTGTATGTTTCTTTAAGAGCTTTATATGGCAGTTAAGTTTTTACCTTTAAGTGAATTAAGTGTTTATGTTGATCTTACCAACTGCTATAAGTCCTTTCACTTCGTTAAGATATTGAGTGATTTGGATTGTTACTTGGAAAACTTGGGTCATCCAAAAGTCAAGACATTTTATTTTAAATATAAATCTAAGGCGGTAACGGCTAAGAGTTATGCTCATTTGGAGTCTTTTCTGTCTTCTTTATCCGAGAGGTTTAATTTTATTGAATTGGATGAGTTTACCTTTGAAGTTGGGCCTGAAGATATTGCGCTTTCTCTTTTAAGAGTTTTAAATGATTTTTTTGTTAGCAGAATTAGTCTTGATGTTAAAAGTTTTTCTTCAAAATTTCTAGGGATTATGGGATTTGCTAATATGTCCTTTAAGAGGGTGACTGTGGCAGTCGATAATATTCGTAAATTTAACTTTGATTTAAATGTTGATTTAAACATCAATATTCCTTATCAAGAAAAAAGACATCTCAAGCTTGATTTAGTCAGATTGGTGGGGTGTGCACCCGATCATATATGTCTTTCAGAAATTTCGTTTGATGAGAATAATTTTATTGCAGCTAGTTTAAATGGAACCAATTGTGATAGAAATAATGATAGAGCTGAAGATTTCTGGTTTTATTCTCTTGATTTTTTAGAAACTAGTGGCTACATGAATTATGAAATTTCAAATTTTGCTTTAAGGGGATATGAAAGTAGACATAATTTAAGGTATTGGGAACTTAAGCCATATTTAGGTCTTGGGATGAGTTCCGTGAGTTTACTTATCGGTATTTATGAGAATGATCTTAAAGCTATAGTAAGAAAGGATGATGCTTTTTTAAGCAGAGAAGACTCTTTTGCAACTTTTGAAGTATTAAGTGATTTAGATTTTTTCATTTGTCATTTTATGACAAATTTTGGTACTAAAAAGGGACTTAATATCTCTCTTTTAGAGCATAGGTTTATTTATAAAAAAGAAGATTTTGTTCAGTTTGTTGACTACCTTTTAAAGCTAAATAGAGCAGTTATTTTTAGTAATAATGTCCTTTATTTAGATGGAAATGAAAGGTTTAAGCTTGACTTCTATCTTCGGTTGATTAGGGAATATTTAATTGATAATTCCTTTAAGGTGAATCTCAAGTTTCTCTAATTTGCCCATTTTGATAGTATATGACTCTGGTGTTTTTATGATTAAAAATACCGATTTCAAGCACCCCTGGGAATAGTTTGAAATATTTCTCAACACCTTCGGGATTTTCAATGCTCATTGCTACGTCTAGGATGTAGTTGTTATTATCAGTTATTATTGGTCCCGCTTTAGACTTGCAGGTTCTAAGTACAGGACTGAAGTTCATTTTTTCTAGTCTCGCCTTAATAAATTCAACAGAATCTTGAGCCACCTCAATTGGTACGGAAGTTTTTTCACCTAAAGATGTTACAATTTTCGTTTCATCTGCAATAATTAGCAACTCCTCAGAATTGTAAGCTACTACCTTTTCCATTAAATGAGCTGCTCCCCCGCCTTTTATCAGTGCTTTCTTGTCTAATAAGATCTCATCGGCTCCATCAATCGTGATATCTATATTTTTGCCAAATTTTGTAAAATTAGATACGTATGAAATTTTTTCTCTTGCAAGCAAATGTTTGGTACCACTGCTTGTAGGGTAGATTTCTAAATCTTTCAAAGATCCAGATCTTATTTTTTCGCTTAAATATTTAATTGCATAAAAGACAGTTGTTCCCGTTCCAACACCCAGACGCATACCACTTCTTAAATAATGCTCAACAGCATATTTCGCAGTCAACTTTTTTTGCTCTTCAATTTCCATTACAAATTACCCTTAACCACATAGTGCTAATTATCTCACTAAGGGTAATACAATTATACTATATGTTCTAATAGCATTGTCTGGCATTGCATGCTACACATATAATGGTTAATACCTCTTACTTATTAACATTAGTTTCATTTTGTGCTAGCTTATAATTTAAGGCGTTGTTAAAAATAAAAACATTTCTTAGGAGATTTTATGTATAAGTTGGTTTTGGTTCGGCATGGTGAGAGTGAGTGGAACAGGGAGAATCTTTTCACAGGCTGGACGGATGTTAAGCTGTCTGAAAAAGGCATTGCTGAGGCTTTGGATGGTGGTAAAGTCCTTAAACGAGAAGGTTACTTTTTCGATATTGCTTTTAGTTCAGTATTAGTAAGAGCAAATGATACTTTAAATATTATTTTGAGTGAATTGGGGCAATCTTATATTGATGTGGAGAAATCTTGGAGACTTAATGAGAGGCACTACGGAGCTTTACAGGGGTTAAATAAGGCTGAAACGGCTGCTAAGTACGGAGAAGATAAGGTGTTGGTTTGGAGGCGTAGCTATGATGTTCCTCCCATGCCCTTGGAGGAGACTGATAATCGGCATCCAATTCATGATTTAAGATACAAGGGGATTCCTAGAAATGAACTTCCTTCAACAGAGTGTCTAAGGGATACTGTTGCAAGGGTTATTCCTTATTGGACAGATAAGATTGCTAGGGCTGTTCTTGAGGGCAAGAGGGTTATTATTGCTGCTCATGGTAATTCTTTAAGAGCTCTTGTTAAGTATCTTGACAATATGAGTGAGAATGAGATTTTAAAGCTTAATATTCCCACTGGTATTCCTTTGGTTTATGAACTCGACAAGGATTTAAGACCTATGAAGCACTACTACTTGGGAGATGAAGATAAGATCAGAGCTGCAATGGAATCTGTTGCTAATCAAGGGAAAGCAAAGTAGAAAACTTATTTTGTAAATACTGACGCAGGAGGGTAGGTTATTTAACTCTTGCGTTTCGATGTAAAAACCTCAGGAATGAATTGATTGTTTTACAATTTCTTCGAACTTTGTAAGGCCAATTATCTTAATAAATCCCGCTAACCTAGGGCCCTTGTCTTTATTAATTAGTATGTTGTAGATTTGTTTGAATAACGAAGGGGGCTCGATGTTGTTGTTTCGTGCAATGTTATAAATTTCATCTTGAATGTCTTTTTCAACTATGTTCTCGAAACCATCTTTCAAAAATTCTAGTAATTGTTTTACTGCTTGTTTGTAGTCCCGTTTTAGGGGTTCGATGTTGTCAAAATTAGACCTTAATGAGAATTTAAAATCCTCAGGAGCGTAGTTTTTTACCCAGTTAAATGCACAGTCAATTTTATTAATAAGTTTTTCTTTATGGAACTCCTTTACATCGCTTAAATAGTTCAGAATTCTATTCTTATCCCCTTCGAAAATCTGGCAAAGAACACTTAAATGCCTGAAGCCAATTTGGTAGGGGATTTCCTTGTCTGGTAATTTTGGTTGAGACAATTCGTAAATTCTTTTAAAAGCCTCCTGCTTACTTTCCTTAATAGTCTCAATTCCATAATATACTCTTTCAAATTTATCGTAATCTTCATATATTTTTATTACATCAAGGTCAAATGATATTGAAAACTCTATGTTAGGTTTTGTTGATGCAAACAAAAATCTTGTTATCTCAGGAGTGTATATTTCAAGTACATCTTTTAAAGACACAACATCTCCAGAAGATGAAGATATTTTTCCTCCTCGACCTTTAATTGATATGAAATCGTATTGAAATGTTATAGGAGCAGTCCCTCCAAAAATTTTTACAATCTCTATTGAAGTATCAAAACTGCCTCCACTGCTGTGATGATCCTTTCCAGCAGGTTCAAAGTCAACATCTTCATATTTCCACCGCATCGGCCAGTCAATTCTCCATGGAAGCTTTACAGCCCACGTTTGCCTTAAATCAAGAGACTCCTTACACCCACATTCGCAGTAATATTTAATAGAATAGCAGCCATCATAACTTACTACGTTCGTAGTATCTCTGTTGCACTTAGTGCAAAAGACACTAACAGGATACCAATTGGCTTCGAGATTTGTTGTTCTATGTTCATTTAAAGCCTGTGCTATTTCATCTTTATGATCCAGTGCAAACTTAATCTGGCTTGAATAATTACTTGACATGTACCTTAAGGACTGGTCTATAAATTCTGGATTAATGCCTAACACGGGTAAATAGCGAGCAAATTCAACTTCGTTCGCTTTTGCATAGCTTGATTCATCAGTTTTTGTATCAGGAACTCTCGTTATGGCCTGTCTTAAATAAGATGCAAGTAATTCTTGATTCGGCATATTCTTAGGCACTTTTCTAAATACATCGTAATTGTCCCAAGAATATATAAATCTCACATTTCGGCCCATATCTTTCAATGCTCTTGCCACAAGATCAACAGAAATCACCTCTCTAAAGTTTCCAATATGTACAGTTCCTGACGGAGTAATACCGGATGCAACCGTATACTGTTCCTTTTCTCCTTTCTCCTCTATAATCCTTTTCGCGTAAAAATCTGCCCAGTGAGCCGCTCTCATAATACTACTCCCATCAAAGCACTAATTCTATCATTCTGTTTTTTTTGTTTCAAGGTTTTAAAAATAGTATCTTTTTAATTTACTAATCTTTGAATTAGCTTGTTTTCCTTATTCCAGTTTTTCTTTAATTTGACTTGTAAGAAGAGATTGCATCTCCTTTCAAATATTTCTGATATTTTTGCTCTGCCCTTCTCTCCAATTGTTTTTATCCCCTTACCTTCCTTACCGACTATTATTCCCTTTTGACTTTCACTCGCTACAATAATATTTGCTCTGATGAAAAGATTTCGCCTTCTTTCTTCTAAAGTGTCAATTTCTACATATAAAGAATAAGGTAATTCTTCTTTAAGATTTTTAATTACCACTCCTCTAATTATTTCGCTAATTCTTAAATTCATTTCTTGATCTGTGTAATATTCTTCTGGATAGTAAAGAGGTCCTTCTTTGAAATTTTCGTAAATCTTGCTTTTTAGCTCCTCGACATTAATTTTCTTCTCCGCAGATATTTTGATAATATTCTCTTTCTTAATACCTTCTTTTTCCAAAAATAGCATTATTTCCTCTATTTTTGTTTTCTTAATATCAATTTTGTTTATTACTACTAAAAAATTTACTTTGGATTTAATAATTATTTTCAGTATCTCATTTTCTTCATCAGCAGGATTGTCTTGAATGTCAATTACGTAAAGGATCAATTCTGCCTCTGTAAATGAAGAATATACATTATTCATCAGAGCTATATTAAATTTTTTTTTACTTAAGTGAAATCCTGGAGTGTCTATGAAGACAATTTGACCTCTTTTATCTGTAAATATTCCTTTTATTTTATTTCTAGTAGTTTGTGGGGTAGGTGAGATAATTGATATTTGATGTCCACATATTGAATTTAAAAGAGTAGATTTTCCCGTTGAGGGTCTACCTACTATTGCTACAAATCCTGATTTCATTTTAATCTTCCTGCCTTGAGTACAATAATATATTTTTTATCAAAATTAATGTATACTTGTTTCCAAGTTAATTTGTCTAAGACTTCATTTTAAAGGATTATCGTTTGAAGAAGGGCAGTTTTGAGGTTTTTTGTGAGCAATGCGGAGAAAAGGTAGGACTTAATAAGTCTGAGTGTCCTAGTTGCCGGTCTAAATTGGGGGATATTGAGTGTCCAAATTGTGGGTATGTTGGGGTTGTTTCTGAGTTTGGAGAGGGTTGCCCGAGGTGTGATTATAGTCCTTTTGAAGAACTTAAAGAGACTCCTTTTAAAAGGAAGCAAAGGGTAAAAACTAGGCGTTCTTGGAATGATGTTGTCCTTTTTAAGCCAATATTTAATTTTGGACTTACGGCTAATGTCATGCTTTACTTATTTTCTGGATTTTTGATAGTTTTGTTCTTCATGTATGTTTTCTTTTTTTAAGGATAACTTAATATATGGGAATTACAATTTTTTATTTGTTTTCTATTTTTTTGTCTTTTAAGATGGGGGATGGTGTTGCGTCTGTGCAGAATAATGTTCGCCAAAATTCTGTTTTTTATTACGATGTTGAAGAGGTTGAATTTTCTTATGCTAAAACTCAGACTTTGAAGTTTGAAGGCAAGGCGCACATAAGATATGCTTACTTTAATTTTGATGCAGATAAACTTTATTCGTATACTTTTGTTTTTGATAAAAAATTGATTTCTCAATATGCTATTTTCCTTAGTGTTAAAGAAAAATTTGGAGAAGCTAGTGTTGTAACTCCTTTTAATTATTGTTGGGATATTGGTGATTTTGTTATTGCCTTAAATGGTAATATCTTGAGGATGACTCTTAAGCCTTATGTGCGTGGAGAAAATAAACTCTGAGGGTGTTTTGTGTATTTTTTGTCTTAATTTTTTTATCTTGTGTAGAGCATGTCTACGATAAGGAAATCGTAGTCGGTGGTGTTAAGTTTTGTGTTAAGCTTGCTTTTGATGATTTTAGTAGAGCTAAGGGCTATATGGGGACTAGAGTTGTAAATAAAAACAATGGTATCCTTTTTATGTTTAATAAAGAGAGAAATTTATCTTTTTGGATGAAGAACACTCCCGTGCCGCTTGAGATTGCTTATATTAATTCTGGAGGCGTTATTAAGGAAATCTACAGCCTAGTTCCGTTTTCAGAGAAAAGTGTGAGATCTAAGCATATGGTTAAATATGCCCTTGAGGTCCCAGAGGGCTCTTTTGCTAAATTTGATATTAAAGTAGGAGACAAGGTTAAATTCAATTTTGATATTAATTCTATAAGGGTAGAATAATTACCTAGCCTTTATTTCTTGAAGTTCTTCTTCGATAGTATTATCCCTCATACCGTCTTTTTTGGTCTTTTCTTGTAAGTAGCTATCAGGTTCATCTTTGATATTGCCAAGGCTTGAATCGTCGGATTTTATTACCTTCTTAAAAATGGATATTGTTGTCGCAACTTCTTCAAAGACATCAAGTAAAAAAATTTCTTTTGCGTTTTCGTCGGCTTTCACGGTGTATACCAGAGAGCTGTTCCCCCTCTCAGAGTCGTTAATAAGTTCCCATGATCCAAAAATTCGGTTATTATGGCTATCACTCATCAAAGATTCCGATATTTCGTTGATTCTGTTTGAATTCACATCAAATGTTTCAACAACTCCAAATATTTCTCTTATTTTTGAATTTTGATATGAATTCAACTTTGACCTAATTATTATCTCTACTGTTGCATCATGTGAAGGCTTTAATATAACAAAATCACCTTCCTTATCTATCCTGTACTCGATTTTATTATTATCAAGTATTTTTTTTATTCTCTTATCGTATATTATGTTCTTATCCTTACAACTCACAAGTATTAAAATAACAAAAATTATGGTATATTTTAGGACATTGGTGCTTGAGATGCTTGTTTTTAACATTCTAGTGCTTGCCATGTGACCATTATAGTTTAATTGTAGGGATTTTTGAAGTAGGTCTATGTATTTTAAAAATAGTGACTATTCTTATACGGTTGTTAAATCTAGGAGTAATTATGTACAAAGATCTACTTTTGGGATTTCTTTTGTGATTTTAAATAGAGGTACAAAAATTTTCAGGGAGGATTTATTTGAGTTCCTCTCCAATTTTGATTTCATAAGAGAAATTATTTCTATTGAAAGACAGAGTAACAGAGTTTCTCTCCAGCTTATTTCAGATACCTATAACAAATTGAAATTTATCTTGATTTCTGATGATTTAAATTCAGGAGAGAAAGTTAACTTGGCGATGAAGGAATCCATCTGTAGTTTTGTTTTTGTTTTGCAAAGTGACATGTATTTATTAAATCCTTTTTGGATTCCTAACATATTCAATGAGATAGTTAAAAAGAATGTACTTCTTGTTGGCGGGGAATTTTTTGATAAAGAAGAAGAGATTGTTCCCTCAGTTTTCCTTCCCACTATTGATAAGCATCAAAAATTGAAGGTTATTTTAGTAAATTCTGAGAAGGATTATGAGAAGACTTTAATTACTATGGACTATTGTGGTCTTTACTCTAGGGAAAAGTTTATCCAGTTGGGGGGTTTTGATAGGAGAATTAAGAATGAATATTTTCAAAGGCTAGATTTTGGACTTAGAGCTATTTATTTCGGGGAAAGTATTTTTATTTACAGGAAACTTCGTATACAGTATACTGCTATCAATTTTCCAGAAGATTTAACAAAGAATAGAAGTTTTTTGATTTTTTTGCTTAAAAATCACGTCCCAATTTTTATTGGAAATGGAATTAAATTTTCGTTTTTAAGATTTTTTACGGTCTGTTTAAGATATGGCATTAATCCTTTGAAGTTTAGCAGGGAATTTAAAGAGATAAGGAATGAAACCATTAAAAACAGCTTAAGGTTTAAAGGTGACTTAAAGAGTGCAATTGAACTTTGGGAAAGTAATATTATTTATTAACTTGATTTTTGTATGCATGTTTGTAGAAGCGCAAGAATTTGTTTACACTAACATACTTGATGCACTTGATGAGAGAGTCTTTAGACTTAATTTTAATGTCGAAAGTGATATTTTGACTGTTAAGCATGAAAAGGGACATCTTAAATTTAAAATAGGATTTGAATATTGTCTTTCGTCCACTGGTTACTATATTCATGTTGATCCTATACTTTTAAGGGAAGGGGAGATTTTAATAACCAAAAGGGCGTTGAGGCAGCTTGAAAATTATTTTAAGTCCATGAAAAGTTATAGTAAGCCAAGAATAACGTCGATAGTTATTGATCCTGGTCATGGCGGGCATGACAGGGGAGCTGTTGTTACGCATAAGATAGATGGGAATGATGTTACTCTTCTGGAGAAGGACTTTGCATTAATTTATTCTATACATCTGTATAAAATTTTAAGCAATTATTTTCTAGATAGGACTATTTTGTTAACTCGTGTTGATGATATTTTTATACCACTGAGGGATAGGGCTGAATTTGCAAATGCAATTAAACCAGATTTTCCAAATAACGTAATCTTTTTGTCCATACATGCAAATAATGCCCCAAATCCTGTTGCTAGAGGGATTGAGTTTTGGTATCTTCCTGAAAATTCAAAAAGAGAAGTTGTGAAAAATTTTAAAGGATATGATATTAAGGGTAATAGGTACCTGAGAGAACTTAATGATATACTTGATGTTAAGTATAAATATGAGTCAAAAAAATTAGCCGAGATTTTATATGAAACCTTTGTCGCTGCTGTAGATGAAACCAAGGTACGCTCAATTAGGGAGGAGCAGTGGTTTGTTATAAAAAATAGTAGTATGCCTGCCGTGTTAATTGAGATTGGATTTTTATCTAATATTTCTGACGCGAGTTTAATTTTGAATTACAATTACATGAGTAAGGTGAATATGCTGATACTTAAGTCTTTAGTTAAGTTTATTAAATTTTATGAGAAGTAGTTTGTTGAGTATATTTGTGAGGTGTAGGTTTTTTTGTTTCAGACGTCTTGATGCTGGGGGAGGGGGGTATTTAATTGGGGCGCTTTGTGTACTTTTGTTTTTAAGTTTTTTTTATTCTTCGTGTGTGATTTTTTTAAATTATGATAATATTTTTTCTAGGAAGGTTTTTTATTTTTATTCTGAGCGTGAGTTGGTTTCTGACTTAAGGTATTTAAAGGAAAGGCAGACTCTTAAGGAAAATTTGGATTTCTTGGTTAAGGATTTTCTGTTGGGTAGTAGTGAGGGGTTTTCTTTGCTATTGGACACAAGGAAGGCCAAGTTTTTGTACTCTTTCATGAGTAATGGTATATATTTTGTAAATATATCGAGAGAGTTTTATGATTCTTCGGGTAATGTTGGTCATCATGGGTCTGGTGGGCTTGGGATGAGTTTATTTATTAAATCTTTAGAAGAAACAATTAATTTTAACTACCCTGGTTGTGTGAGGGAGCTTGTCGTTTTCGTTGAAGGGTCTGTTTTAGATGGTGGGAGCGATAGTTTTTCAGGCATCGGGTATCTTGTTAAGAGGCAAATTAAAAAAAGGAAGATTTGAGTGCTTTTTAGGGAAGGAGTTGTGTATATGGCGAAATTGAAAGCTGTTTTTGTTTTATTGTTTTTTATGTTGTTTAGTCCTGTTTTTGGGCAGGAAGCTGCTGATGAGGCGGGCGGTGGAGGCCAGAAGGGTGATCTTGGTGTGTTGGTTCTTGATTTTACAGAACTTGAGAAAGATCCAAGCTCAACTAAACTGGATCTTGCAAACTATGTTGATTATGTTTATTCTGGGGCTTCAGGCATCGTTAAACCAGAGGATATGGTTGTAGACCTTGGAATAAATAATTGGAGTGTGCTTTTGACCCCTTCGGCAAGAATGCAGTCTTATGTGAGAAATTCTCTTGTAGCGCCAGCTGTTGTTAAGAGTGATTCTAGGAGATATGCAGGCGATACAGTGTTGGGGGTGAGGGTATTATTTCCTAGTCATTCTCAGTCTTCCGCTATGGTTTTACCCCCATTTAAGATTCCCTTTTATTCTGGAGAAGATGGAAACCAGTTCTTGGGCAAAGGAGTTATTGACAATGTCAAGACTATGAAAGAAGTTAAGGTAACTGTGTATAGTTTGGGTTATGAGGTAGACCTTGAAGTTTTATTTGAAGATATGAATGGTATGGAATATGCCTATCCCTTGGGTACCTTGAAGTTTAAAGGTTGGGCTGATTTGGTGTGGTCAAACCCTACTTATCTTCCAAACATGAACTCTAGAATAGTTAGAGATGATATTCCCAATTATCCTATCGCTTCAAGTAAAATGAGATTTAAGGCCTTTAGGGTATCGAAGTCACATAGTTCAAGGAATCAGAATTTTATTTTTTATGTTAAAGATGTAAGGGTTCTTTATGATAAGTTGAATGTTTCTTTGGATTCTGATATTGATAATGAATCTGTGTTTAAGGTTTATGAAGAGCAGGGGGCGGAATCTCTTAGAAAGTTAAAAGCACAGGAAACTTTTAAAAGAGTTTTAAGAATTAGGGAAAATGTCTCAATGCCGGAAGGTTCTTTTCAAGATTTTTTAGAAAAGGATACTAAAAAGAACGAGTCAGTCACTCAAGCAAAATAGATTTGATTAGGGACTAGTCTGAAGATTAGTCCCTAATCTTCAGACTAGGGAAAATAGGCCGATGCTGGATGCAGAAAACGAAGAGCTTTTGGGGATTTTTTTTGAAGAAGCTCAAAATCTTGTAGATACCCTTGAAGAAAATATTATGTCATTAGAGGACGATCCCAATAACTCGGGGACTATTGATGAGATATTTAGGGCAGCACACACTCTTAAGGGTAGCTCGGCTTCAGTTGATATGATGGAACTTTCAGGGTTTACTCATGTTGTTGAGGATGTGTTTGATGCTATTAGAGGTAATGGGTTAAAGATTTGTCATGAGCTTGTTGATTTGCTTTTAAATTCACTTGATATTGTAAAAAGTATGTTGGACGCACGCCTTAATGGAAGCGTTTATTTGGAAGATGTGAGTGAGCTTAAAGGGAAGTTAATGGGATTTTTGGGCAAAAGTGACCAAAAAATATCTATGATTTCTTTAGGGGAATCAGTTGGTGATAGATTTTTGCTTTCATCTTTCGACCTTCATGACATACGTGAAAGCTTGGGGCTTGGGCAGAAAGTTTTAAGGGTTAGTATTAATTTTAATAAAGACAATCCTATGGCAACTATTTCTGGAATACAAATGTTTCAAGCTTTAAAAGATTTGTCTCCAGTCCTTCATACAGTTCCTAGTTATGAGCAAATTGTTGCCGATGAGTATCTACCTAGAGTGGATTATTACTTAATATATTCAGATATCGGCAATGTGGAGAAAAAGATAAATATATCCGATGTCGTTTCAAATTATACAATTGAAGAACTTGATATTGAGGATGAATTGGAAAGGGCAGAGGCAAGAGAGAGGGATGTTATTCGGCCTAACCTTTTATATGGGGATGAAGTTCAACTTTCTAGTGCTGAGCTTGTAAGCTTAAGGGCTCGTATTGGGGCTGCTAAATTATTTGAAGTGAAATTGAATTTTAATAAAGACAATCCCATGGCAACGATTTCTGGAATGCAGATGATGCAAGCGTTAAAAAGCTTGGGAGAGGTTTATAAGTCCATTCCTGATAATGTTGAGTTATTGGCAGATAAGTTTTTTGATGTCGTTGTGTACTATTTAGTGACAGATACTTCGACAGATAGCATTACTAGAAAGGTAAATTTGGAAGATGTTGTTGTTAGCTTTGAGATTAGGGAGGTCAACTTAGAGGATGTTAAGGACTCGGGTTTAGATACTGAGACAGATGAGGCATCTACTAAGCATTTTAAGAAGGGTTCTCCTTTAAATGTTAATTTAATTAGAATTGATAGCAAAAGAATAGATTCTATATTAAATCTTGTAAGTGAAGCTGTTATAAACAAATCAGCTTATAATCAAATAAATTCTGATATGACATCTTTGCTTTATAGTTTTAATTATTTTTATGATTACCAAGAAAGTTTTCAGAGGAATTTTTTAGTAGATTTGAAAGTTGTCTTTAAAGATATGGGATTGGAGTTAGAAGATGCTGTTGAAACTCAAATAAAAAATTTAATGAATCATAAAATAGAGAGAACTTTGCATGATATGGGAGAATTGAGAGATTCTTTCTTAAAAATTCTTCAAGATTCAAAATTTGCTTCTGGTAGGCTTTCAAGAATAATTACTGATTTACATGAGAGTGTTTTAAGAACAAGAATGTTGCCGGTTTCTGGTATTTTTTTGAGATTTACAAGAGTTGTAAGGGATTTATCGAGGAAATTGGGTAAGGTTGTAGAACTTGATACGGAGGGAGGCGATACGGAAATCGATAAGTCTGTTATAGATGATCTTGTAGAACCTTTGATGCATTGTGTTAGGAATTCCATGGATCATGGGCTTGAAACTTCTGAGGAGAGACTTAAGAAGGGCAAGGATAGGGTTGGTCGTATACTTTTGCGCGCTAGAAATGAGGGCAATATAATATCGATAGATATTGCAGATGATGGCAGGGGGATAGACCCGAATATTATTAGACAAAAATCAATTGAAAAGGGGATAATTAAGAGAGATGAGGTTCTTTCCGATAGTGAGGTTCTTAACTTGATTTTTTCTCCTGGATTTTCAACAGCAAGTCAGGTTACGGATGTTTCTGGGAGGGGAGTGGGTCTTGATGTTGTAAAAAAGAGTATTGAGAAGTTAAATGGGGCTATTTTAATAGATTCAAAGATTGATGTTGGTACTACTTTTAAAATTAAGTTACCCTTGACATTGGTAATTGTTCAAGGGCTTCTTGTAAAATCGGGAAGTGAAATTTATGTTATTCCTTTAAACAGCGTCCTTGAGACGCATAGGATTAGCGAAGAAAACATTAAACGAATTGAAAATAAACACGAAGTATATAATTTAAGAGAAGAAATTGTGTCTGTACTTAGACTTGATAAGCTTTTTAATATAGAAAGGTATGAGGACTTATCTGAGAAGTTTTTAATAGTTATTAATGTTGATGACAAAAAAGCAGGAATAGTTGTAGACCTTATCCTTGGAGAAGAAGATTTTGTTGTAAAGCCTATTAAGGATAAGTACGCTTCAAGCCTTGGGATTGTTGGAGCTACTACACTTGGCGATGGTAAAGTTGTTTTAATTATTGATGTGTTTAAGCTTTTTGAGTTAAGGGATATGAAGGAATAGATTTATGATGGACATAAAAGAGATTCATTTGGGAGATGATGAATTGAATGGGTATAAGGTTAGAGAGTCTAGTTTTGTTAATTTGGATTTCAAAGTAGTGTCTTTCAATATTGGCGATGATAATTACTTAATAGATATAATGAAAGTTAAGGAAATTAGGAAATCTGGCAATTTTACATATGTTCCAAACGCTAGGAAGTATGTGGTTGGTCTTGATAATTTAAGGGGAGAGATAATATCTATCATTGATTTGAGGGTAATGTTTAATTTAAAGACCAGTGAAAAGGAACTTGAGGATATTATGGTCCTCAGAAATGAAGATTTATTGATTGGTATCATTGTTGACAAGGTTAATAATGTTTTCTCGATTGATTCTTCTCTAATACAAGATCCTCATCCTGTTTTATCTCAAGATGCATTTATAAAGTACATAAAGGGAGTGGTTGAACATGAGGGTAAATTGTACATACTCCTTGATATAGATAAGGTTTTCAATTATGATGAGGAAGATGAAGGCTTGCTGGCAGGTGAAACAAGTGTTGATTTACCTGTGGAAGAAAATCTAATTGAACTTACTGAACCCTTTAATGATTTTATAGATGATTTGAAGGTTATGAGGGATGGTCTTTCTCAATATTCTTTTAACACATCTTTGGTAAATAGCGAGTTTTTAAGAGAAGTTGGAATAAAATTAGGTATAGCCGGTATTAATGATGAATCTTATGGGCGATTTTTGGGTGAGTTTTATTCAAGATCGGCGGGGCGCTTGTGGGATGATAGTTATTTAAGAGAGTTTCAGAACGAAGTTGTCGAGAGGTTTGTGGGTGGTATTGGTGGTGCTGGTTCTATTTTAAATGTTTTTGAAGTTGGATGCGGGGATGGAAAGGAGACAGTATCTTTTGTGAATGCTTTGTGTGAATCTTATAAAAAACTTCTTAGGGTGACGGCTATTGATAATGATTTGACTAAAGTGATTGGTACTTCTAATTTAGTTTTCTCAGAGGCTGAAATTGGCTTGAGCGAGATTTACAGAAAGAATTCCTTTGAACAGAGGCCAGGACTTTATAAGTTTAAGGCAGAGATTATGAATAATATTTTGTTTGAATATTCGGATGCCATTTTATCGGAGTTTCCTGAGGATTTGGGGATTATTTTCTTGAGGGATGTTTTGTGTTTTTTTAATAATGAGGAACAAGCTTTGATTCTAGATACAATTGCAAAAAAGACTGTTAGTGGAGCTCTTTTGATTTTGGGAGATAATGAGAAGCTTAAAGATAATGATATTTTTGTAAAGGAAAGGTCTGTGGAACATTTTAACTTGTATAAAAAGATCTAAAGGAGAAACGAATGAGAATAGATTATATAGAACCATTTTTGGATGCTGCTTCTTCGGTTTTAAGGGATATGTTGCTTGTTGAAGATATTAAGATGGGAACCCCTGGGCTTAAGTCGATAAATCAGAAAATAAAGGGAGTTTCTGTGATTGTGGGACTTGCGGGATCTGTTGAGGGCAGTATTGTTATTGATATGGATGTTGATACAGCTCTTTTTATTGCTTCTAAGTTGAATTTTGAGGATTATGTTGATTTTGAGGATGAGGAGACTAAGGAGATGGTTGCCGCTACTCTTACTGAGGTTGGCAATATTATTGCGGGTAATTTTGTTACCACTTTACATGCCAAGGGATTTATATTCGATATAACTCCTCCGGCTTTTATTTATGGAGAGAACATGAAGATAAGTAATAAAGGTTCAGAGGCCTTGATTGTGCCGTTTACCTTGCCAGATGGTAAGATTGTAGAAGTTAATATTGCAATAAGAGAGAGGGTTTGATATGATTATGGAGCTAGGATTACTTATTATTAGAAGAGAGGGTTTGATATGATCCAAAAGACTACTATTGCGATGGATTCTTCGGTTAAGCCAAAGGGTATTAACTATGAGACGGGAGTTCCTTTTAATGTTTTGATTGTTGATGATTCAGTTTTTACTGTGAAGCAGCTTACTCAAATTTTTACCTCTGAGGGGTTTAATGTTATTGATACTGCTGCTGACGGTGAGGAGGCTGTGATTAAGTATAAGAATCATTATCCTAATATTGATATTGTTACTCTCGATATTACTATGCCTAAAATGGATGGGATAACTTGTCTTTCTAATATTATGGAATTTGATAAGAATGCTAGGGTTATAATGATTTCCGCATTGGGGAAAGAGCAGCTGGTTAAGGATTGCTTAATTAAGGGCGCTAAAACGTTTATTGTGAAGCCACTTGACAGGACTAAAGTTCTTCAGAGAGTTATGTCTGTGTTTGTTAAATGATTTATTTAACCTGTGTGAAGGTGTTAGTTTCTGTAAAAGATCATTTCGTTCTTTATTTCGTTCATGGGTTTGGTGAAGTGTGTTATATTTAGATTAAGAATTTCGGGTTTGTTTTTCTTGTTGTTTCCTATGTACAACTCCAATTTGTAGAATCCTTTTTTTGTATAAAGTAGTGCTGTACTTTTAAAAACGGTATTATCTATGGGTTTAATTTTAAATATTTTGTGTTTGTAGAAGCTTTTGTCAATAGTTTCGCTTTTAAGTAGATATTTGTTGATCTCCCTGTGGGATGGGGCTATTGCATTGTAGTTGACTTTGTTTGTCATAATGCTTTTTGCAAAAATTTCTGTTATTTCATACGCTTGCATTTCATTTTGGCTCTTAGGATACTTAGTGTAGTACTCTTCTTCCAATATTAGATTGAAAGTGAAATATTCTTTCGTTTCCTCGGATGCTCGCATCTCAATTGAGGTTGTTATCAACCGTGCATTAATTATTGATGTATTGAGAAATAATAAGAGAAGCATTTTTCTTATCATGTTTGTTCCCTATTAATATTTATTATTTTTTTAACTTTCTCGATTTCCAAGGGTATTTTGGTCCTTCTTTTTGTATTTAGTTTTTCTTTAAGCAGAATGTCATTAAATTTTTTTGCCATTTTATATATTTTTTCTTCACGAAATAAGAATGGAATTTGAATTTTCCTATATTCAATTGGATCTTGTAGCACTTTTTGCATCAGTGCGATTGGATTTAGAAAGCTCATCTTAAAAAATTTGTAAAAATTCATTAAAAAAACAGCAAAAGAAATGAAGAGGGAGAATAAAAATATCCCAAGAACGGAGTCATTTTTTCTTTGTAAATATTTATCTATATAAAATTTTGTCTGATCTATTTCAATAATTTTGTATTCACTGGGACTATAATAAAGGAATGTGTCACTGGATTTGGAGTATATCGTACTTCCCTTATCTTTAATCATTAGTATAAAAGGATATTTTTCTTTTATGTAATTTTTTTCAGTTGCTATTGAGATATTCTTTATGATATTAAATTCTTGTTTTTCTGGAACTGTATTTGCAAGGCTTAAACTTGAAAATATTATAAAAAATATAAATGGAATCAGAAGGCTTATCGAGAATGTCCTAGCGAATGCAATGAGTATTAGATTTTTCTCCTGCTCATTATAGTAAATTTCAATCATTAAATCATTGAATCTAAGAAGTCTTAAAAATCTTAATTTAAAAAGAGAAAGTATGATTGGACTCAAGATAGCTTCATGAGGATCGATTATGTTTTTAATTTGATTAGAACTGTAAAATATAAGAGGAATTAAGCAATGCAATATATCAAAGAATAAATTATTTCTTACATATATCTGTAGTTGTTTTGCAAAGTAAGCTTTTGAAATTTTGCATAAAAAAATTAATATAAAAATTAAATCAAACAAGAATCCAATAGATATAAGACCAAATCGGATTTTATATGTGAGAAAAAGTATTATTGACAATTCCTCTATTAAAAATGCAAGTATCGAGACGATTAAAGTAGCTTTTAAGACATTTGAAAGTATCCTTACCATTTATTTTTCCTTGCTATTTCCAGAAGCTCTTTAATAACTCTTGGATCATAATCTTTTGAGCCTGACTGTTTTATTGAAAACCAGCTTTCGTCGTATCCTAAAAAGCCCTTTGTTTTATTATTTTTAATATTCGGAATTCTTACCCTATTTGAAAAAATTGATATCAAAGTTGCAACTGGAGACATATTACTCAAGTTTTCATACTTAAATAAACTTTGGGTTACTATGTCAACTATATTTTTGTCCAAAAAATCGATTTCTGTGCTGATCATTTCCACTATATCTTTGATGTTATGCGAACTTAAATCTATCTCTTTTTCAAAGCAAATTTTAATTATCAAGGTTCTCAATAGAAGCAAAACTTTTATGTAGTTTTTTATAATTTTTGAAGAAGTAAAAAGATTATTTTCCTTTTTAATCAGATACACTGTGTAAGAATTTTTATCTTCAAAAAGTTTATTTATATAAAATGTAATAAGACCGCTACTTATTGCATTAAAGTTGTATAGGAATTCTTTTCTAAGATAAGAATTAGTTTTAATGCTGTAAAATATTGATTCTAGGTTATTTTTGTTAAGTTCTTTCCTAAATAGTTCTCTTATAATGTTAAAATCAATAGATTCAATACTTGACAAAACTAGGGGAGTAACTATCGTATCTGTTTTCTCTTTGACGTATCGAATGAGCAATTTGATATCAGATTTAAAATCTTCATCTATGAATGTTGAAATGGTTCTATTATTTTCTTTCAAATATTTAATTATCTCGATTTCTTTTTCAAAGACTGACAAACTCTTTATGTGTTCATGATTGAATAGATAATGATACAAGTGGGGAAAGTATGCCTTTGTATTCATTTTATTATGCCCAAAAGTTCGGAAGGCTTGTTTATGATATATTTTGCTCCATTTGCTTTCAATTCTTCTATTGTTCTAAATCCCCATGAAACTCCAATTGGCAGAAATCCAGCATTTCTAGCAGTTATCATATCAACATCACTGTCTCCTATGTATGCAACCTCCTTAGGTTCAACATTGAGTTCCATTATCATGTCAAGGGCATTTGCAGGATCTGGTTTTGCTTCAAACCTTGAAGAGTAACCTCTGATTTCAAAAAAATCTATGTCTTTAAACATATCTTTTGCCACTACCAAGAGTTCGTCATGGTTTTTGTTGCTTAAAATTCCTATTGGAATTTTAAGTTTACTAAGCTCAGACAGAAGATCCGGTATGCCATCATATGCCCTTGTTTGAGAAGTAAGGTTTTGATTATATTCTTTTACAAATTCTTCGTAAAGATTGTACTTAAGGCTTTTATCATTAAAGTTTATACTCAGATATTCTAAGGTTTTTTCTACAAATTTATCGAATCCTCTTCCAACAAAGCTACTAAATTTATCTGTCTTTATTTCTTTGTATCCTAGATTTTTTAATGCAGAATTCATCGAAAATGCAATATCTGTGATGCTGTTTATTAAAGTTCCGTCCATGTCAAAAATGCAAGCTCTTATTTTCATGACTTAATTCCTTCAGAAGTATCGATGTGTTGTGCACTCATTTTATCATTATTTTCTGTCTTTCATTAAGTCTATTTCATGATTTGAAATATTTGAAGTTGTCTTTAATTTTTTCGCAAAGGTCCTTGCCAACATTCCCATTTAAGTTTTATTATATTTTGTAAGAGTTATGAATGAACGGCGTTTTCCTTTCATGTGTTTTCAGGTCAGGTTTTAGTTCGTGCAGGGTATACTGGTTTTAGATAGAGTAACAAAGCGGTATGGAGATTTTGTAGCTAATGATGAAGTCTCTATGAGCTTTAGAAGGGGGGAGATACATGCAATTCTTGGTGAAAATGGCGCTGGTAAAACCACTTTAATGAAAACTATTTACGGGGTGCATAAGCCTACGAGTGGTCGCCTTTTTTTAAGGGGTAAGGAATTAAACCTTAAAGATTCAAGTGAATCTATTCGTAATGGTATTGGTATGGTTTTTCAACACTTCATGCTAATTCCGAATTTCACAGCTGTACAAAACATTATATTGGGATATGAAGATTCGAGTTTTGGATTTATTAATTATGGGAAAGCGTTTAAAAAAATACTCGATATTTCTAGGAAATATGGTCTAGCAATAGATACCGATAGGCAGATTCAAGATTTGAGCGTTGGAATGGGGCAGAAGATAGAGATAATCAAGGTTCTTTATCGGAATGCAGATATCATTATTTTTGACGAACCTACCGCAGTACTTGCTCCGGGTGAGATCGATGAATTTATGAAGATTTTAAAAATGTTGGTTTCAGAGGGACATACTGTAATACTTATTACACATAAGATAAAGGAAATAAAGGCTGTAGCACAAAAGTGTACAATTATGAGGCTTGGGAAAGTGATGGGAACTTTTGATGTTTCCGAAGTTGACGAGAAAATTCTTACCAAATTAATGATAGGTAAGGAAACGGTTCTTGATGTATCTAGAAGACAGTTTGTTGACAGTACAAACATTCTTGAAGTTAAAAACTTGAATGTTAAGGATGAGAGGGGCGTGCTTAAAGTTAAAAATGTTAGTTTTAATATCAGAGCTAGTGAAATTTTGGGGATAGCTGGAATTGAAGGGAGTGGACAGGAGGAATTAGTTGAAGCTATCCTTGGTGTGAGAGCAGCAGTCAGTGGAGAGATATTTAAGAAGACTGGAGATGAGTTTGAATCCATAAAGGGACTTAGTGTAAAACAAATAATAGATAGAAAGATCGGCAGTATCCCGTCTGATAGACAAAAGCACGGTCTTATTCTAGCTTTCAGTGTTTTACAAAATATTGGGATTAAGAGCTTTGATGATGTGAAGTACCTAGATATTAAGAAAAAAAATAAGATTAACAAATTGGGTCTTAAGGCATTGTATACCATTAAAAAGCAGTTTGTTGGGTTTAATTTAAATTTTCTTAAAAAAATAAGTAGACAACTTACAAATTCGTTTGATATTAGACCAAGAGACATTTTGTGTAAGGTTAAGAATTTATCTGGAGGTAATCAGCAAAAGGTAATTGTTGCCCGTGAGATTAATTTGGAACCTGAGGTTCTCCTAGCAGTTCAACCCACAAGAGGACTCGATATTGGTGCTGTTGAGAATATTTATAAGAAAATACTAGAACAAAGAGATGTAGGGACAGCTGTTCTTCTTGTATCTCTTGAGCTTGAAGAGCTTATGAGTGTTTGTGATAGAATAGCTGTGATGTACGATGGACAAATTGTAGGTATTCTGGAGGATAATTTTGATGTCAATGTTATTGGTAAAATGATGACAGGTATGGCTTAGGTGAGTGCTGGTAGTTGTAGGTATAAAGAGATAGCGCTTAAGTTTTTAAATGCACCAGTGTTTATTAACTTTTTTGCGTTGTGCTTGGGGTTTTTAGTTGTTGGCTTGGTGGTATCTCTTCTTGGTTATTCTCCCTTTAGGATGTATTACATAATAATAGAAATTATGTTCTCTTCTCCTAAGCATTTAGGCTACATTTTAAGTTATTCGACTCCATTGATTTTTACAGGGCTTTCGGTGTGTATTGCCTTAAAGGCAGGGCTTTTTAATATTGGGGTTGAAGGACAGTTTATACTTGGGTCAATTACGGCTTTAATGGTTGGAATTTTTTTAGAATTACCTCCTTTTTTGCATGTAATTTGTGTTTTTCTTGTGACTTTTGTTGTCTCAGGAAGTCTGGGGATTTTAATTGGATACTTAAAGGTTAGATTTAACATAAATGAAGTAATTACGGGAATTATGTTTAACTGGATTTTATTTCATATAAATAACATAGTTTTAGACATATCTTTCATTAAGAAAGAAAATAGTGACTTGTCTAGGTCAATCAGAGAGAGTGCTTTTATTGATTTTTTTGCTTCTTGGAAATTATCGCCTGAGGGACTCGCTTATAGGGCTGGAAACCCATTTATTAATGACTTGCTAAAGGCTCCTCTTAATTTTGGGATAATCATTGGAATTTTTTTTGCCATTTTAATATGGATTTTGTTAAGCAAGACAATACTCGGATTTAAGATTAGCTCTATAGGGCACAACATAGAGGCTTCTTATCGTGTGGGAATTGACATTAAAAAGGTTTTGTTATTTGCTATGTTTCTTTCGGGAGCTCTTGCGGGGCTTGCAGGAGCCGTACAAGTTATGGGAGTTAATAAGGCAATATTTAAGCTTTCTTACATGGAAGGAACTGGTCTTAATGGTATAGCTGTGTCTTTAATAGCAAATAATTCACCAATTGGAATAATATTTTCAAGTATTTTATTCTATATTCTGCTCTATGGAAGTAGTAGGGTCCAGAGTTTGATGGGCCTATCCTCTTCGATTGTATCTTTGATGATAGGGATAGTGGTACTTGTGATTTCTGCTAGTCATTTTTTAAATAAGATGATTTTGAGGGGTATAAGGGGTGTTAGGCGAAATAGTATTTCTAATTAGTGAAACTTTAGTGAATTCTCAAACTTTAATTCTAGCGGGTTTAGGGGGGCTTATAAGTGAGAAGTGTGGAATAATAAACATTGGCCTTGAGGGAACGATGGCTCTTGGCGCGTTTGTTGGTGCTACATTTGCATATTTTTATGGATATCCATTAGTTGCAATTTTTGTTGGAGGGCTTTCAGGAGTTATTCTATCAAGCCTTCATGCGATTTTTACTATTTTTCTTAAATCAGACCAGATAATAACTGGAATGGCTATTAATTTTTTGGGACCAGCCATTGCTATGTTGTTCGGTATTTTTATTTTTGGCTCTTCTTCAACTCCTCCAATAGATGTTAAGTTGCCTATGCTTTTTGACGGTGTTTTCGATAAAAAATCTCTCATATTCCAGCTTTTTGGAAAAAGATATTCACTCTATATAGCAATAATGTGTGTTATTTTTGCTCATATTGTATTCAGGCATACTAAAATTGGGCTTAGAATTAAGGCTAGTGGCGAAGATCCGGAGGTTTTAGAATCTCTTGGGGTAAATGTTGTTATGATTAGGTTTTGTTGTGTGCTTTTGAGTGGTCTGTTTGCGGGGGTGTCTGGGGCAGTGATTTCTACTGTAATTACCTCAAGCTATATGCAAGGAATTATTGGGGGGCAAGGTTTTATCGCTATTGTTATGCTAATTTTTGGGAAATGGCGACCTTTTGGAATCTTAATAGGTAGTCTTTTATTCTCTTTCGTAAGAACTTTAGCCGTTGTAATGTCTCAAATTCCTTTTTTTTCTTCAATGATATCTCCTAAATTATTAATCATATTGCCTTATGTTGTTGTGATCCTAAGTCTTATATTTTTTTCGAAAAAGAGCTATCGGCCTAAGTCTCTAGGCTTGCCTTATAAACAAGATTAGTTTCATTCTTAATTGAACCATTGAGATTATTTAATGTTTGTTTGGGAATTATATTTTTTGATCTAAAGTTGTAGATGGTGTCTATTGATCTTGAATTTGTTAACGTTATTAAATAACTGGTTGTTTTACGAGGTAGTTTTATGTTGAAAATTAAATACAAGTTTGTGGGATTTTTGTTCGTATTTTTGGTTGTGATTATACTGTGTTTTTCTTGGGGTTTTAAGTCTGTTTTGGGTGGTTATGTGGAAAGCTATTATAAGCAGCTTACAAGGGGGCAAGTTAGGAGAGCTTCTTTTGCTATTCAATCTTTGTTGGACACATTTTACATCATTTTGGACGGTACGGGTTCCACTATAGCTCTTGACACTCTTTATGAATATTCTTTTTTAAAAAGTGGTGGGCGGCGTGCCTTTTCGGGAGCTGAGATAAGTAAAATGAGGGAAAACTCCAAAATGATACTTGATACTGTTAAGACAAGCAAGAGGTATCGTGAACGAATATACAGAACGCTAGCAGATTTGAAAATAGATACTGTTTATGAGGAATTTGCGTTTCTCGACTTTGAAGGTAAAGTAATTGTTACTACAAGGCATGAAAATAATATGGATTTTGGGCAATCTGAGTCAGGAACAAGATATTTTAAAAGGACCTTGGATGGTTATAAAAGAGATAAGCTAAATTTTGTTGGTTGGTATATGGGTCTTACTGAGGGAATAGCAGGAGAGGTGGCGGTGAAGTCTCGTCAAAAAGAAAAAAGAGCTTTTGCGGTAGCAGTTCCTGTGTATTCAGCAGAAGATAAAGTGGTTCTTGGTTATTTGGTTGGCTATTTAGTTAACGATGTTATGGGGAACATCCTGGATAGATCTAGATTTGGCTTTTACAATAGGGGGAATTTGCTTTACTTGGACCCAAGTAATCATGCTGTTAATCCTTTGGTAGAGTACAATGAAAGTGCAAAGATAAGTTCAAAGTTTATTAGCCTTTTAAAGAGTACTTTGTCTAGGCCCCCAAGGCCGGCTGTTGTAGCGACCGAGGCTCCAGTTTATGAGATTAAGAGAGCTTATTTTCCAGAGATGGGATTGGACAATTATTATGCTATGTTGCCGATTAACAGTAAGCTTGGAGAAGATAGTGGGCTTTTGATTGCAAGAATTCCTTACGAAGATATTTATGGTGTTATTGAAAGCTTGGCTCTGAGGTTTGTCATAGCTTCTATTTTGGGAGCTGTTGCGATAGTGGTTATTCTGGCAATGAGGATAGATACAATTATTAGTTATAGATTGGACTTGATTAGAGATTTAGTAGGTGAGGTAGTTCAGGGGGATTTAGATAAGGAGTATAGTCTTGATAATAAATATTCTGATGAGTTAAATTCTTTAGGTATGCAAATTATTAGAATGAGAGATAACATTGCAAGTGCTATTAAGAGTGTTCTTAGCAATATCAGCTGTGTTAATAAGGCGAGTATTGAAGTTGCTAATTCAAGTCAGAATTTAAGTTCTAGTGCATTACAGCAAGCTTCAACTCTTGAGGAGATGTCAGCAAACATTGAGCAGATATCAGCTGGGGTTAAAATGAGTGCTAATAATTCTCGTCAAACAGAACAAATTGCACTAAAGACTAATGAAAATTCACAGATAGGGGGCAAGGCAGTTGAAGAATCTGTTGTGGCTATGCAGGCTATCGTTGAAAAGGTTAGTGTTATTGAAGAAATAGCTAGAAAGACTAACTTGCTTGCTTTAAATGCGGCTATTGAGGCTGCAAGAGCTGGGGATGAGGGTAAAGGGTTTGCCGTTGTGGCGAGTGAGATTAGGAAGCTTGCCGATCTTAGTAAGATTTCTGCGCTCGAGATTGGTGAGCTGGTTGAGGAAAATTCTAGAGTTGCAACAGAGGCAGGTTTAATATTCAAGGATATGTTGCCCGAAATAGAGGAGACGACTAATCTTGTTAAAAAGATTTCTGATGAAAGCTCCAATCAGGATGAACAGATTACTCAGTTTAAAATGGCTCTTGATCAGGTTGGAGAAGTTGTCCAGGCTTCAGCGGCGAGTAGTGAGGAACTTTCAAGCATGGCTGAGAAGATGCTTGAGAAGTCAAAAGAGCTCAGAAGCGCAGTATCTTTTTTCAAAGTCAAGGATGTAGATATTCTTGGTCCTGGCGATTATTTTGGTCCTGATGAGGATGGTACTGGTTTTGTATCTGGAAGTGTTGGTGCTTTGGGTAAGGATAATGGTTTATCCTTGAGTGATAGGCAGGGTGATGTGTATGGTAATTCAGGTGTAGGCGGTGAGCCTATTAATAAAAGGGTGGATCCCGATAAGGCTATTGATATTGCAGGTAAGAAGTTGAATTTTGATGAAGATTTTTCGGATTTTTAGAGTTATTTTTGTAGTAGGTGGTAATGTATGAAGCTGAGAGCTAGAGTATTGATTCTCGTTAGTATTCTTATATCGATTTTTATTTCTGTGTTGTTTTTCATATTTGGGATGTTGATTAATAGTAACTTGGCGGATCAACAGTTGGATCTGATGAAGAATTTGATTCGAAATGTTAAAAATTCTTTAATGATCTACGTTTCTTCAATGGAGGAGAGGGTAAAAATTAATTCAATGTATTTAAACTCGTCTTCTAAATTTGAGTCAATTGCTACTGTTAAGTCTAGGAGGATGGAATTTATTGCGGAGCAGACTGAGATGCTCGTTAAAACAGGTAGTAATATGATGATGGTTGATAAAAATGGGAGCATAGTGTTTACTACTGCCGTTAAGGATAATAGTGATTATGGCATTTCAATTGCTGATAGGGAGTACTTTATTAAGTTAAGAGAGTCCAGTTCTGTTTATAATTCCTCTGTTCTTTTAGCAGAGCCTGGTTCTATTGAGGAGGGCTTAGTCAAAGGTGTTTCCAAAATAAGGAATAAGGCAGGTCAGATCCCTTATTTATTAATAGGGATTCCTTTAAGGGATTATGAGACTAGTGACATTCTTGGTTACTTTATGCTCTTTTACGCAATTGATCATGTCTATAATTCGTTCAAGGGTATTAGTTTTGGGGCGTTAGGAACCGGTAGAGCTATGGTATACGACAGGGCAGGTGCGTTTCTTATGCATCATACTTGGTTACCAGGCGATAATTTGGCTTCCATTAATCCCTATTATAATAATATAGTTAAGACCACATCTGAAGATTTGATCCAGAAGGGTAAAGACCTTGTTGTTATGCATTATTTTGATCCTACAAACAACGGAAAGCCATATGTAGGTCTTGCTCAAAAGTTAAAAGGGCGATTGTCTAATTTTCCCTTTATAGTGTTTTTACGGGTTGCTTCTGTTGATTTTTATTACATGAGTAGGTTGACCACTTTTATTTTAGGTATAGGTTTTATTGTTACTTTATTAGCACTTGGCTTGGTGACTGTTTATCTTGTATCTAGGCTTAGTTCTTCTTTGAATGGAATTTTGAGCTATTCTGAGAGGTTGGCTTCTGGAGATTTCACGGTTACAGATAATCCTTTAAAGTGGGAGACTCTGGAGCTATACAGGCTATATGAGAATTTGGAGCTTTTAAGGACTAATTTTTCATCTATAGCAAGGGGAGTTATTGAAAATCTTGATTACCTTTATGAGAATGCAATTCAGATAGCAAATGCAAGTCAGAATTTGAGTTCTGGTGCGGTAGAGCAGGCTTCTACTTTGGAAGAAATGACGGCAAATATTGAACAGATATCCCAAGGTGTCTCTGAGAATACTGATAGTGCGTCTACTACAGAGAGCATTGCTGTCAATACTAATGAGAGGACTAAGGAGGGGCATAAATCTGTTGTAAAGGCTATTAAAGCGATGGAAGTTATTACAGATAAGATAGGCATTATTGATGAGATAACAAGACAAACTAACTTGCTTGCTTTAAATGCTTCTATTGAAGCCGCTCGAGTAGGGGATAAGGGTAAAGGGTTTGAGGTTGTTGCTGCAGAGGTTAGAAAGCTTGCCGATCAGAGCAAGGATTCCGCTAGAGAGATCATTGACATAGCGCATAGGAGTTTAACTATTGCAAGCAGGGCAGGTAATAATTTCGAGCAAATTGTACCCGGTATGGAAGAGACAGCTAGGCTTGTTAAGAATATTACTATAGAGAGTTCTAACCAGAGTAATCAAATAGGACAATTTAAGAATGCGATAGAACAAGTTAGTCAGTTGGTGCAAACAACAGCGTCAAGCAGTGAAGAGTTGTCAGCAATGTCTGAAAGGATGTTAGAGAGTGTTAAGGACTTAAAAGAATCAGTTGACTATTTTAAGGTTGATAAATAGAGGTAGGGGGGGGTGTAAAGTTTACGTGGGTTTGCTAGGCTAATGCTTTAAGAATTTTAGCTCCCCCTAGGCATTCGTCTTCTTCGTAAAATATGCAGAATTGTCCAGGGGAGATCCCGTAGTCTTCTTTTTGTAGGTAGACTTGTATGAGGTCTTTTTCTAGCATTTCTATTTTACATCGTGTTTTTTGCTCTCCGTGTCTTATTTTAACGCTTAGGTTTCCGTGGCTTGATGGTTTATTTATCCAGTTCGTTTTATGGACTAAAAATTTTTGTTTTCCTTGTTTTGGGTAGTTTTTACTGTTTGATATATAGATGATGTTATTTTCAATATCCTTCTCTATCACAAACCAAGGGCCGTTGCTGAGTTTAATTCCTTTTCTTTGTCCGATTGTAAAAAACCAGTAACCATTATGAGTCCCAAGTATTTTGCCTGTCTCTTTTTCAACTATGTTACCCTTAAGTTCTCCTAGATGATATTTGACAAATTCATCGTATTTTATTTTTCCTAAAAAACAAATCCCTTGGCTATCCTTTCTGTTTTTGTTGGGCAAATCTATTTCCTGTGCTATCTTCCTCACTTCGGCTTTTAGTAGGTTCCCTAGAGGGAAATATAGCTTTGACAGTTGTTCCCTAGAGAGGTTGGACAAGAAGTAACTTTGATCTTTGATTTTATCCTTAGCCTGTTTCAGTATATGATGATTGTTATTAGTTTCAATTTTGGCATAATGACCTGTAATAATTAAATCATAGTGCTCATTGACTTTATCAAAGAAAGCTCCAAATTTTATCCTCGTGTTGCAAAATATATCCGGACTTGGAGTGTTTCCAATTTTTAATTCCTCAATAGCATAAGTCACTACTCTTTTGTAATATTCATCTTGTAGATTGATAATTGCATACGGTACGTTAAATTTTTTGCAGATAGCTTCTACATACTCAATGTCTTCCTTCCAAGGACACTCTCCAATGTGGGAAAGCTCATCTTCAAGCCAAATTTTCAGATAATAACATTTTATATGTTCACACCCTCTCTTTATCATTTCATAAAGAGCCACGGAGCTGTCTACTCCCCCAGATAAGAGTACTGCTATCTTCATAACCTGTTTCTTCCCGAATTATAGCATATCTAATTTTGATGTTTTTTATAATCTATAGTATATCTATAGTATAATGTGTGCAAATCTTTAGTTGGGGGAAGCGATGCGAGTAGGTATAAGCGATATTAGAGTTTTTTTGCCTCTAAATTATTTAGATTTTTCTGTTCTTTTAGAAAATTCTTTATATAAATCCGATGAGAATTTTTTAAAAAAGTTAAATAAAGCAATAGATTCGACTCTTCAGAGGGGGTTCAGATTTACAAGTCCTAATGAAGATAGTGTTACGATGGCTAGTTCTGCTGTTAAGCTTCTTTTTGACAAAAACAATCTTGATTTAGAAAAGATAAGGGTGTTTTTAGGTGGAACGGAAACAGGGGTGGATTGTTCAAAATCGATTTCGTCTTACGTTCACGGGGCCCTTGGGGTGGCTGGTATTTACTTGAAAAATAATTTTTTGAGCTATCAGGTACAGCATGCATGTGCGGGTGCTGTGCTTTCTTTGCACAGTGCTGCGAGTATTATAAGCCACCTAGATAAGTCTGAATATGGGGTGGTATTTTCTAGTGATATTGCACATTATAGTCCCCTCACTACAGCCGAGATTACTCAGGGAGCTGGGGCTGTGGCTTTGCTTATTGAGCAGAACCCTAGAATATTATCTATTAATTTGTCTGAATTTGGGGTTTATACGGATGATGTCGATGATTTTTTTAGACCGTTTGGAAGCCTTGAAGCTAGGGTAAAGGGACGTTATTCCATTGAATGCTACAATAGAGCAAACGAAGAGGCCTTGGCAAACTTTGCGTATAAGAAAAGCATGAGCATTAAGGATTTATTTTCTAAATATAGGTTTGTTTTACATGTTCCTTTTGCACAAATGCCCATAGACTCAATGCACTACATTTTAAAGAAATATTATAGTGAAGATGAGTCTGTTTGTAATGATTATTTAGAGTCGATAGATTTTTATGATTCTGTTGAGGCTTCTAGGGAAGTGGGGAATTTGTATACGGGTTCAATATTTTTATCTTTAATGACTTATTTAAAGAGGGTATTTTCAAAGAAGGATATTAGCGGAGAGAAGATACTTTTTTGCTCTTATGGATCCGGCAATATTATGGTTGTTTACGAACTTTTGGTTGAAAAAGATGCATATTCTGTTGTCAAGACTTGGAATATCGACAAAGTCTTGTCCGTAAGACACAATGCAAATTTTGATGAATATAGGAATTTTTTTGAAAATAAGATAATCCCAGGCGAATCGGATGGATTTTATTTAGAAAAAATTAGGGAAGACGGATACCGAGTTTATGGGTATCGAGCTTAACATATTAGAGAATAAGAGAAGACACATCGAAATTTGTTTAAATAAATCGGATGTTAGCCAGGGGGATAATCTTTTAGATTTTGTTAATTTAAAGCATAGTGCGCTCAGTGAGCTTGATTTTGATGAAATAGATACGAGTGAGAGTATATTTGGCTACAAGGTCTCTATGCCCGTTTTTGTGTCATCAATGACGGGAGGTATTAGGGATGGGAGTAGACTAAATAGATCTCTTGTTAAGGTTTCAAATGATTTAAGAATTCCAATGAGTTTGGGTTCTTTTAAGCTCTTATTTAAATATCCTGAATATACTGAAGAATTTGCTTTAAGAAAATATGCTGATAATATTCCTTTATTTTCAAATATTGGTGCTACTCAGGTAAGAGAATTTGGAGCTTTAAAAATAATTGAGATGAATAAGAGACTTGAGGTTGATGCTGTGATTGTCCACTTGAATACGGGACAAGAATTAATGAATTCTAGAGGGGAGAGAAGTTTTAAAGGAATAAGGGCTTCGGTTGGAAAGCTTTGTTCGTCATCAAGTTTACCAGTGATTGTTAAGGAAACTGGTTTTGGGATGTCACCTGAAACAGTTGTTAACTTGTTAGACCTTGGGGTGTCTTATGTCGATCTTGCAGGTAGTGGTGGGACTAATTGGGTTTTGGTTGAAGGAATTAAGGAAGGAAAGTTAGAAGTTGCTTCTTGTTTCTCTGGTTGGGGTATATCTTCAGTTTTGACATTGATGAGTATTAACGAAGCACATAAAGATAAAGTTTTTGCATCAGGTGGATATGAGTCTGGAATGGATATTGCTAAGGGGATTGCTCTTGGGGCTAAATTAGTAGGTGTCGCAGCTCCTATTCTTAGGGCTTTTTGTAATGAAGGCGAGGATGGCTTATATAAGCTTTTAAGAGATTATGAATATGTTTTAAAAATGTCTATGCTTTTAAGTGATAGCAAGGACATATCAGAGCTTAGGGTAAATAAGTATTATTTAAGTTATCCGTTGTTATTGAATTTAAAGCAATTTCAAGATTCTTATGAGACTTAGTGAAGATTTTAGAAATAAGAGTACTACAGAAAAAAGAGAAGAAATAAAAAGCCTATTAAAGATAGACGTAGGTGATTTCTTTTATGATTCTGTTGATGAAAATTTTCTTTTTAGCATGATCGAAAATTATATCGGCTATTTATCCTTACCTGTCGGTATTGTTAAGAATTTAAAGATAAATGGGAAATATTATGCTGTCCCTATTGCAACAGAAGAGCCTTCGGTTATAGCTGCACTAAATGGGGCAGCTAAAGTGCTGAGCAATGCTAATTTGGAGTATTTTGTGGGTGAGATATTGGGTATTGCTCAAATTTATATCAAGGTAGATGAAGATTTAAGCAATACAATGCTTTCCCTATTTGATAAAGTTGATACTTGGGCTAGCCCTCTTTTATGTAGAATGAAAGAAAGGGGTGGAGGCCTTAAAAGGCTTTCGACTAGGTTTATTGGCGAAATTGGTATTCAAAAGTTAAATATTTATATTGACGTTTGTGATAGTATGGGCGCAAATTTGCTTAATTCAGTTGCTGAGAGAGTCGCATATCATCTTACTTTGGAGTTTGGTTATGAGTGCGTTTTGAAAATTTTAAGCAATGATTTAAATGAATTTATCGTAAAAGCCAATTTTAAGTTAAATATTGGTGAATTGCTTAAAGACAGGGAAAAATCTTTAAGTTTGGCTCAAAATATTGCTCTTATTTCAAAGATAGGCTTTTTTGAAGAAGAGCGTGCTGTTACCAACAATAAGGGTATTATGAATGGCATTACGGGATTGTGTTTGGCAACGCTTAATGATACAAGAGCCCTTGAGGCGTGCATACATAAGTTTGCGTCAAGGAATGGTAAGTACTTACCCCTTAGTAAGTTTTATATTTCAGATGACAATTTAGTTGGCGAGATTGAACTTCCCTTGCAAGTTGGGGTGAAGGGAGGGGCTGTAAATTCTCACGAAGCAGCCATACTAAGCTTTAAGATTATGGGGATAGGTTGTAGAAAAGAATTTATGGGAGTCCTCTCTTGTGTTGGCCTTGCAAGTAATTTTGCAGCCTTAAAGGCACTTGCACTTGATGGAATTCAGAAGGGACATATGAGATTACATGTTAATAAAATTTTATATATGCTTGAAAGGGATTATAATATTTCTAAAGAAGAGAGAGAGGAGATATTATTTGAGATGAGAAGTAGTGAAATCTATTCTCTTAATTTTGGTCTTAAGATCTTAAAGGGACTAAGGGCAATATGAGTGTTGGGTGCAAGGTCAATGCCAGTTTGGCATTGATTAAATATTGGGGGAAGAGGGATAGCTTTTTAAATATTCCAGCCACCTCTAGTATTGCCGTAAGTGTTGATGCATTTTATTCAACAAGCGAGCTTGAGATTTCAAATAAGGATGAAATAACCTTAAATTCAAAGGATGTCGTCTTGCAGGAAAGAGAGAGAAAATTTTTTAATTATGCGAGAAAGATTTTAAATGAACCTAATGTTGGTTTTAAAGTTAGTAGTGAAAATAATTTTCCAACGGCCGTTGGTCTTGCAAGTTCAAGTTCTGGTTTTGCGTCTATTGCTGCCTGTATTTTAAAATATTTTAACCAATATTCTCATCAAAAAGCTTCAGAACTTGCAAGAATAGGGTCAGCGTCAGGAGCTAGAGCTATTTATGGTGGATTTACCCTTTTAAGGGAGGGTGCTAGTAGTGCATTCTGTATAGATAGTGCAAATCATTTTAATGATTTGTGCATAATATTTGCCATAGTCGATAAGAGCGAAAAGGAGATTTCTTCAAGAGATGCCATGAAACTTTGCATGAAAAACAAATTTTATTGGGAAGCTTGGATTAAATCTAGTCGAGCAATATTTAAGGAGGCTTTATATTTTTTTTTAAGAGGCGATTTTTATGGCCTTGGGTTCAATATTGTAAAAAGTTATCAGGATATGTTTGCTTTAATGTTATCATCTTCTGTCATCTATTTTAAAAGTAGTACCATAGAAATAATAAAGTATGTTACCGCCCTTAGAAGTAGAGGCATTCCTGTTTTTGAGACAATGGATGCTGGGCCTCAGGTTAAGATGTTTTGCTTAAAGAAAGACGTAGAATTGATTTTAGATGGACTTAGTAGAAAGTTTGGGAATGTTGATTTTATTGTCTCAAGGGTTGGCAGTGGTTTAGAATGGATTTAATTAATTTTTCTGTACCTGGTAATTTGCTATTAATGGGCGAATATTCCATTTTGGAAGAGGGTGGACTTGGACTCTCAATTGCAATTAGTGAAAAAGCTTATTTCACTTTTAAGAGAAGTAATGATTGGCGTTTTTTTAGCAAAAAAACTGAAACTGAGGTTTTTTCTTTGGTAAAAAATGAAGATGATTTTGTTTTTCAAATGTTTAGATATTTGAAGCGAAAATATTTTGCTAACTTGGAAGATTTTCCTTGTGATGTTTATATTGATACGAGTGCTTTTTTTTTAACTGGTGGTGTGAAGAAGGGGTTTGGATCTAGTGCGGTTGTTGCTGTTGGAATTGTTTGTGGGATTTTTTTGCTGTGCGGAGCCACTAATCATTTTAATAGAGATGAGATTTTCAGGTGTTGCCTCGATGCTTATAGGCATGCTCAAGGGGGCATGGGTAGTGGATATGATATTGCAACTAGTATTTTTGGTGGGGTTGTTCAATTTGAGGGAGGAAATGTTCCCGCATATAAACTTTTAAAGAAAATAGACTTTAGTGATTTTTATTTAATGCAGGGCAGTCAGGAAGTGAAAACCACTAGTTCGATTATTAAATACAATGAACAGCGAGCCTCTTTGATTGATTTTATAGAGAATATGAATATTGTGATGAGGGAAATTGTTCTGAGATCCAGTAATTCTTATTTTTGTTTTCTGTCTAGTTTGGGGGAAGCAAAGAATGTAGGATTGGAAATTGGAAAAAGGATAGGAATTTCGGCTGATTTACCCTTAAATCTTGCTTATCTTGAAAATGAGTGTGCTTTGATTAAAGCTTTGGGAGCTGGGAACGAAACTTTTTTAGTGCATAAACCAAATTTCAAAGTTTTTAAGCAGTTCAATCTTAGCTTGATAAATTTAGATTTGGACGGTGTAAGAATTTAGAAGTAGATGTTTGTAATAAAAAAATCTTCTAAGATATTACTCTTCGGTGAGCACAGTGCTGTTTATGGGTTTCCAGTTATTGGTGCAACAATACCTCTTTATATGCATTTAGTATATGTCTTTTCTGTTTCTTGGAAGTATCTAGGAGTTCCTTCCTTAAAAATAGATAAGGTGGTGAGTTTTATTAAAAATAGCTTTAGTAAGGCGAGACCCATTGAATTTTTAATATTTTCAGAGATTCCAGTTGGAGTTGGTCTTGGATCTTCTGCTAGTCTTAGTTTGTGCTTTGCAGAGTATATTGTGTCGCATAACGAGTATGAGAAGTGCGATAAGATTCTGCTGGCACGTGAAATTGAAAATATTTTTCATGGCAGGTCGTCTGGCATGGATATTTTATTAATCGAGTTGAATGGGATTTTTTATTTAGAAAATAAGAATAATGGTTTTAGTGCTCAAAAAATGGAACCTTGTAATTTTTATTTCTTAATAGGAGCAGTAAAAAGGGGGACGACAACGAGAGAAATAGTGTCTGATTTAAACCATAAAGTAGTCCTTAATAACAAATTATTTAAGATTATCGAAGAATTAGGATCTATTACTAAAAGTTCTTATTCTGCTTTTTGTAAGCGAGATTTTTCTTCACTAGTAAATAATATAAATATTGCAAATAGTTGCCTAAATTCTCTAGATTTATCCTCGGATACTCTTAATTACATAATCAGGAGAGGGAAAGAATTTAAAGCTCTTGCTGGCAAACTAAGCGGAGCAGGTCGAGGTGGAGCTTTTATTTTGGCCTTTAAAGATGAATACGAAGCCACGATAGCCCTGAAAAAATTGGGTAAGGATCTAGAAAAGAATAACATTAATTTGATCTTGAAGCCCATGGTCCTTAAGGTTTAACTTAAAAGTAGGTAGTTTATACCAGAACCTTGGGTATCAATTTGGCGCCAACCCTAAAGCCTCTAATTAACATCGGTCGCACTACTGACATCACTAAAGTGTGCGTCACAAAAAAGAACCGCCGGAATTCTAGGCAGAAGAGTCGAGACTTTCGACTCCTTGAAAAACTCTCTTCCTGGAACAGGGAACGCACGCCAAAGGACCCGGCCAAAAAAAATTTGGGTTCAGAGGGAGTCGAACCCCCGACATCCTGCTTGTAAGGCAGGCGCTCTGACCAACTGAGCTATGAACCCTTTTTATGCTAGTAGACATTATATAGGATAGTATTTATTCCTGTCAATTTGTTTTAAATTTTTCTCCAAATATGACTATGAATATGTTTTCGTTGTTCTGTGTTCTTATAATATGGCCACCCATTTTGCTTGTATCTTTATTTAAAAGAGCCTCTTTGTGAGGTGGACTTTCAAGCCAAGCTTCTGTTACATCTCTAACATTCATACCCGTTGCTAAGATTTCTTTTATTCTGCAAAAATATTTGTCGTATTTTTTAACTCTTTGCATTGGAGTTGTACCAAAAAGAGTGTGAGTTAGTACATTATGTTTACTGAGGTTTGCTGCGTATTCTTTTGCTACCATCTCAAGAGTTTCGTCTATTTTTAATTTTTTCAAATTTAGACTGTCTCTTAATTGATGAATCGAGGAGTATAGAAATTTTAGGGCCTGAGCTGCACTTAAGGGTATAAATTGAGTTGTAAGAATTAAAATGATGAAAATAATTTTTCTTTGCATAATTACCCTACCTATACTAAAATGATACTATCATACCATATGTCTAACTGATCTTAATAGGGAGGCAATATGTTAAATCATTTGGATTATTTAAAAAAAGATTGCTCAGATAAAATAAATCTAAAGTTGCAAGAGTTGTTGTCAGGACTTCATGTTTTTTATTCTAATTTAAGGGGTATTCATTGGAATATAAAGAGTGTTAATTTTTTTGTAATTCATAAAAGAACGCAAAAACTTTATGAATATATTTCAGAGGTTATTGATGTTCTAGCTGAGAGATCTAGGGCTTTGGGTTATGAATCTGAGTTTAGATATTCTGAATTTGCTAAAAGTTCTTTTGTTAAGGAACTTAGTATGGAGTCAGCTTCAAGTTTTTCTCTCTCAGTAAATGGGATCGTTAATGACCTTGGTATCATTCTTAAAAATATTTTTGAGACAAGAGGTATTGTAGAGGATGCATCTGATTATGGATCAGCTAATATTCTAGATGATATTATGGTTTCGCTTGAAAAATATTTATGGATGTATAGATCTTTGATGAGTCATTGCGAATGTACAGGCTGTGAAGGGAAAAGCTGTAAATGTTCAAGTTATGAAGGGAAGGACTGCAAAGGGGAACATTAACCTTTCGGTATATTATTAAGCTTGTGGTATGATGGAGGCAAGTTCAAAAAATTATTTTATGCGCGTGAATTAATGATATAGTTGTATTTGGTTTATGTAAAGCTATAGTAATTCTATAGCTTTAGCTTGTGTTTGAGGACGTTATGGAAATTAGGAATATTGGGATTATGGCACATATTGATGCTGGGAAAACTACTACCACGGAAAGGATAATATATTACACTGGAAAAACTCATAAGATAGGCAATGTTGATTCTGGTAATACCATTACTGACTGGATGGCACAAGAGCAAGATAGGGGTATTACAATTAGTTCTGCTGCTATTACTTGTTATTGGAGGGACCATCAGATAAATATTATTGATACTCCTGGGCACGTTGATTTTACGGCTGAGGTAGAGAGGTCTCTTCGTGTTCTTGATGGAGGGATTGTTATCTTTAGTGCTGTTGATGGTGTGCAGGCGCAGACGGAAACAGTATGGAAACAAGCGTCAAAATATGGCATTCCAAGACTTGCTTATATTAATAAAATGGACAGAGTAGGCGCTGATTTTTTAAAGGTTGTTGAGGATATAAAAAACAAATTTAATGTTGTCCCAATAGTTTTGCAGATTCCAATTGGGAGTGAAAATAATTTTGAAGGCATGGTAGATATAATTCGAAATAAGGAATTGCGTTTTGAGCTTGAAGAGGGCAAGCCGTTTGTGATCGAGAGTAAGGTGCGCCGAGAGCTTGCAGAAGGTGTTAGAATTTTTAAAGAAAGGCTAATAGATTCTCTTAGTAATTTTAGTGAAAGGATTACTGAGCTTTTTCTTGAAAATCGTGAGATTGACGAATCTGTCATAGTAGAAGAGGTTAGAAAGAATACGATTAGTGGGTCTATTGTTCCCGTTTTGGTGGGAACTAGTCTTAAAAATATTGGAATAGAGCCTTTAATGGATGCCGTTGTGGATTATCTTCCGAGTCCTTTTGAGAAAAATTTTAATGCATATTCTTTGAGGGAAGAGAAAGATATACTAATTGATTCTACTCGTGAGAAAGGATTATCGGCACTTGTCTTTAAAGTTCAGTATTTTAGTGCAATTGCTGCACATCTTTATTTTATTAGGGTGTATTCAGGAGAAATTAATTCTTCAAAAAAGATTATCAACGTTGCTAAGAATAAGGTTGAAAAGTTTACAAGAATTTTTAGGGTTTTTTCAAATAAGAATGAGCAGATTGATGAGGTGGTGGCAGGAGATATTGGAGCAGTTATTGGGCTCAAACATTCTGTAACGGGAGATACCCTTGTTGAGGAAGGGAATGAAATTTTACTTGAGCCTCCAATATTTCCAGAGCCAGTTGTATTGATATCTATTGAGCCAGAAAGAACATCTGATGATTCTAGACTTAAGGAGGTGCTTGAAATAATAGCTAAGGAGGATCCCACTTTTAGCTATAGTGAGAGCAAGGAAACAGGGCAATTACTTATTACTGGAATGGGTGAATTACATCTTGATATCATTATCACAAGAATTAGAGATGAGTTTAAACTCAATGTTTATGTGGGAAAACCTCAGGTAAGTTATAGGGAAAGTTTAAGTTTAAAGGTTGATGATGTATTTGAATTTAGTAATATTTTTGCAGGTAAAGAACTGAATTTAAAAATTGGTATGGTTATTACTCCTTTAGACAGGGGAGTGGGAAACAAGATTGATTTCGAATGTGATGTTGAGCCTTTGTTTAGAACGGCAATAACTAAAGGGATTTTCTCTTCCTTTTCAAGTGGTGTTATTGGATATCCTATCATAGACACAGGAGTTAAGATTACTTCGTTAACTTATGATAAAGGTAAGGTTAATGAATTTGCTATTGAGTCAATATCAGGACTTGCATTTCATGAACTTTTTAAAAAAGCTAGTCCTGTTAAGTTAGAACCTATAATGATTCTGGAAATTAGGATTCCCGTTGAATATACAGGAGATGTGGTCTCTACATTAAATTATGTTGGTGGAATTATTCATTCCATTAATAGTGTTGAGGATTGTGAGATAATAAAGGCCGAGGCAGCTTTTGAAAAACTTTTTGGATATACTTCTACTCTCAGGAGCTCTACTAAGGGAAGGGGGACCTTTACTATGGAATTTTCTTACTTTAGGGAGAAGTGGGATTGATTATTGTTGAAAATGTTGTATCTATTAGGGTAAAACATTTTATTTTTTATTAAAAGTAATCAATTAAGGAGCGTTTTAGTATGTCAAGTAAGTCTTATTTTGATGGAGGCGTTTATGAATCAGTTTGTGTATATGTTGGTGCGGCCGTTATGACTTGTTGTACTCTTGGATTTTGTTTTCCTTGGGCCTATTGTATGGTGTGCAAGTTTCATGTTGATCACACTGTTATTGAAGGACGTCGTTTGAAGTTTGAGGGAGATGGTGCAAATCTTTTGGGGCATTGGATCACCTGGTGGGTTTTTTGTGTTATTACTCTTGGGATTTATACTTTGTGGATAGGAGTTAAGGTTGAAAAATGGAAAGTTGAACATACACGTTTTGTAGATTGATTTTTAATGGCAAAAATGTAGGTTTAGTTTTCCAATTTAGTTTTGGGTTCTATTGTTTAATGTATGTTCCGTGTACCTAAGTTAGGGTGTGCGGTTCGTGTTTGTTTTGCGTACTCGTTTTTATTTCTTGGAATACTAAGGCTTTATGATTGATAGTGGGCTTTAGTGTTTAAGTATTTTGCCGCGGTTTTAATAAATTGATTAAAATATAATTTTATTCTTTAAAAAAAAGATTTTTTGTCTTTTAAGTTCTACTAGAATATTATGGTGATTTTTTGATATCATGTCTTATTATTAATATTTTTTTATTTTAAAAATAAAGGAGGTTATGTTATGCAAGGTGAGAACATGGTTTCAATCAGAGGTGGGAATAGGAAGAAAATACTCCTTAGCTTGAAGAATATGCAGTATTCGAGAACAGATTTAGCCCGTAGATTATCATTAACGAATGCTGCTGTTACAATTCTTACTAATCAGATGATTAAGGAAAATATTTTAGTTGAAGTTGGGTCAAAGGAAACGGATATTAAGAAACACGGACGAAAAGAGATACTTCTTGATATCAACAAGGATTTTGCATATTCAATGGGAGTAATTATTTCGAGTAATTATTTTCAAATAGGAATTGCAAATCTTAAATGTGAGGTTTTAATAAGTGAAACTTATTCCTTCGAGCCCCCAGTTAGTGCTTATGAAATTTTGGAAAAAATTAAGGATCATATGATTGAGATTATATGGAAGCATAATTTTTCAAGAGATAAGTTTATTGGATTAGGATTTAGTATTACTGGAATAATTAAGGATAAGGAATCTGGGATTGTTAATGATAGCCATGGAGCATGGGTTGAGAGGGATGTACCTGTTAAGGCTATACTGGAGGAATATTTTTCACTAACGGTGTATCTTGAGAGTTATGTTAAAAATCTTTCTCTTGCTGAATTTATGGGTAAGAGCGTGGATAATATCATGTTTTTTGATTACACAGATACTGCTGAGCTTTCCATTTGGGCTGAGGGCAATGTTTATTCTGGATTTAATAATAAATCTGGCATGGTTAGTCACATGGTTATTGACTATGGGGGTGAGAAAAATTGTCCCACTTGTGGAAATAAGGGGTGTGTTAATATGTTAATATCCAATTTTGCGCTCCAGCGTCTAATATCAAAAGAGTTTATGAATGGTGAGATTCCTGAGCTTTATGACAAGTATGAAGGTAGGCTTAAGAAGGTTACTATATATGATATTTTTTCTCTTCATGAAAAATATGAATTTGTGAGAAAAATAATGGAGGATACAATAAAGTATTTAGCGATAGTTATAATTAATATTCAAAGAATTCTTGATTTTAATTATTTGGTGCTTTATGGACAAAGTTTTAAACTTAAAAGTTTTTTTGACTTATTGAAAGAGGAAATAAAGAAGTTAAACAAAGAGAGTATTGTGTTAAAACTTAGTTCTCTTGATACGGAAGTGTCTGTTATTGGGCCTGCGTCTAGCGTTATTTTTAATAAGTTTTATTTAACAGGAGGAGATATTGATTAATGTTTTCTTTTTTTGTATCGTATACTCTGTAATATTTTGCAAATGAGGATAGTTTTTAGTGTTTGGTGAGCTGGGGGCAGGTTTTAGGAATTTTGTATCGTATATCTCTGGAAAATCTGTGATAGGGGAGAGGAATATTGAGGAGTCAGTGTGCACTATTAAGGATGCTTTAGTTGATGCTGATGTCAATTTGAGAGTTGTAAGGCGTTTTGTTGGTGCTGTTGTGGAAGAGGCTAGGGGAATCAAGGTTTTAAGGGGTGTTGATCCTGGGTCTCAGTTTATTAAGATTGTTAATGATAAGCTTGTAAGTTTTTTGGGAGATAGACATTCTGAACTCGTTTTAAATCCTGTAAATAAACAGTCGTTTATTTTGATGGTTGGACTTCAGGGATCTGGTAAGACTACAACTTGCGTGAAACTTGCGCTGCGACTTAAGAGAGATGGCAGGAAGGTTCTTCTTGTTGCTGGGGATACTTTTAGGGCGGCCGCAGGTGATCAATTAAAGATTTTGGGAAGTCAAATTGGTGTTTCTGTTTTTGAGATTGCTGGGGAGACGGATTCTGTTAGGGTTATTAGGGCAGCTGTTAAGTATGCCAAGTCGGAGCTTTTTGACACTATCATAGTAGATACTAGAGGGCGTCTTGAGGTGGAGGAATTATTATTAAGAGAAATCAAAGAGATTAAAGGGATGTTGACTCCTGTGGAGACGATATTGGTGGCGGATTCCATGACGGGTCAGGTTGCTGCAAATATTGCTAAGGAATTTAATGATAGGGTTGGAATTACGGGTGTGATTTTTACAAAATTTGATTCTGATGCTAGGGGCGGGGCAGTTATGTCAATTAAGACTATTTGCGGGGTTCCTATTAAATTTGTGGGTGTTGGGGAAAGGCCGGAGGACCTTGATATTTTTTATCCGGATAGGATTGCTTCACGAATTCTTGGCATGGGAGATGTTGTTAGTCTTGTTGAGAAAGCCCAAACTGCTATAGATAAAGAAGAAGCTTTAAGGCTTGAAGAAAAGATCAGAAAAGTTGGATTTAATTTTGAAGACTATTTGAGTCAATTTAAATACGTGCGAGATATGGGTGGTGTTTCTAGTTTGATGGGAATGCTTCCGGGTGTTTCTTCTGAAGTGTTGAGTTCTAGAGTTAATGAGAGGGAACTTAAAAGAGAGGAGGCGATTATTTATTCCATGACTAGGAGAGAGAGATTGAATCCTGTTGTTTTAAACAATCCTTCGAGGAAGAGGAGAATAGCTTTGGGGAGTGGAACAACAGTTTTTGAAGTTAACAAGCTTATTAAAAAATTTAGTCAGACAACTTTGGCGATGAAAAAAATGAAAAATAAGAGCTTTCAAAATAAGATAGCATCTCTTTTGGGAGGAAAAGGAGGAGTGGTAAATTGAGCGTTAGGATAAGATTGAAAAGGATGGGAGCAAAAAAAAGGCCTTATTATCGAATTGTAGTGATGAATTCTGCTTCGCCCAGAGATGGGCGGGCTATTGAGGAGCTTGGGTATTATCATCCTGTTGAAAAGCAAAACCAGATTAAGATAAACGAAGATAGGTTTAAGGATTGGGTAAATAAGGGGGCTACTCCAAGTGATACAGTGAAGAAGCTTTTGAATAAAAATAGATTTAAGGTAGGAGGCTAGGAGGGCTTTGATGAAAGAGTACGGTAATGAAATAGAACTTATAGAATTTGTGGTAAAATCTCTTGTGGATAAACGCGATGAAGTTAAGTTGAATGTGGTTGAGGGTGAGAAGTCAACTATTTTGGAGTTGAGGGTTTCTACAAGTGATGTTGGAAAAATAATAGGAAGAAGGGGTCGCATTGCAAGGGCTATTAGGACATTGCTTAGTGCTTGTGCTGCAAAAACAAATAGGAGAGTTCAGTTAGAAATTTTGGACTAGTCTATGTTTGTAAAGGGAGTGGTGGTGTCTTCTTATGGGGTTAATGGGTATGCTAAGGTTAGGAGTGTGTCCAATGGTTTTGAGGAATTTTTAGGCTTAAAGGGAAATAAGGTGGTTTTAAGGAAGGATCGCTGTTCTTCGATTGAGGTTAAGGTTGAAAATGTATCTTTAGTTAATGGTGTGTTGTTGTTAAAGTTTGAGGAACTTAATTCTCCTGAGAGTATTAAGGACTTGGTTGGTTTTGAGCTGTGGGTGAGTGATGATTTTGCGGCCCAGTTGGAAGAGGGTGAGTATTATTTTGGGGAGCTTGTTGGTTATGGTATCGTTAACGACGGAAAGAGATTGGGGGTTGTTGTTTCCTTTTTAGAATGCGGAAATTGTGTTCTTCTTGAAGTTAAAGTCGGAGATAGATTGTTTTTTATTCCCTTCTTAGAGGTTTATCTTGGTAAGATTGATACAAAGTTGAGGATTATTGAGCTTAAAATGTTAGAGCTTTTAAGATGAGGATTACTATTCTTTCTTTGTTTCCGTCAATAATTGCTCCATTTTTTGAGAATTCGATAATGAAGAAGGTTGTGGATAGGGGTATTGTGAGTTATGAGCTCATTTCTATTCGTGATTTTTCTAATAATAAACATAGAAGATGTGATGATGTGTCTTATGGCGGTGGAGCGGGGATGGTTTTAAAGGCTCAGCCTGTGTCAGATGCGCTTGATTATGTGAATTCAAAAGAAAAAACTACAATATTTTTAAGTCCGTCTGGCCTGAAGTACGATCAGAAATTAGCTTATGACTTGTCAAGAGAAAAGGAACTTGTTATAATCTGTGGGAGGTACGAGGGGCTCGATCAACGTGTGGTTGATTTATATGTTGATCTTGAGATTTCGGTTGGGGATTATGTGCTTTCTTCGGGTGAAGTCGCTGCTCTTGTTTTAGTAGATAGTATATATAGATTATTGGATGGCGTGATAAGTCCAGAATCCTTGCTCGAGGAATCTTTTAGTGGCAGATGTGGCTTGCTTGAGTATCCTCATTATACTAGGCCTTGTGAATTTAGGGGGCTGAGAGTACCTGGTGTGCTTCTTTCGGGGCATCACGAGAAAGTAAGGAAATGGAGGTTTGATAGAGCTGTCGAGAAAACAAGAAAGAATCGGTACGATTTGTACCTTAGGTATTTAGAAATTAAGGGAGAAGGTGATGGATTTAATAGGACAGATTGGTGCTAAAGGAAGGAGAACGGAAGTTTTTGAATTTAGGGTAGGGGATACTGTGCGTGTTAGTTATAGGGTTATTGAAGGAAGTGGCGAGAGAACACAAAATTTTGAAGGTCTTGTAATTTCTATTCAAAATAAAGGCATTGGTCAGACTTTTTTAGTTAGAAAGATTTCTTCGGGAATTGGAGTTGAGAAGGTGTTTCCGATGCATTCTCCTGTTTTGGAGAAGGTTCAAGTTTTAAAGCGAGGTAAGGTAAGGAGAGCCAAACTTTACTATATGAGGGGCAGACTTGGTAAGTCTGCTATGAAGGTTAAGGAGCGTGTTCATGTTAAGCGCACAAATAATACAAATACTTCTCAAAATTAGTGAAGAAGATTGTTGGCTTTTGGCTTAGCTACGGTCGGGTTTTAGTATAAGTGAGGAGAATGGGGTGTGTTGGAGGTTTTAAGATGTCGAGGGTTTGGGTGTTTAAGTGATAAGGGGAAGGTGGTAAGCTTGTCCTAGTGTGGCGAGTGCTTTATTTTACTGTTTTGGCTTAGGAGATAATGGTTGAGATCTGAACAGGGCGAGGGGAGTCGAGGTGATATTCAAAAGACTAGTAGAGCTTTTTATTGGAAGAAGGGAAAGTCAGGTTCTGATTTTAAGAAACAAAAGAACGGTTCTTTCGTTTCCAGTAGCAAGTCTGTCAGTCCTCATCATCTCAACAGTACAGGGGGAGGCCATAGGGTTAACAAACCAAAAGAATCTGACAGAGAGTTTAGGCCAAGGATTGTTGATAAAAGCACCTGTCCTATGTGTGGTAAGCAAATTAAAGACATTGCTTCTTGCATGTCTATGAAGTTTGATAACGAAGATAAGCCTATACATTTTGATTGTGCTGTCAGTAAGATAAGGATGGAGAATAATCTTTTAAAAGAGGAAGATTTGGTGTACGGGGGAGTTGGTAAATTTTTTGTTGTAAACAGGCTTATTAGGGGGAGTAATTTGTCTTTTAAAATAATCAGAGAAATTGATTTTGAAAACTTGGAAGGGCGACCTGTTTGGCGCAAAAAGATTCTTGAGGGCATGAATAGGGGATTTAGATTTTATTGATCATGAGGATAGCGGTGTTTCCTGGTTCGTTTGATCCTATTACTTGGGGACATATTGAGTTAGTCAAGCGGGCATCTTCTATTTTTGATAAGGTTATTGTTCTTGTTGCTAAAAATAGTAGTAAAAGTTATTTGCTGAGCGGATCTGAGAGGTATGAACTTACCTGTGAGGTTATAAGGTCTTTATCTCTTTCAGAAGTATTTGTGGATAGACATGACGGATTGGTTGTCGATTATGCTTTAAGCCATAATGTTGGTTTTATTGTAAGGGGTGTGAGGGCTTTTCATGATTTTGAATGTGAATTTGAGAGGTATGTTATCAACAGTGAACTTAGTTCTGCGGTGGATACAGTTTTTTTGCCAAGTAGCGCTAGGTATTTGTTTATAAGGTCAGATTTCGTTAAAGAATTAATGGAAAATAAGAATTTTGATCTTACGAGTTTTATTCCTGAATTAGTACAAAATAAGTTGAAATCTAAGTTTATTGACAAATGGGCTTGATAATATATATATTATTAAGATAAGCTTGTTGTTTGTAAGGAGACAAGGAAATGGCTGTTCCTAAATTTAAGCCTTCGAAGTCCAGAAGTAGGACGAGGCGTAGTGTGAATATGAGAAAGAGAGTGCCACAACTGCAAGAATGTTCAAACTGTGGTAACCTTGGGATGAGGCATAGACTTTGCTCGAAGTGTGGTTATTACAGGAATAATCAGTACTTAGAATTGGGTTTGTAGGTAGGGCGAGGGTTGTACATTTATGGAACAAGGTGAAATCTTTAAGAAGATTAGGTCTATTATATCTGAGCAACTTGATAAGAGAGAGGACGAGGTTACCATGGAGTCTAGGTTTGTTGAGGATCTTGGGGCAGATAGTCTTGATATTTATGAACTTTTATATTTACTGGAGGAGGCATTTGATGATAAGATTCCGGAAAATGAAGCTAGTGAATTTGAGACGGTAGGTGATGTTGTTACCTTTATTGAGAAGAGGAAGGATTGAGATAAAGGGGTTCTGTTGAGATGAATTTTGAGGAGGGACGAAAGGAGCAGTTAGATAAGTTTCTGATGAGTTTACATATTGGCTTTGGTGATTTGGGTCTTTTGAATACGGCTTTAAGTCATTCGTCATATGCTAATGAGTTAGATCAGAAGTCTATCAATAATGAGAGACTGGAGTTTTTAGGAGATTCTGTTCTCAACCTTGTTATTACAGATTATTTGTATAGATTGTATCCTGATAAGAGTGAGGGGGAGCTCAGTAAGGCCAGGTCTTATATTGTTAGTGAAGATTCTCTTTCTAGTATAGCTAGGGAGCTTGATCTTGGAAATTATCTTTTGCTTGGTAGGGGGGAGGAGAGCAATGATGGGCGGAATAAGAAGGGCATCCTTGCTGATGCTATTGAAGCTTTTGTTGGCGCTCTTTATCTTGATGGTGGATTCTCAAAAGCTTCGGTTTTTGTGATAGAGCTTTTTGATGTTCATATAAGATTGATGTTTAATCGTGGAGATTTTAAGGACTATAAGAGTCTTCTTCAAGAATATGTTCAAAAGAAATATAAAATCTCACCAAGTTATAAGTTAGCAAAGGAGATAGGACCAGACCATAGTAAGACTTTTTGCGTGGAACTCTATGTCGATGATAAGTTTATATCAAATGGCAAAGGAAGATCAAAAAAGGAAGCTGAGATGAGAGCCGCTGAGATGGCACTTAAGAATGTTGATAGTATTGATCTTTAATTTTCTTTACATACTTTACTAGGGTGTCTTTTTTATTTAATTTAGGATTGTTTAGTACCTTTTTTAGTAGGTCGTTTAGGATTTGTCCGATTTTTTTATCTTCCGATATTTTAAGCCTTCTGATATCATAGCCATTTATTGCCAGTTCTTTAAGAGATAGAGGATTATTTATCAAGTTTTTGCTTTTCATCTTATTTAATATGAATTTGAGTTTATGATCTTTACCTTTAATAGCTTTGTATATATCAAATATTTCTTTGTAGCTTTCTTTGGTGGTCTTGCTTAACAGTGTTCTAACATCTGCTAGTGTTTTGATTTTGAGAGTGTGAAGTTCATTAAAACCGCATTTATAGAATAGGATTAACTTTATATCCTTGTTTGAAAATTTAAGTAATCTTAAGGTTTCTCTTAAAGTGGAGGTGTCTTTTTTGATTGTAAGAACAACAATTGCTTTCAGATAAAAATTTTTTTTGTCCAGAAGAGCAATTTTGTTTCTTACCTTTTTATTTATTTCTATGTTAAAGAAGTGATTAAAAAAATTTACTTTTTGCAGGTAGTTGATTCCCTTTATTGGATTTCTACCTTCTAAAAGTTTAATGAATTCGTTATTTATTCTTTCCTTTGATAAGGATAAAATATTTTCTTTTTGGTATTTCATAGATATTAATGTTTGTTTATCTATTGTAAAGTCAAGTGTAGATGCAAATCGGGATGCTCTTAATATCCTAAGAGCATCCTCTTTAAACCTTTTGTTTGAATTGCCTATACATTTGATTATTTTTTTGTTAAGATCTCCTATTCCATTATAATGATCTATTATCCTATGATTTAGTATGTTCATTACAATTGAATTTATTGTAAAATCCCTTCTTTTTAGGTCTTCTTTTAGGGTTTTTGTGAATTCTATTTTTCTAGGGAATCTTTTATTTTCATATTCTTTGTCTATTCTATAAGTAGTAACTTCAAAAATTTTTTTATTAAAAATAATACTTACTGTTCCGTGCTTGATACCGGTTTGTATGTTATTTGGAAATAGTTTCATTATTTCTTCTGGAGTTGCATTAGTTGTAAAGTCAAAATCATAAGGTGTCCTTTTAAGAATTAAATCTCTTAAGGCACCTCCTACTAGGAAAAATTCATAGTTGTTGTTGTGAAAGATTTTCCCAATTCTTACTATGTCTTTGCTATTAGGGCCTAAATGCATACTGAAGTGTACCATTATTGAAATAATACTTTTCGAAAATCAGGCTATAATTCTAATTTATTCTGAAATTTATAAGAAGTATTTATTAGATTTTGATTTAATTTTTATACATGAGGTTTTATGAGCAAGACTGAGACTAGTATACATGATTCTATTGAAAAGCTTTCAAAGGAAACAAAGACGAGATTGATAAAGGAGATTAAGAAAAATCTAAGCTTGAATTCTTCTGGGCTATCTGTGGATGATTCTGATCGTTTGGATTCAGATTCTGTGTCGCAAATTGAAAATTTTCTATCGGATCATTTGGTGAAAGAGTCCATTTTAGTAAGGGTGTGGATATATATTTTAAATTTTTTCCAACGGGATATTGCTAGGGGAGATATTTATAAAAATTATTTTCTGAAAAACTTAGAAAATAATCTTAATAAGAATTACGGAAAACCTGTAATAGATTTCAAAAAAGGAGTTTTGCATATAGGGTTTGTGGAGATGTTTTTTGAGTTCTATCGCTATTCTGTGAAGCTTAAAAAATTTTTTAAGATTTTAGATGATAAGAATATTGTTGAACAGGCAATGTTTGAAGTTATTAATAGTAAAATTCCTGATTTCAAGCATAAAATTGAAGACTTTTTAAGTGAAGAAGAATACGAGAGATATTTAAGGAAAGGTAAAAGCCTGAATGATTTAGAAGAGGATCTTAAGGCGAAAATTAGTGCCTATCTTAATTCAATTCCTTTGCAAACTTACAAAACTGTAGAAGATATATTTGAGTTTTTCTATGTACTAAATAGTGTCGCTTTTTTCCCTTACAAGTCCTTCTTCTCTTTCTTTAGTATAGAATTTTTGGACGATGCAAGTCTAGATATTGCCAAGTTTGATGGTACAGATAGTGCCAATTTTGAGAGTGTTGATAAGTATTTTAATTGTTTTTTTGATCTTTTGCATACGGTAAGATGTATTGAGATAAATGAGGAAATTTTGAATATTATTGTTAGGAATTATTTTTTAACAATAGGTTCTAATGAGACTGAAATTTTTAACGAGGAGAGTTTTTTGAAGTTTGACATAATATATAAAAATGTTTTAAATATTATGTCAAAAATTATTGGTTTGGTGAAGACATTGCCTTATTTGGAGATTTTTAGACTTTATTATAAGAATCCAGTTTTACAACCTAGGCGGCGTGGTATGCCTTTGGATTTGAGAGGTTTTTATGAAAATGTTTTGTTCTTAAGTGTTAGCGGACAGATTGTTAAAAATCGTGATACGGATTTAAAAATGCTTGCTAATAAAGACATTAAAAATTTAATTGAGAATTATAGTGTCATTACGGATTTAGATAGTATTATTTTCACAGGTCTTGAAATTGAGTATTCTAATCTTAAGAAACTTTACTTTCTTAACGAGTTTTTTAGGACTGTTTATGATGTAAGAATGATGGAAGTATTGAAGGCTGTGAATAATGTGGTGCTTGTAACTAATATTGAAATAAGAAATTCTTATGTTGCTCTCGAAAAAAGTGTTAATGCTTTAAGAAAGGAGGTTTATGATTTTTATTTCAAGATTAACGATAAAAATGAGGAATATGAAAGATGTATTCAGGAAAGTAATGATGATCCTTGTAGGGATAAGATTTTGGAATGGTGTTTGAATGAGAATTGTTTTATTGAAAAATTAGTGCTCAAATTTGCGGATTGTTTTGCTGATCTTAGGAGAAAATATTTTGTTCTCTTGGAGAATAATAATGCTTTTATACAAAGTGCTTTAAATGTTTCCTATAAGTTGTCTATAGGAGATAATGAAAAAATAAGCCTATCTTGCGTTATCAGCAATGTGCTATCTCTCATAGATCAGACTCTTTTTATACTTAAGAATTTATAGGTTTTTATGAAGGCTTTAAGGGTAAATAAATTTAGATTATTGTCGGTTTTTATTAAGGGGTTGGCGATAATATTGTTTCTCAATTCCTTGCTCAGTTTATTTATGTTCTTAGCAGGTGCTTATAATACTTTTATGTATGCTTTTCAGCAATTTTCTCTTGATTTTGCGATTGTATTAAGCTCTGTTTCTTTTGGACTAGAGGCCACTAGGTTGTTATTTTTTTATTTACTTATGAAGAGAAGGATTAAGTATTACATAATTTTGGTTTCTAGTTTTCTAGTTTGTTTTATTGCTTTTTTCATAAAAGGTTTTCTTTCTGTTGGCCTGTAGGTTATTGATTTTCAAAGCCTGCTATTGACTAATATCCTTTATTTATTATAGACTAGCGGTTAGTGTTGTGCCGACTTAGCTCAGCTGGCCAGAGCAGCGGTCTTGTAAACCGCAGGTCGTCGGTTCGAATCCGACAGTCGGCTTTTGGGGCGGTACCGAAGTGGTTAACCGGGGCAGACTGTAAATCTGTTGGCATTGCCTGCGTGGGTTCGAATCCCACCCTCCCCAGTAGAGAGTCTTGTTGGTGGGGTTGTTGTTGCCATCTTTAGGGGTTTGGTGTTCGTTTTAACGGGGCTGGCTTGTGTTATTTCGGGGGTGTATTTTCGAGATTTTGGGTAGTGCTTGTGAGTGTTACTTTCTCTAGAGGAGATTCTGATTTCTTATGAAGATGAAGAAAATTTTTATTCCCTCTTTCGTTTTTGTCTCCGTACTCTTCTCCTTGCTGTTTTTTTTGTGTTTTTTAAATTCTTCTCCTTCTGAGTCTGAGTTGTTGTGTGAATTTGAAGTTCAGAAGGGGTGGTGGGTTAAGAAAATAGCTAGAGAGCTTAAAAAGCAGGGTTTTATTAGATCTGAGAAACTTTTGATAGCTATTTCCTATATTTTTGGTAGTGATAAAAGTTTTAAGGAAGGCAAATATTTAATTGGCAGGAATTTTTCAACTTTTGATGTGTATAAAGAGCTTTTAAGGGGGAATCCTGCTCTTGACATTAGCATTACCATACCCGAAGGCTATACAGCAAGAAGGATAGCCTTAAAACTTCGTAAATTTGGTATTATTTACGATGTTCGGAGTTTTATTGATTTGGTAAATAATGCTAAGTTTATTGGTGATCTTGGACTTGATTATCATTCTCTTGAGGGGTTTTTGTTTCCAGATACCTATAAGTTCTATGCGGGTATGGACATGAAAGAAGTAATTCGAACATTTGTTGGTAATTTTTTTAGCAAGCTTGTTTCTATGGGGATAGATTATAAATCTTATTCTAGTGAAGATCTTTATAATAAGGTGATTGTTGCTTCTATTGTGGAGAGAGAATATAGGGTTAAAAGTGAAGCTGCAGTAATGGCATCTGTTTTCTATAACAGGATAAAGTCTAATATGGCCTTGCAATCTTGTGCTACGATAGAGTACATTGTTACTGAAGAGTTAAAGAAGCCACACCCCAGGAGGATTTATTTTTCAGATTTAGATATTAAGTCTCCTTATAACACTTATATCAATAAGGGTTATCCTCCAACTCCGATTTCTAATGCTGGTGCTGTGTCTTTGCGGGCGGCTTTTTTGCCGGATAGTACAAATTATTTATTTTTTGTTTTAAAAAATCCCAAGACAGGAGCCCATAAATTTTCTTCAGATTATAGTGATCATCTTTTATCTGCAAATAGTTATATTTACAATTTTGTTACCAAGGATTGAGAAACATGGAGTATGCTAAAGTTATAGATTTGATTAGGAGCAGAGTAGATATTGTTGATTTTATAGGTGAGCGTGTTAGATTATTTAAATCAGGTTCATCTTACAAGGGACTTTGTCCCTTTCATGCCGAGAAGACAGCTTCTTTTTTTGTGAATCCTTCTCAAGGGTTTTTCTATTGTTTCGGGTGTAAAAAAGGTGGAGATGTTATAAAATTCTTGATGGATATTGAGAAATTTAGCTATGATAGCGCGGTTAAGTTTTTATGTAGTAGAATGGGTGTCTTGTATGAGGACGTTAAGAGACCTACTGAGTTTAGGGGCGGGGTTCAAAATAGAGAAATAGTTTCAAGAATATGCAGCTTGAATGCTAGATTGGTTAGGTTTTTTTTGTCTTCTTCTTGTAACAATAAAGAGGTTTTGGATTATGTTCTTAAGGAGAGAAATATATCAGAGGAAGTTGTTAGTGTATTCGGTGTTGGGTATTTGCGATGTGATGTGGAGGGGGGATTTAGTTTTTATAATTTTTTAGTTTCAAAAGGATATTCTGCTGAAACATTAAGCGAGAGTGGCCTCTTTTCAAGAAAGAGACAAAATTTTTCAATTTTATCTGGCAGGTTAATTTTCCCGATAAGAGATTTTAAAGGAAATGTAGTGGGATTTGGAGGCCGAAGTTTGGGTGTGGGAAATGGCCCCAAGTATATTAATTTGAGCGAGACAGTTGCTTTTAAGAAGAGGGAGTTACTTTATGGATTTTATGAAGGTTTTTCTGTTATTAAGGAAAATAAGTCGGTGATACTAACAGAAGGGTATATGGATGTTCTTGCTTTTTTTACAGCTGGCGTAAAGATTGCGGTGTCTACACTTGGTACGTCCTTTTCAAGGGAACACCTTGCTTTAATTAGAAGATATGCGGATAAAATAACAATATGTTTTGATGGTGATGATGCTGGTCTTCTAGCTACTTTTAAAGCGTATCAGATTTGTTTGCCCTTTAATATTGATGTAGATGTAATTAAGATGGAGTATGGATTTGACCCTGCAGATGTTTTAAAGAGTAGGGGGGCATCTTATCTTGGGGGTTTAGTTGGTAATGAGTGTGATGCGTTTGAATATCTTTTGGAAAGATATTCTGCTAAATATGACTTAAGTAAAACTTCGGGTTTAAATAATATGATTGGTATCTTTATTAAATTAATAAGCTTGTCGGGTACTAATGCACAAAGAGATATTCTTTTAGAAAAACTAGAAAGTAGGGTTGGCATTAGGTTGGAGACCTTAAGGCAGGATTACTATGATGTTAGGGAAAGAAATGCAATTGAGAATTCTAAAAAGAGTTCATCTTCTTATCAAACAAATACATATGAGAGATATTTAGTAGTCGCCTTGTTGAAAGATTTTAGTTATTTTAATATAATAAGGCGCAATATTAGCGATAGTGACTTACATGACGTTGATGTAAGGAGGGTTTTTTTGTGCTTTGAAAACTTATTTGACAATAATGAGATTTTTTCATTGCTTAATTTAAAAGAGGTTTTAAGAGATAGATATGGTGTTAGTGAAGTTTTTTTTGAAGACATGTTGAGGATAGAATTTGAAGTAGATAATGAGATGGTTATGCAGATTTTGTTTGCAATTAAGAAAAGGAAATTGGAAGATCGTGTTTTGGCTTTTAAGGAGATGACCGAGAATAGTTCTTTAGTGGGTGCTAGGACTCAAATAAGGGAATTAATGTTTTTGAATGTGCAAAGAGAGAGTTTGAGGATATATTTAAATGGGTAGTATGGAAAGTAAAGAATTGCAGTATTTTAGGAAAAAGAATTCAAAAGCAATAAGGTCGATATTGGAATATTTAAGGGACAGGAAAGAGGTTACGTTTACGGATTTGTCTCCCCTGCTCTCAGGGGATATGTTGGATCCTGAGAACATTGAGTTTATTTATGGAATACTTGAAGATGAGGGAATAAGCTTGATTGATAAGAGAGCAGGGTCCGGAAATATTAGTGTTGATGGTTCCGAGTTGGAAGAAGTAAGTAAGATTGATAGTCAGTTTATGGGTTTAAGTGATGGTGACGATGAGATCGATGATAAGTTGGAAGAATTTGAGGATGATATCCTAGAAAGGGAAGATTTCTCAGGGTGTATTAAGAGCGGATTATTAAAAGATAATAATACTGAAGATCCGATAAGACTTTATTTGAAGGAAATAGGAAAGGAATTCTTATTAACTGGAAATCAGGAGGTTGAGCTTGCAAAGCAAATGGACTCCGGAGAATCTATCATTGAAAACATTCTTAAGAATGAGGGGCTTGTCATAGAGAATTATTATAATTTGGTTAACGCTATTTATTCAAGAGGAGATAGGGAAGAATTTTTTAGAAGAGATAAGGAAAGAGAAAAGGATAGCAATGCGGACTACTATAACAAAAAAAAAAGAATTACATCTTTTTATAAGGCCGCGTTAAAACCATTTCAGGAGCGTTTAGTAAGTTATATTGAAAATAAGCATAAGTTATATGGGCTTGGTGAGGATATTTTTGAGGAAAGTATTAGTAAGGAAAGGCTTGATATAAAGGAAATGCTTAAGTCTGTTCCTTTATGTCAGGAGGAGTTAAGAATTTTTTCAGATGATTATATTGACTCTGCTAGTAAGATAAGGGATTTAAAGAGACAGCAGAAGTCCATATTGGATCGATTGAAGGTGGACAAGATTCGGAATCTCAGGGATCTTGGCAGGGATTTGGCTATTCCTGAAAGGCGAGAGAGGATAGAAAAATTTTTAAATATACGAGAAGATCTTATTAAGGAGCAAATTACAGAAGCTCAACTTACACAAAAAGAGCTCGAAAGAATTGAGATGTATTATGAGTACCCAATAGATAGAATAATAAGGATGTCGGAAGAGATTATTAAGGGTAAACAGATGATGCAACACGCAAAAGATCAGTTGATTAAGGCTAATTTGAGACTGGTTGTGAGTATTGCTAAGAAGTATGCTAATAGGGGACTCCATTTTTTTGATCTTGTGCAGGAGGGTAATATTGGTTTAATTAAAGCTGTTGAAAAATTTGAGTATAAGAGGGGATTTAAATTTTCTACTTATGCTACATGGTGGATTAGGCAAGCGATAACAAGGTCAATCTCGGATCAGGCTCGAACGATACGTGTCCCTGTGCATATGATTGAGCAAATAAATAGATTAAATAGAGAGACAAGATATTTGGTGCAGGTTTTAGGTAAGGACCCAACCGATGAGGAGCTTGCAGTCAGACTCGGTTGGGAACTGAAAAAGGTTAAGACTGTTAAGAATGTTTCAAGGGAGCCTGTTTCACTTGAAACTCCGATTGGGGAAGAGGAAGATTCTGTTCTTAGTGACTTTATTGAGGATAAGGCAATAAAAAATCCGGCAAAGCATACTTCTTTTGTGGTTTTGCAGGATCAGATAAGATCGATTCTTGGCACTCTTCCAGAGCGAGAACAGGAAGTCGTTAAGATGAGATTTGGACTTGAAGATGGTTATTCTTTAACTCTTGAAGAAGTTGGGCTTCATTTTAATGTTACAAGGGAAAGAATTAGGCAGATTGAATCTAAGGCTTTAAGGAGGCTTAAGAATCCTAAGAAGACTCAGAAGCTTAAAGATTATTTAGAAGATCTAAATTAAATTAATGGGGGGGTTGTGGAAAGTAATATTGATATATTGAAAAACCTTGAAGGCATCTATAAGGCTAGGTTTAAGCTTGAGGAGAGACAAAAAAGTATTCCTAAATATTTGCAAGTTAAGAAATCTCAAATTGATGAGCTCATTGAGGTGATTGATGAGTTACAGATTAAGTTTAAAGAGTGCCAAAAGGAGGATGCTTCTTTAAAGTTGGGCATTCAAGACATTAATGTGAGAAAAACTAAAGCAGAAAAAAAAATAGATAGTATTAAAACGCAAAGAGAATATGAGGCTCTTGAGAAAGAGTTACAGACTATTATCGATGATGAAGTAACTATTAGAAAAAAAATGACACATATTACTGGTCTTAAGACAAGGGTGGATAGAGAAATAGCAGAAGTAAAGGGTAAGCTTGAACGAGAGCAGAGCATTTATGCTACTGAGAGTGCTGAGCTTGAGGATGAGCTTTTAGGCATTAAACAAAAGCTTCTTGATATTACAGATGAGGAGGGGAAGTATGCTTTTCGGATGGATGAGGATTTTTTGTTTAAGTTTCAGAGGATTATTAGGAATAAATCTAATGGAGTTGTTCCTTTGGTTGAAAATGTTTGTAAGGGGTGTAATATGATACTTCCTGTTGAGTTCGCAAATAAGGTAAGGCGCGAGCCAGATGATATTAAATTCTGTCCTTATTGCAGTAGAATACTTTATTATCAAGAAGAATTTGAGGTTGGTTTGGGTCTGATTTCTGGAAGTTTAGCAGATCTTATTGAATAGGAATAATTAGGTTAATACCCAGTCATCGCTTAATTTACTTTGAAGTATTTTAGGAGGAAAGTCCGAGCTCCGATAAGGGCATAATGCTAGGTAATACCTAGGGGTTTCAGACTTAAGAGAGTGTCACAGAAAGTTACCGCCTTAGGGTAAGGGTGAAAAGGTGAGGTAAGAGCTCACCGCTTATTTAGTGATAAATAGGGGCAAGACAAACCTCATTAGGAGCAAAATCAAGTAAGCAAGTTTTCCTGGCTCTTGAGGACTTGCGGGTGGATTGCATGATTTTTCCAGTGATGGAAAGACAAGATAGATGATGACATAATACAGAACTCGGCTTATGGGTGTTGGCCTAATTTTTTATGGAGGGTTTTATGTGGATAAGGTACCTGAGGCATTCTTTTTACTTGCTTGTGGTTCTGGTGTTTTTTTTCTTTATTTTTCATATTCTGTCTTATTTTAAGGCGTTTTCCAGTTCTTATTTAAAAGCTGGGCCCACTGAAGTAAATTTGCTTGTTCTTTGGGAGAATAAAGAATATAAGGAAATAATAGACTATGCTGAGGATGGTCTTAGGGCAAACAAGTTTGATTTTAATTTAAATTTACTCCTTGGGTTCTCGTATTTTTATTACTCCTTAATGCTGAACGACAGTTCTTTGAAAACCCATTTTTTGGATAATTCAATAGAACGGCTGAGGTTTTTAATGTCAATCAATGACGATATTCCTATGAGTTCGCTTTATTATATTTTAGGTAAAGCTTATTCTCATAAGGGTGAGTATTACAGTGAACTCTCTGTTAAGTATTTAAATAAAGCCTTGCATTTAAATACTTTTGACTTTATGAGCATAAAGGAAGATATTTTTGAATATTTGGGGTACTCCTATCAGCTTTTAAAAGACTATAGGTCCAGTTTAACTTTTTTCATGAAAGCTTATAATGAGAATAAGTCAGATCTTGTTCTTTGGAGTTTGGCATATATTAACTATAAAATAGGGGACATTGACAAGAGTGTTGAATATATAAATAAATTTATAGGAGAAGAAAATGAGTCATTTAGTGGCGAGAAAAGCGATGATAATTTAATGCAGAAGGTGTATTTACTGTATGGAGATATATATCTAGACCAAGGTGATTACGGAGGCGCTTTTGGTTGTTATGATAAAGTCTTGAAAATTAATAGTTTAAATCCTAATGTTTATGTTAGAATAGGAGACATATATAGAAGGAGAGACAGAGATTACCCTAAAGCTCGAAAATATTGGAGAGAGGCATTGAGCATTAATCCTTATTTAGAGGAAGCGAGGGAAAGGCTTAGAATTAGCTTAGAAGAATTTTAGGGGGCTTTATTTGAATTTATTTAAGTCTTTTTTGATAGATATTGGCATTGATCTTGGCACTTGTAATACCTTGGTCTACATCAAAGATTATGGTGTGGTGATGAGTGAGCCTTCGGTTGTAGCTATTGATGTTACTAAGGGGAACAGGGTTGTTGCTGTTGGGCGAAATGCGAAGAAGATGCTTTGGAAGACGCCAGAGAATATTAAGGCAGTGAGACCTCTTCGCGATGGTGTTATTGCTGACATTGAAAACACAGAAAAAATGATCAAGTATTTCATAAGTTATATTTTTTCGCGGAAGAAGTTGTTTTTCAAGCCTAGAATGGTGATAGGGGTGCCTACTTGCATTACAGAGGTTGAAAGGAGAGCTGTTAAGGAAAGCGCTATGAATGCTGGTGCTCGCGAGGTTAAGGTCATTGAAGAGTCTTTGGCCGCTGCGATTGGGTCTGATATTCCTATTTTTGAACCAACAGGTCATATGGTATGTGATATTGGGGGGGGGACAACGGAGATATCTGTTATTTCTCTTGGTGGTATGGTGGTAAGTAGAGCCATTAGAACTGGTGGGGATGAGTTTGACGAGAGTATAATAAAATATATGAGAAATGCTCATAATATTATTATTGGGCAGCAGACGGCAGAAAGGTTGAAGATTAAGATAGGTAATGTTTATCCGGATACGCATAATTTGAAGGTTGAGACAATAGACATTAAGGGAACTGATGCTGTTACGGGGCTTCCTAGGAAGCAAATTGTTGATTCTATGGAAGTGAGAGAATCTTTAAGGGAACCTATTGGTACTGTTGTTGACGAGGTTAAGAGGACTCTTGGAGCCACTCCTCCAGAGCTTGCGACAGATATTGTTGAACGTGGGATTATATTGACAGGGGGTGGAGCACTTCTTAAGGGGCTTAACAGGCTTTTATCAAAAGAAACAGGGGTGCCGGTTTATGTTGCAGATAACCCTCTTCTTTCTGTAGCTGTTGGGGCTGGCTTATTTTATGATTATGCCAATAGGATAGATATTAGTAAGAATATATATAGTTTTATCAATGAATAGATATGAAGTTTCTTGTTAAGTTCAAGAATTTTATTAAGGTACTGAGTGTATTAATAGTTTCTGTTCTTCTTATGGTATATGATTCGTGGGGCTATAGAAATAAGAAGGATGATTTTTTTGTTTTTACTCTGAACTCGTATATTCAGGATAGCATGCATGGGTTTTTTAGTTTTATTGCTGGTGTTTTTAAGGCAGTAAATGAGTATAAGAACTACGGTGAGAAAATAGATGAATATAGGAAGAGAATACAGCAGCTTGAGATAGTTACTCAAAATGTGCAGATGTTAAGACAGGAGAATTCTAGGCTTAAGGAGCAGCTTGGGTTTTATTCATCGAATTCTAGTGAGTTTATTTCAGCCGAAATAATTTATCTGAATTATTCAAATATCTCTTCTTTAATGGCGATTAACAAGGGTTATAATGACGGTGTTCAAAAGGATATGGTGGCTGTTGCTTATCAAGATGGGTTTAGTGGTTTGGTTGGGAAGGTTGTTAAGGTTTATGCACATACCTCCAGGGTTTTACCCTTGACTAGCTATGAAAATTTTGTTTCTGCAAGAATTCAGAATAGTAAGTTTATTGGTCTTGTCGAAGGTAAGGGGTATGGGGAGTATCTTGAGATGAATTATGTTAGTAGATTGGCTGAAAATGATTTAAAGGTAGGTGATTCTGTAGTTACTGCGGGGTTTAGTGACGATCCTGGGGGAATTTATATAGGCAGGATTATTCATTTCAGTGTTCTTGAGTACAATTCGCTTTTAAGTATTAAAATAGAACCTATGGTAGTTCTAGATAAATTGGAGTACGTTTTTCTGATTAAAGGAGGAAGGAGGGTACAAGATTGATATCTTTTTTCCTGTACTATATCATTAGCGTGTTCTTGGGTCAAGTCTTTCAGTATTATTTTGCGGTTAATTTTTCTTTCTCGATAGATGTATTTTTAATAATTTTAATTTTTAATTCTCTGAATTTTGTTTTTAATGTGGGGTTAATATCGAGCGTGTTACATGGATTTATTATGGATTATTTTACAGGATTGCCGCTTGGGTTTTTTGTCTTTAATTATGTTTTAGTATTTTATGTTCTTGGAAAGATTAAGATTTTAATTCCTAAAAGTATGTTTAGCATGGCTCTTTTTTTTGTTTTTGCGAAATTTATGATTTGGTTTGTCGCAATGACGTTATCAGATTTTGTGGATCTTAAAGGATTTAATTATGAAATATTTAATCTTAATCTTGTTGTAAATATAGTATTTATAAATTTTTTGTATCCGATTTTAGGTTATTTTACTCGAAATTTTTATGCTTTCAGGGAGGAATATTAAATGAGGGTTATCTTGAAAGAAAGATATAGGTTTGGCATACTGTTTTTATCTTTGGTGTTTTTTATATATCTTTTTACTTTATTTAAGATGCAAATTGGGAAGCACTTGTTTTACGATAGAGAAGCAATAGTACTTTTGTCCAGAGTTGAAAAAATCAACGCCTCAAGAGGTGAGATTTTGGATTCAAATTTAAATGTTATCGCAAATAACCTTACGGCATTTGTTTTAAAGATTGGCTTGGATCAATATTATGGAATGCCTCTGGAAGATAGAGAAGAGATGTTAAATTTTTTATCAAGGGCTTTAAAGTTGGATCAGGAATTTATTCTTGCTAAGATTGAGGCTCCTAGGGGATATCTTAAGGATGTGGAGATAGTTGAACTTAGTCCAGAAATGTTGTTTAGGATATCTGAAAAAAGGAATTATTATCCTGCCATTTTATGGTCATATTCTTTTAAGCGGAATTATTTGGTGGATGATTCTTATTCTCATCCTATTGGATATGTTGGTAGAATTAACCAAAGGGAACTTCGTTCATTTTATAATGTTGAAGGATATGATAGTAATTCTACGATAGGAAAATCGGGTATTGAGCAGATTTACGATGGCTATATTAGGGGAAAGGAAGGTTTAATTAAGTACAGGGTAGATTCTAAGGAGAGGAAGATAGATAGTGGTTCTATTATAGAGAATATGACTCCCGGGAATAATATCGTTTTAAACATTATGCAGGATATCCAAATGCTTGCCAAAAATACTTTAGGGGAGAGGTATGGGACTGTGGTGGTATTAAAGCCTTCAACAGGAGGTGTATTGGCTCTTCACAATTATCCTTATTATTCAATGAAAGATGTTTATAACAAGTATTCTAGGGAAGATTATTCTTTTCTAAATAGAGCGGTTCAATCAGTATATCCTCCGGCCTCTATTTTTAAATTGGTCATGGCTACTGCTTTATTGGAAGAAAAAGTTTTAGATAAGGACAGAAAGATATATTGTCCGGGATATTTTAAGGTGGGTAATAGGACTTTTCATTGCTGGCAGCGTGGTGGACATGGTTATGTCAATTTAGAAGAGGCTATAGCGCATTCATGTAATGTGTATTTTTATACATTGGGTCTTAAATATCTTGGAGCTGAGAAGATTTTTAAATATGCAAGAGAATATGGATTTGGGGAGAAAACAGGTATTGATTTGCCAAATGAGGTATCAGGGCTCTTGCCAAGTCCAACATGGAAGGAAAAAATTTTTAAGCAGCCTTGGGTGGGTGGAGATACTGTAAATTTTTCAATAGGACAAGGATTTTTAAATGCCACTCCTATTCAAGTTGCTAATATGGTAGCCATGATTTCAAATGAAGGTGTTGTTTATAAGCCAAGAGTTGTTAATAAAATTTTGGATGGAAATACTAATGAGATTGTTCTTGCAAATTCTCCAGAGATCCTCAGAAAGACTAGTCTTATTAGTAAGAGTACTTTTGAGCTTTTAAAAAAATATATGAGAGGTGTTATAACTTATGGCACTGCAAAAAATTCAGTTCTTACTAAGGCAGTGGAGGTTGGAGGGAAGACGGGAACAGGTCAGACTGGTGTTACTGGTTTTGAGAATAGTTCTTTTGTAGGGCTTGCTCCCTATAATGGTGTCCCGGGGGAACAAGTTATTGTTTTTAGTCTGGTTGAAGGAAGGAGTAATGCTGATATGTGGCCTGCTAAAGCTGTGGATTTAATCATGCAAGGTATTTTCGCTAATCAGAGTTATGACGATATCCTTAAAGGGTATAGGCCATGGTATATTAGGTAGGGTGAAGTGGCTGTTTTTAGGAAAGGTTATGATTTTTTGGCATTAATTAGTTTGGCGATTATATCTTTTGTTGGGATTTTTCTTATATATTCTAGTGATTATGCTTCTAATGGTTCTTTGGTTAAAATTGAGTATTTTAAGCAGTCTGTATGGGTTTTTATTGGTTTTTTTTTGATTTTTATAATGGGAAGGTATGATCTTAAGATCATACAGGGGGTGATTTATCCTTTATATTTTTTATTAGTAGTTTCTTTGATTTTTACTGCTCTTTTTGGCGTTACTGTTAATGGGGCAAGATCTTGGATCGGGATTTGGAAGTTGGGGGGGCAGCCTTCAGAATTTGGTAAAATTGTTAGCATATTGGTTCTCGCTAAATTCTACAGTAGTAGGAGAGATGATAGTAGCATTTTTGTTTTTATTTTTGCTTTTCTTTTAATTTTACCTGTTATTGCGCTTGTGTTTTTGCAGCCTGACTTTGGAACTGCTGTGGTTTATTTGAGTATATTTGTGTTTATTTCTTTTTTTGCTGGCGTGGATGTGCATTATATTTCGTATTTTACTTTGGTAGGATTTCTTTCATTTCTCTTTGTAGTGGTACCTGTTTGGTGTGAGTATAAGTCAGATATGGGTAATATAGTATATTTGATTTTTTCGAATAATTTTTATTTTCGCATAGCTTCTTTGGTGTTGGTACTGGTATTTTTGTCTGCTGTTATAGGATTTTTTATTTCAAAGTACAATCTAAATATTAGGCTTACTTATTTTTATATTATGTTTGTAAGTTCAATTTTACTAATTTCTGCCTTTGCGTCTAGCTTTCTCTCTAAGATGATGAAACCCTATCAAATTAAGAGATTTTTAGTCTTCCTAGATCCAAATATTGATCTTAAGGGGGCTGGCTGGAATTTAAATCAGGTAAAGATTGCAATTGGCTCTGGGGGTGCTTTGGGTAAGGGATTTTTAAAGGGACCCTATACACACGCAAATTATGTGCCATCTCAGAGTACAGATTTTATTTTTTCAATTCTTGCTGAGGAGTTTGGATTTTTGGGAGTTGGTTCAGTTTTAGTCTTGTTTTTCTTTATCTTTTTCAGGATTTTAATAATAATGAATAAGAGCAGAGATAAGTATATGTCTTTGGTTTTATCGGGTGTGTTGGGTCTTTTATTTTTTCATACTTCTTTTAATGTTGGGATGTGTTTGGGTCTCTTGCCAATTACAGGAATACCTTTACCTTTCCTCTCTTATGGGGGTTCTTCGAGTATTACCTTCTTTCTGGCTATGGCTCTTTATTTTAACATTGAGTCTATAGTGACAGTAGACTAAGTATTTTATTGGTGTCTGTTTTTTTAATAAGTTTTTTTGTATATTTTATTTGGGGATTTTTGATATTGGAAGGATAGGGTTTAAAAGGTGTTTTTATGGGTAAAGAGTTAGACAGAGATGGTATTTTGTATAAAAAAAGGCATTCAGTTGCTCATGTTATGGCAGAAGCGGTTCTTGCTTTATTTCCAAGTACTAAAATTGCAATAGGTCCCCCAATTAAAGATGGGTTTTATTATGATTTTGAGTTTGAAGCTCATATTACAGAGGATGTTCTTTTGTTAATAGAGAGCAAGATGCGAGATATTTTAAAGACGGGTAGTTCTTTTGTAAAGGAGGTAATTACTAAGGAACACGCCTTAGATTTGTTTAAAGATCAGCCTTACAAGATCGATTTAATTAATAACCTTGGGTTTGAAGAAGAGATTTCGATATATAGGAGCCATAATTTTGTTGATCTTTGCAAGGGTCCTCATGTTGATGATATGCGTAAAATTGACCCAAAAGCATTTAAGTTAACCAGTATTGCCGGTGCTTATTGGCGTGGGAATGAAAAAAATAAAATGCTTACTCGCATCTATGGGACTTTGTGGAATAATGAAAGAGAGCTTAAAGCGTATCTTCACTTAAGGGAGGAGATAAAAAGAAGAGACCACAGGAAACTTGGACGAGAGCTTGACTTATTTTCTATTCATGAGGAGATAGGTCCAGGACTTATATTTTTTCACCCTAATGGCGCTAGGGTAAGAACTTTGATAGAAGATTTTTGGAGAGAAGAACATTTTAAAAACGGGTATGACATTCTTTTTACACCCCACGTGGGTAAATCTTGGCTTTGGGAAACATCCGGACACCTAGATTTTTATAAGGATAGCATGTTTGAGAAAATCGAGATGGATAGGAGTAGTTATTATGTTAAGCCTATGAATTGTCCGTTTCATATTGCGATTTATAATGAGGGGAAGCACTCTTATAAGGATTTACCTTTCAGATGGGCTGAGCTTGGTACAGTGTATCGTTATGAAAAAATAGGTGCTCTTCACGGCTCTATGCGTGTTAGAGGATTTACTCAAGACGATGCTCATATCATATGTACTTATGAGCAAGTTAAGACAGAGGTTAAGGAAGTTTTAAGATTCGCACTTTATATATGGGATAAATTTGGTTTTACAAACTTAAGAGCATATCTTTCTACAAAACCTGCAAAATCTGTAGGCAGTGTTGAAGATTGGGATATGTCTGTAAGGGTATTAGAGGAGGCTTTAATTGATTTTAATATTTCTTACGATGTTGATGAAGGCGGGGGAGCCTTTTATGGACCTAAGATTGACCTTAAAATAGTAGATTCTCTTGAAAGAGAATGGCAGATGAGTACAATTCAGTTTGATTTTAATTTACCAGAAAGATTTAAAATGACTTATACTACGGAAGAGGGTAAGGATAAGAGACCTTTTATGATTCATCGTGCTCTTCTCGGTTCTGTTGAGAGATTTTTTGGTATTTTCGTAGAACATTACGGGGGAGCATTTCCTGTATGGCTTGCACCTCTTCAAGTTGTCATTATTCCTGTGAATAATATTGTAGAAGAATATGCACTAAGAGTTTTGTCCATATTTAGGGAAGGAGGCATTAGGATAAAGCTTGATAATGATTGTAATACAAGAATGAATGCTAAGATTAGAGAATATCAGGCTAAGAAAGTACCTTATATGTTTATAATAGGAGAGAGAGAGTTAAAGAAAGAGGAGATTTCTATTAGGACTAGAACTAATGAGCAGATTAATGGGCTTGGGCTTGCCGAGGCTTTTGAATTTGTAAAATTAAAAATAAAGCTTAAGGAGATTTTGTAAATTGAGTCGTATGGGAATGATTAGTCCTAATAAGGTAACTTTTTTTCGGATTATATTGTCTTTCATCATATTACTTATATTTTTTCTTGAAGATTTTTGGAATCCTTATTTGTTTTTAATTCTGATTTGGGTTCTAATTGTTTTAAATGAAATAACAGATGTTATCGATGGGCATATTGCTAGAAAGTATGGGTTGGTTAGCAATATGGGGAAAGTTTTAGATCCTTATGCAGATGTTCTGCAACACTTAACGTATTTCGTTTTCTTCTTTTATAAGGGTATTACTCCGTATTATTTTTTTGTGGTATTTGTGTACCGTGAGATTTCCATTGGTTTTATTCGAAATTTAATCATCCAATTTAACATAGTTCAACAAGCTAAAATTTCGGGTAAATTAAAATCATTATTTTACGCTGTTGCAACATTTGCCAGCCTTTTTCTTTATAGTCTAGATAAATTGAAAATTACTATGTTGATTGAGAAATATATAGGGGCTGTTTTAAATATAAATTTTAATTTCTCTTTTATTATTGGAATAATATATGCTATGTCTACATTTTTAGTCATTGTGTCTTTTATCGACTATTTGTTGGTTTTTTTGGAGCTTGAAAAATATGAAAATTAAAATTTTATTGGGCATATTGCTAATTATTTCTTATTCTCATGCTCAGGCGAAGCAGATATTGACAGAGATGACTCCTTTAAGTATTTCAAGTAAAACCGGGAAGGGGAGTGTTTATTTAAGAGTTAGTAAGTCCTCCGATTATATCTTAACTTTTGATAGTTCCTTAAAGTCAGATTTTGTTTATATGGTTTATGATGTTGTAAAGAAGAAATACTTAACAGATAAGGTAAAAAAGAAGGATGTTAAAATTAAATTAGATAAAGATGTTCTTTATGCTGTGATTTACATTACATCTGAAAATTCAGATATTAATCTTGTACTTACAGACTTAGATTTATCGATAATAAGCGATAGCTCTTTAAGAGCCAAACCAAACCATATCAAAATGCAAGATAAAACTTTTCTATTAAGGGAATTGCCAGTCTTTGGGCTGGACTTGGAGATTGAAAAATATATTTTAAGAATATATAAAAGCAATATTTACATTGCTTATCAGATGAAAACAGGTGATAAAATTAAGGTGTCTGCATTTATTGAAAATATTGGTTGGTTTGATGTGTCATCTGCTGTTAATGAAAATATTACTGGTGTTGCGTGTTTTGATTTTGCAATCAATTCTAGAGGAGAATTATATGTTGCCTTTACTACTAAGGGAACGGATAACTTTTCTAGAGAACTTATAGTTAAAAAATTTAATAGCAGAAAGTGGATTGATATTAGTCCTAAATTTAGAGACAATATCGGATCTTTGGTCAATATTAGTATTGACAGAAGAGATAGCTTGTATTTAGCTTATTTGAGAGAGATTGGTAAAGAATATAAAATAAGTTTTGTTACAAATGAAGGATATGGGCGTATTTGGAGTGGTGTTGGTGGTGCTTATGTTTCTAAAGGAAATGCTAATGTTGATGTTTCAAACATTGGCATCATTTCTGAGCCTTTCTTGGGGATTTTTTATAATTATCAAATAGATGGGTATATGAAGTCTGAGTTTGTTATTAATAAGGGAAAAACTTGGACGAATACAAATACTCAGACTGCTATTAAGGCAAATTCTATAAGAATTCTTTCCAATGCTAAGTCTAACCAAGTTGTTGTAAGTTATGTAACAAAGGGTAGGCCTATTGTTAGTATTTCTACTTTGGAATGTGATAAATGGTACAATATAAGTCCAAATATTGATTCTGAAGGCGACATAAGAAGTGATATCATAGAGTATCGAAACAATTTGTTCTTAGTTTATGAAGATAGTAATAATATTAGGCTTATCTATTTTGATAATAATAATTGGTATTTTGTGAATGAAGCTGAGGTATTGCAGCAATTTGCTCTTAGACCTCAAATTGAACAGTACGGAAGAGAAGGATTTATAATGGCGTATTTGAGTTCTGATTCTAAGACCCTACATTTCAAGTTGATTACTTAGTAGTTCAAAATACGACTTTTTTTCAATATTGTTTTTTAACTGAAAATCCTCCATGATTTCGTAGATTTCCGTTTTAGCTAGTGGCAGTTCACTTTTATCCCTAATGATTTTTTCTACTTCTAGAAAGAATCCAAGATTTTCAACCTCATTTATTTCTATGTTTAAGTTTTCCTTTTTATAGATCAAACTCTTTTTGTTTTTTTTATATAAAAGTTTGAATCTCATTTCTTTTAGAAGTAGTATGAAAGCACTTGCATTATCTACTCCAAATTCAATTTCTTTGTTGATTTCTATATCATTATCTAATCGTTTGTTCTTAAATGTTACAATATCGGTTGAAGAATTAGACTTCCTTATTCTAATTGTTTGTTTTGTGTTACAGTAATACACATCTCGTTTAAATTCTTCTTTGATAAATTTGAATTTTTGCTTGGCTAATTTTAAGATTCTCTTAATTTCCCTTTTTGGGATAAAGGCTTTGGATTCTATTTCTAACATGTATTAAAAATAATAAAATTGTGATAGTATTTCAATGTTTGCGGTGAAATACAAGTATCGTTTTTGTGTCTTTGTTGTTTTATGTTAAAACTTGGGTTTAGTGATAGATTTCTTCTGTTCAGTTATTTTGTCTTGATTATCTTCTTTGGGTTTCTCTTGTTGTCTTTTCCTATTTCTTGGAAGGGAGAGGAAAAATTGGAATACATAGATGCTTTGTTTACATCCGTGTCTGCTGTTAGTATTACAGGGCTTACTACTGTTAAGATTGAAAATTTTTCCACCTTTGGATTTGTGGTCATAATGTTGTTAATCCAATTTGGAGGACTTGGGTTTATAACTATTACTACCTTTTATTTGCTTATACCTAAGCGTAAGTTGAAGATGACAGATGCTAGGATTATTAAGCAATATTCTCTTTCAAATATTGAATATAATCCCATTAAAATTTTGAAAAGTATCCTTCTTGTAACTTTTTTAATTGAACTGATTGGACTAGTGTTGATAATAATTTGTTTTAAATTACGAGATGTCAGGGTTTCGTTTTTTGAAGTTTTGTTTACTGTGGTTTCAGCCTTTTGTAACGCAGGGTTTTCTATGCATTCTGAGAGTATTTATGCATGGCGGGATGTGCCTGAAGCGGTAGTAGTAGTAGCTATTTTGATCATTTGCGGGGGACTCGGGTTTATGGTGTATCGTGATGTTACTGACACCATTAGAGATAAAAAAAAATTATCTCTTCATGCTAAGATTGTCTTTAGTCTTAGTTTCTTTTTAATCGTTTTTGGAGCGGTTGTATTTTTTTTGTCTGAGATTCATAAGGTAAATGAAGGCTATTCACTTGGAACCTTAATATTAAATTCAATATTCTACTCGATAAGTACACGAACGGCAGGATTTAGTTACCTTGAAAATTCTGTTATTACGAGCAGGACTCAGATGATTACTTTGCCTTTCATGTTTATTGGAGGTGCTCCTGGATCAACTGCTGGTGGAATTAAGGTAACCACGTTTTTTTTAATTATTCTTGCTGTAATAAAGACCCAAGATGGCAACGGTTATATTATAGGATCGTATAAGGTATCGATTGACAGTATAAGGTTTGCTCTTTTATTTTTTGCAAGAGCTATTTTTATTCTGTGTTTTTCATTTTTCATGCTTCTTGCTGCTGAGGGTGGGGGTAATTGGAAAGTGATTGACTTAGGGTATGAAGTTTTTTCTGCCTTTGGTACTGTTGGTCTTTCGGTAGGTGTTACTCAAGAATTGTCATATTTGGGTAAAATAATTATAATCTTTACTATGTTTGCAGGTAGAATAGGCCTTTTTTCGATGGCAATTTTTGTTTCGCGGAGAGTTCGCTTTGAGGAATTTACAAGACCAAGACAAGATATTTTGGTGGGTTAGATAAGGGGTGAAGACTTTTGTTATTATTGGTCTGAATAATTTAGGCGTGCATCTTCTTGAGGACTTGAGTAAGCTTGATTGTCAAATTATTATTGTTGATACATCAAAGGAGTTGGTAGAGGAATATGATGTTATTGCTACGGAAAGTTTCATTCTTGATCAATTTACTAAAAATGCTTTAAAGAAAGTAATCCCTGTGGATACGGATGCTGTCATTATTGATTTTGATGATGATCTTGGAAAGAGTGCTCTTGTTACTCATTATTGTAATCTTTTAGGTGTAAGAGAAATATGTGTTAAAACTGAGGATAGGGATGATGCTGAAATATTGAAAACCCTTGGAGCTACGAAAATTATATTCCCAAGTAAAGATGCAGCAAGGAGATTGACTCCGCTGTTAGTTTCTCCCAATCTTTCGACGTATAATATTATTGGGTATGATATTATTGTTGCTGAGACTGTTATTCCTAAAGAGTATGTGGGAAAGACTCTTCTTGAGGCTGATTTGAGAAGAGAAAAGGGCATTACAGTGATTGCTGTTAGAAATTTAAGTAATTCTAGGTATGAGTTTGTGGATGGGGATTATTTTTTTTTGAAAGACGATAAGGTTGTGATTTGTGGTAAACCGGATAGTATTGAAAATTTCACAAATAATAAGGATTTGATTAAAGACTTAATTGCGGCTTCTAAAGAGGAAGAGGCTTCATTTAAGGAAGGAACTAAGAAGTTGGGGTTTTTAAGGTTTTTTGATTTCATGAAGTTTAATAAAGATAAGAAGAGAGATTAGAGGATTTAGGATGACTAAGATTATTCCTGTTGCAAGCGGAAAGGGTGGTGTTGGTAAGACCTCTTTTGTTGCTAATATTGGCTATAAACTTTCAAGTTTGGGAAAGACTGTAATATTGGTTGATCTTGATCTTGGCGGTTCTAATCTACATACATGTTTGGGAGTTAAGAATACTGGTTTTGGAGTAGGCTCTTTTATTAATAAGCGTGAAAAAAATTTTTCAAATTTAATTGTTGAAACGCCTTACAATAGGCTTTATTTAATACCGGGAGATGCTCTTTATGCGGGGACGGCCAATCTTCCCTTCTCCATAAAGAAGAAGATAATTGATTCAATTCAAAGGGATCTTGTTGCAGATTTTGTTTTCATAGATTTGGGCTCAGGTACATCTTATAATACTGTAGATTTTTATTTAGTAGCTTACAGTGGTATTGTGGTCACCGTGCCAGAGACTCCTTCCATACTTAATGCATATTCATTTTTAAAAAATGCACTTTATCGTCTTTTGTATCTAGGATTTCCTCCAAAGAGTGCTGAGCGTGAATATATTAGTAATTTCTTTAAAGAAAAGATAGAAGGATCAAATGTTAAATTTAAGGATTTAGTTACAGGAATTGAGCTTATATCTTTAAGTTCGTCTCTTAAGGTTAAGAAGATGATGAATAATTTTTATCCTAGAGTTGTGCTTAATAGAATAGAATCTAGCGAAGAGATAGGTATGTGTGAAAATTTAATTAATGTCGTTAAGAACAATATTAATGTACCAATAGAATTTATTGGATTTGTTCCATTTGCTAAGAGTTTTAGGGAATCTGTTAATAGTAGGATTCCATTTATTGATTTTGATAAAAATTCAAAACTCAATAAGTATTTCGAGTTTATTTCTCACAATTTGATTAAGTCTCCTATTGAAGGCTCGCCTTATATTTACGATGATATATACGATATGATTAAGGATCAGAGTCAGTTTATTAGAAATTAGTTGGTTTATAATGGGTTATGACAGAGGAGTAATATAATGTATAGGATTAAAGATAAGGAGTTAGACTTCAGGATAGAAAGACTAGGAGAGTGTAAGCAAAACAATCCTTTAATTGATTTTTATGCTAGTGAGAGTCATATGCATTTTACTAGTGAGGCTAATAAAATTAGATTTAGTGTTTATAAGAATGAAAAAAGTTGTGATAAGTATGAAGATATCCTTTTAGAGAAGGCTGGACCTAGAGATAAGATATATTTTATTCCAAAGCATGTTAAGGCGGCGATTACCACTTGTGGCGGGCTTTGTCCTGGATTTAATGATGTTATTCGTTCGATTGTAAGAACTTTATGGAAAGTATACGGAGTGCGTAATATTTATGGTGTTAAGTTTGGGTATCAGGGTCTCTTGCCAGAATCTAATTCGCCTTTTGTTCAGCTTAATCCGGATATAGTTGATGATATTAACCAATTTGGCGGGACAGTTCTTGGCTCCTCAAGGGGAGGGATTAAACCTGTTGAAATAGTTGATACTTTAGAGAGAATGAATATTAATATGCTTTTTAACATAGGTGGAGATGGGACCCAGAAGGGATCTATTTTAATTGCTGAGGAAATAGCTAGGAGAAATTTAAAGATAGCTGTTGTAGGGATTCCTAAGACAGTTGATAATGATTTTATGTTTGTTCAAAAATCCTTTGGGTTTGAAACAGCAGTTGAACAGGCCGTTGCTGCTGTTGCTGGAGCACATTTTGAGGCAAACAGCGCTTATAATGGCATTGGCCTTGTTAAGGTAATGGGTAGGGATTCTGGGTTTATTGCTGCCTATACTGCTTTATCTTCTAATGATGTTAATTTTTGCTTAATACCAGAGTTGGACTTTGACATTGAAGGGCCCAATGGTTTCCTTGAGCACCTTGAAAAGAGGCTTTTATCAAAAGAGAGTTTAGATGAAATTCCTCATGCAGTGATATTAATAGCGGAGGGAGCGGGACAGAAATATTTTGATCCTAGTAGTCGCAGAAGGGATGATTCTGGTAATTTGCTGTATGAGGATATTGGGCTTTATCTTAAAGATAAGATCACTGAATATTTTAATGTTAAGCATATTCCAATTACGCTTAAGTACATCGATCCTAGTTATATTATTAGAAGTTCACCGGCTAATGCTAGTGATTCTCTTTATTGTGCTCGTCTTGGTTCAAATGCTGTTCATGCTGCGATGTCAGGTAAGACAAAATTATTGATTAGCTTGTGGAGTACGAAGTTCGTTCATATCCCAATAGAAATGGCAGTAATTGATAGAAATAAGGTGAATATCAATGGTTCCTTTTGGAGAGATGTTCTTGCAAGTACTGGGCAGCCATTTAGTATGAAGAACTAGAATATAAAATCTAACAAACCTAAGGACAGAAATTTTTGTTTGGGCAAGGGTTTTGTGTGTTCGTGCGGTGAGTTGCCTCTACTTGGTTGAGTGTGACAGGGATTTGCCCTAGTCGTTGTAAAAAAAGAAAGGCCTTGACTTTATCAAGACCCCTCTGTTGTCAAAGACTAATTTTCTTTTTCTGTCTTTGTTGTGTCTGGACCGTATAGGTCCTCTGTAACCCTGAAAGAACCACCGTCGGCAACACGCTCAAAAGGACCTACAAATTCCCCTTGTTCTTTTTCTTCTTCTTTCTGGGGAGGATCATTCGCCACTACAAAGTCATCCTTTGAATAACCAAAACCGAACTCATCTTCACTTTCGTCATCATCTGCACCGGGAACACCCAGAGTCGGGTTTGGATTGCTTTCAGGTCCTCCTCCTTGTTTATTTCCCTTTGGCGCATTTTGAAGTTCTTGGTTTCCGTTCGCTACTACATCCACCTTCTTTTTTTCACCTACTACCTTATCCTTTTTGTTTGTTTTCACGTCCTTTCCGTCCGATTCTTCATTTCCCTTTCTGTCTGATTCTTCGTTTTCTTTAACTGACACTGAGCCCCCAGACGCACCCGATCCGACCTGATTCAAAAGATCACAAGACAGAATTGCAAAAGCCAGCAAAGCTAACACACCATTAACCATTTTATTCATTAAAATTCTCCTTTATGTCTCTGTTAACACGATATCTCAATTTCTACTGCAATCTCAACAGACATCGCATCAATCGACACAGGTTAATTATAACATAATCTCTCTAGACTTCTTTTCCTGTACTGATGGTGGTTATTTAGTTGATCTACTTTACTGCATTGCCTGCAATATTCAGCGCGTCCCAGGTTTTTGAAAAAGGTGGAGAATATGCGAAATCAAGCATTCCAAGCTCCCTTGTTGTAAGTTTTGAATAAATTGCAAGAGATAATGCATGCATCCTTAGTGCTGCACCATCCTTTCCAATTATCTGAGCTCCAATAATCTCTTCTGTTTTTTTATTGTAAATTAATTTGATGTATAAGTCTTCCTGAGATGGGTAATAGCTTGTGTGATTTTTATCCTTTATAAACACCGACTTACATTTCATCCCAAGCCTTGAAGCACTCTCCTCCGTTAGACCAGTTCTTGCTGCTTCAAGAGATAAAACCTTAATGGATGCAGACCCCAGCGTTCCCCGAAAAGGAACGCGCTGTCCTGCTAAATTTTCACCTACTATCCTCCCCAGTTTACTAGCCGTTGTGGCAAGGGGAATGTAATCGTGCTGTTTGCTTACAATATTGTATACCGTAGCACAATCCCCCGCGGAATAAACACCCCCTATGCTAGTCTCACCGTACTCGTTGACAACGATAGCACCGTTTTTTAAAGTTTCAAGTTGCCCTTTTAAAAATTCAGTAGAGGGGCGTATGCCTGTGGAAAGAATTACAAGGTCAGCCTTATATTCTCCCTTGTTTGTAATGATTCCTTCAATCTTTTCCTTTCCTACTAAACTTTTTACAAATTCATTTGTATGAAGCAAAACATTGTTTTTAATTAGCTCTGCTTCCATTAGATCGGTGATTTCTTTGTCAAATGATTCACTAAGTATTCGCTTATCTAGTTGGACAACTCTTACATTTTTTCCTCGGGCCTTAGCAGCTTCCACCATTTCAATTCCAATATATCCAGCCCCGATAATTACGATGTCATTTATTTCTTTTTTACTAAAAAGTTCTCTTATTTCTTTCCCGTCTTTCATGTTTCTGAGAGTATAAAAATTATTCAGTTGAATATTGTCAATAGGAGGAATAATAGGCCTCCCTCCTGTCGCAATCACTAATTTATCATATGTATCAATAAACACTTCTTCCGTTTTTAGATTTTTTAATTTAAGAGTACTACTTTTTATGTCTAACTGAATAACCTCATGTTCAGTCCGCACAGATATGCCACTTCGCTCAAATTCCTCAGGCGTCCTAGCTATCATTTCGTTTGCATCATCGAAAAAGCCTCCGATGAAGTACGGCAGTCCACAAGCACCAAAAGACGTAGTATTTGTTTTTTCATAAATAGTAATGTTTAATTCTTTATCCATTCTTTTTGCTTTAGCAGCAGCACTGGTGCCTGCAGCGGTGCCTCCGATAATTATTACTTTCATTTAAACAAATTCCTTATTCTCTATCTTATTTTTATTGTTATAAATACTGATATCCAGCTGGTTGAGGTTTTTAGCAGTAATTATCCCCGCAACCATTGAATCGCTTACATTAGCAGATGTTCTTCCCATATCAATTAGGGGTTCAATAGATATTAGTAGCCCAACTAGCTCCACAGGTAGGTTCATTGACGAGAGAACCATTAAAGATGCCATCGTTGCTCCCCCACCAACTCCAGCTACTCCAAATGAGGTTATTATTATTATTCCTATGAGTTGGAGTATAAATGAAGGATCTGTCGGGTTGATTCCTTGAGTGGGGGCAATCATTATTGCCAACATAGCAGGATGGAGAGCTGCACATCCATTTTGTCCTATCGAAGCACCAAACGAGCTGGAAATATTAGCAATACCCTCGCTAACCCCTAATTGTTCAGTTTGCACCTCTACATTAACAGGGATTGTTGCCGAGCTAGAACGAGATATGAATGCGAATGTTAGTACAGGAAACGCTTTTTGAATGAAAGTAATTGGATTTAGTCTATTAAGGGCAATTAAGACCATATGCATTAAAATTGTGATGCCAATGGCGACATAAGAAGCAAGTACGAATTTCCCGAGCTTTAGTATGCTTGAAGTGTCGCTTATAGCCGATATTTTTGTAATCATTGCTAATATGGCATAAGGCGTTAACTTTAAAATCAAAACTAGCATTGCCGAAGTTAAATCTTGTGCTGTTGCCATTATTTGTTTGAAAAATTCAATTGACTCTGGTTTTTTTCTTGAGACTCTAAGAGCAGCTATACCTACAAGAGCTGCAAATATTACTACTCCAATTGTTGAACTTGGTCTCATACCGGCCATATCTTCGAATATATTCTCAGGGATAAGTTCAGCCAGTCTTTGTGTAATTGGAGTGTGGTGTAGACGATCAAGCCCTTGGTTTAAATTACTTCCATACGTAATTTCGTTTTCACTAGATTGAAGTGTCTCTGCTGTTAAATTAAAGAACAAAGAGGTATAAATCCCGATTATTGATGCAATTCCTGCTGTAAATACAAGCACCAATATTACAGATAAACTCATTTTCCAAACATCTTTGGTGTTAGTTAATTTTACTATTGCGGATATTATTGAGACAATTATGAGAGGTATTACGATTAATTTAAGAAATCTTATGTAACCCGTACCTAAAATATTAATCCACTTAACACTTTCCTCTATTACTAAAGGCTTTGATTCATAAAAATACTTCATAGATGCACCAAAGACTAGCCCCAGACCTAGTGCCACAAAAATTCTTTTTGTAAATGAGATATATTTTTTATGAAAAAAATACAATAGTCCTATTAGCCCAAACATAATCGCTATGTTTGATAATGTGTACATCACCGTTATATCCATGCCACCTCTCACGTTAAAGCTTAAATAATTGCTTAATAAATATAATAGCATCATATATTAAACTCTTTCTAAATTTTTGTCACTGCAGTAATTTTTCATAAGATTTTATTATTTCGTTTTTGATGCTCCCTTTCTTTAGTATTTGAGTTGCAACTACTTTTCCAAGCTGAACCCCCTCTTGGTCAAATGAATTTATGTTAAGCAAAAATCCTTCAAACATTACTTTGTTTTCATAGTGAGCTAGTATTGCGCCTACCACATAGGGTGTAAGTTCTTTTGAATATATTAATGATGAAGGTCTCTCACCCTTAAAGTTTTTATTTTTATTCTTGTCTTCTTTACCTTGAGAGAATGCAATAATTTGGGCTATTAAATTTGCCTTTAACTTATCGCTGTTTGATGTCTCCTCTGTTATTACATCTTGTTTCAATTGAGATTTGCTAAATCCAATTAAATCCATCGGTACTATCTCTGTTCCTTGGTGGAGCATTTGAAAAAATGAATGTTGTACATCTGTTCCAATTCCTCCCCAGATTATTCTGACCGTTTTGTAATTTATTTCCTCTCCAAACCGGTTCACACTCTTTCCATTGCTTTCCATCTCAAGTTGTTGTAGGTGAAGATAAAAATTTTCCATTGCTTTTGAATATGCAATAATGCAGTTATTGCTATAATTTAATACGTTGCCTTCGTATATACTAATTAGGGCCGCCAGAAGAGGGGCATTCTCTCTTATATTTTTGTTTAATGCCCTCATGTCAACTTCATGAGCTCCTCTCAGTATTTCTTTTGTAACATGTTCTGTAAAGCAAAGGGTGATAAGTGCAAGCCCAACAGCAGAAGTTGGTGAAAATCTTCCACCAATTGAATCGTGCATAAAGAAGTATTCGAGATATCCCTTTTCAAGCGCTAGCATACTTCCCTTTGAAGTGATGATTATCATTTGTTTCTGGTATTCTTTAATCCCGCTATCTTTTAATTTTTTGATCAAAAATTGCATATTAGATGCTGTCTCTAGCGTATTTCCGCTTTTTGATACCACAATAAACAGAGTCTCATCAAGGTCTATGTTGCTTAAAATTTCAGCAGCTTCGTCTGGATCAACATTTGAAATAAAATAAGCCTTCATTAGATGTAAATTTTTCTGCCTAGCATAATTTTTAATCGCGGTGTACAATGCTTTTGGCCCAAGACTTGAACCACCAATGCCAACTTGTACTACATTTTTAAAGGACCTACCTTTTACGCTTTCAATTGTTCCATTTTGGACTTGCCTTGCAAATTCAAAAATTCTTTTAAGCTCTCCTTCGAAAAATTTTCTCATGTTTTCACCACTTTCTGTTACTTCCGAATACAAAAGGCCTCTTGTTAAATGGTGTAAAACTTTCCTGTTTTCACTGATATTAACATTGCTTCCATTAACTGTTTCCCTATATTTTTCTATTAATTCTGCTTCATCGCTTAAGTTTTGAAATATTTCTAGATGGACCTCATTAATTTGTTTTGCAGCGTAATTATAATTCACAAAATTACTGTCTATCTTGATATCATATTTCTCTATTCTATCTGGAGTTAAATTTTTACTTAATACTTCGGGTTTGATTTTTGACAGCTCCTGAAAATTTTTAAGCTTATTAAGATTTTGATAATTAGGCACAATATCTCCTCCCATAAATGTTATACAACTTAAATTTTAGCGTGTTTTTACTCTTTTAAAGAATCTTTTTAGTTTTAAAATAATAAATTTTAAAAATTTTATTATTATATTCTTTTCCAAGTAGACTCTCAGTTGCTCTTCCCCGGCATTTGTCTCACTTCTTGTCAATGATCTTCTAGTATTATTTTCATCGAGTTCAATTTCAAGCAGAACTTTTTTATCTTCTGTGGGTATTACCTTAACCTCAACCTCCTTATAACCGAGTTCTTTTAAAACTTGATATCTCCTAAATCCTGCTACTAAATTTTTGTTCTTATCTATGATTATTGGATAAAGCAAACCATGCTTTTTTATGCTTTCTTTAAGAGCTGTTGTATCTCCTCCAGTTCCTTGTCGGATCCTAACTTTTATCTTTATTTGTTCTAAATCCATTAACATTGTTACTAATCCAATTGAATATTTTCCCCATTGACATCTTTGCTTACGTCTTCGAAAGGAATAGAATCATCTCTTTTTATATCGTTTTCTTTAAAATTTGAGTCATGTTTTTCTTCTAGTTCATCTAAATCAGCACTATCATTTTTCATCGTATCCTGTGTTTCTTGAGAGTTTATTTCGTTATCATGTATGCCTTCCAAATTATTATTGTCTTTATTTAAGTTGCTTTGATTTTTATTTTCTGTTTCATTAATCTTATCAAAATCGTAGTTTATATATTCAAATTCATGTGTTTCAATATTTATGTCATCATTGTTGTCAATATTATCGATCCCATACACATTAAATTCCATCTTGTTTAAAAAATCAGATTGGTTTTCGTAATATTTTGACTTCTTAAATGGCTGAGTGCCCTCTATGAATATTTCATTTATTATTTTTTCGTTTGGTACTCCTTCTGGCAACAATCCAGTTTCCGCTTGTACAGCGACGTTGATTATTCCTGCGGGTCTTATGAAAACTTTTTTGGGCAAATTCTTATGATACTCCGACATAAATTTACCCCAGCTAGGACCAGCAAGACCTGTTCCGGTACCGGCTGTACCTAGTGAATATCCCTTTTTGTCAAAACCAACCCAAAGGGCCGCTGTTATGTAAGGAGAGTAACCTATTGCCCATCCGTCCGCCCAGTTTTGTGTGGTTCCCGATTTTCCTGCAATATCAGAACTGAAATCCTTAAGGTTTGTGTATCTTTGGTTTGCTAAAGTTCCATATTGAATTGTTGACTTCATCATGTCTGTCATAATATATGCGGCTTGAGGAGACACTATTTGTGCATTAGCTCCCTTGTTTTTTATCTTGGTTAAGATATCAGATTCTACATTTGCCACTATTTTGCCATTCCTGTCTTCAATGTGTTTTATTCCGTATGGTTCCACTTCCCTGCCATTGTTGCCCAAAATTGCGAATGCTCTTGTCATTTGTATTGGAGATGTTGAGATAACACCAAGCGCAAGAGGATAAACTTTGGGAAATGTTTTGTTAATCTCAGTTTGATCTTTTATCCCAAGTAATTTAGCAGAGTAATTGATCGCATCTTCAAATCCTAATGTATCTAATATCCTAAGAGATGGGATGTTCAAAGATAGAGCCAAAACTTTACGCGTTAATACACTTCCTCTCCATTTTCCTCCATAATTTTCAGGAGCATAAACATCCCCTGTTTCATTAAAAAAGGCTACGGGAGAATCTGAGAACATAGTAGCGGGTGTAATCTTTTTAAGATCAATGGCAGCTGAAAAGTATAAGGATTTAAATGCACTGCCGGGTTGTATTTTTGCTTGGGTCGCTCTATTAAATTCGCTTCCCTTGTTGTATCCGCTTCCCCCAACCATTGCCTTTATAGCTCCTGTTGTTGTGTCTATAGCTATGAATGCACCCTCTGGTTGCACTACAGAGTTTGGGTTTACTCTGTTTCTCATTGTGTATTCTTTTGTTGCTTTGTCTACTAAATCAGCACCCAAGACTGCTGCAAAACTTGCAATTAAATCAATATTGTCTTCATAGAATTTTTTTGTTCTGAGCTTTCTGTATTGCTTACCATTCACTCTAGTACTTGCTATACCAAACAAATCAGATATTGTGTCAAGTACGGGGACTATTTCTGAATTAATTATTATCGTTTCAGACAATTTGGTAGAGTTGTACATTTTTCGAGCCTTAAAAATCATATCGCGGGTAACCCTATCTGCACACTTTTGTGCATCAAGATCAAGCGTTGTAAAAATGGAGTACCCATCTTTATATACGTTTGCCCCAGCTGGAAGATGCCTAACGACCCTTTGCCTTATGTATTCCGAAAAATAAGGGGCATTGTCTTCCTTGTACGAGACAGCAGACGTATCTGCCATACGAGTCCAATCGTAATTTTCCCAATATTCACTAAACTCTCTTTCAGCCGTCTCAGGACTAATTATTCCATTAGCTACAACTTGATTTAATACTGCCCTCTGTATTTTTTTAGAGAATTCCGGATTGTAGAATGGAGAATAAAGTTTTGCATTTGGTAATTGTATGAGCATTAAAACAGCTTCCGCGGTGTTAATATCTCTAACACTCTTGTTAAAGAAGAAAGAAGCCGCTGCTACTACTCCGTAATTTCCGTTTCCAAAATAGACTTTATTTAAATACCTCTCAAGTATTTCGTATTTTGATAGTTTTTTCTCAAGTTGTATAGCCCACCAAATTTCATTTAGTTTTCTTAAAACAGATCTCTTTGCTTGGTTAGTGTAGAGGAGTTTTGCTAGCTGTTGTGTTAAGGTGCTCCCTCCTGAGAAATATCTACCAAGCACAATATTGAATGCAGCTCGTAGCATTCCTATCAAGGAAAAACCTCTGTGAGAATAAAAATCTGTGTCTTCACGTATCAATAGAGTTTTTATTAGGTTGTCAGGCATTTCTTTTAAAGAAAGTAGTTCCCTGTTCTCATCGGATATAAATTGTGTAATTATTCTGCCGTTAGCATCAAAAAGCTTTGAGGGTATAGCAGGGTTTGATTCCCCGAAGTTTTTGTCTTTCTGTATATTAACGGTTCCAACTATCGCAACCGAGAGCAGAACAATACAAAAGCTAGTAACAAAGTATGTCAAATAAAGGAGTATATTCCCTTTGTTATTTAAATTAAGACCTTTCAAGCTACATCCTTGTGAACAATTATACTATAAATAAAGTAGAATTAATAAATAGTTTTCTTTGGTTGTGATAACACGAAAATGTTGCTATACTTCTTCTTCATGTGTGTTATATGTATTCTGTGATGCAAGTTAGCAATAAATGAAAGTATGGATCTTAAGAGTATTTGTTCGTTATTTTTCTTCAGTGTAATCGAGTTCTTGTGGTGGAAGTTTTATTTCTGAATTTATTGTAGTAACTTGTAAGAGGCTGGGTTATGTCTGGCGTTTGAAATGGAATTATTTTAAATGATTTGTGGATAGTCTGGAGGTTTCGAATTTCGTTTCAGTGGGTTCCTAAGTGTCAGTTTTAAATTGTTCTGTGTTTTTGTTGTTTGTTAGATTGGAAGGAGAAGTTTATGCTTTTGTCTAGGAAAATAAAAGATTATGAGTCTAAGTATAGAGGCAAAGAAATTAAAATGAGTACCGAGATAAGCAGTTTTCTTAATATTAGAAACACTGTGGAGATGAAAGTTGGCAGCTATGTAGTGTATGGGGTGATTTATTCTGTTTCTATGAACAGTATTAAGATTATTTTTCAGGAAGATACAGTGTTGCCGACTTTAGCTAAAAACAAAAATACAGGGAATATCCAACTTAAAAGATTTGATGATTTTGAAGATAATTCTTTTTTTATTTCACCCTTATCTGTTAGATTGGCAAATACGTCTGATTATCCTTCGCAAGAGAGACATTATAATTTGCTAACTTTAGATTTTTTATCTCCTATGCCGGAGGAGTTTGCTATTAAGGTTGGTAAGCTCCTTGATTTAAAGATTGGGCAGAATCAAAGAATACATGAGCGTATTGTTGTTGATAAGGATTCACTCAGAAAACTTAGGCTCAACTCTGATAGGACTTTTATTGAATTTAATGGGGTTAAGCATAGGTGTCTGATTAAAGACTTGTCTTATGGAGGGGCGTTGTTGATTTCTTATTTTGATTATGAGGAAGTGGAGGAGAAGGAAATAGACTTGATCTTGAATTTTAATATTGCGGATAAAGAGGTGCTTATTAAGGGAAAAGCAAGGAATTTAAGTGTTATTCAGACTCCCAATGGTAAAGTTTTGGCTTTAGGTGTTGCCTTTTACGAGGAAGAAATTCCTCTTGAATATACTATGCTAATCCATGATTATTTTAATTAAAAATTTATGTTTGCAGCAAAGGCTGGAATTATTTCAAATAGTATGCTCTAACTAGTGATGAGCTTACCCCTATTGTTGTTTGAGTACTCGAGGTGCTTCCTTCTGTGTGCTCTGCAGGTGTTTGTATGTTCTTTCAGCGTTTACAGACCCCTTTTGTATGGTCTGAAGCTTGGCTAAGGGTGAAGCTTTGGTGATGAAATTTTACAAAAAGCAATCCCCAGGCAGGATCGTCTTTTTTGCAAAACTTTTTCGTGTACCTTATGGAGTTGTGATCAATAAGCGGACAAGTACGGTGACATAAGGTCTTTTGTTGTCCTTATTCTCAACTTATTTGCTACTTCTCATCCAGTACTTTTGGAGTGTGGGAGAGATGTTTTGTTATGTGTATTGATTCTAAAGCATACCTCTTGTTGAAACTATTTTGTGTGATGCCTTCCCTGCGACCCAGTCACGTCGGGTTTGTAGCATGACTAAGGCCCTTCCATGATTCTTAAATTGTTTATTATCCACTGTGAGGTATCCTTTGATGGGAGAGGTGTGTTATGCATATGAGAGTAATAGTAAGTATTTCGGTATTGATGTTGTTTGCCAGCTGCGAGTGGTGGGCTGAAGTTAGTGGTAAGATTAAGATCAAGAAACCCGTTGAGGATATTAAGGTTGTAGCAGAAAGGGCTGTGAATGAGGTTAGTAGGGCTACTGGTAAGTCTGCTGATGAGGTTAAGGCTTTAAGTAAAGATGAGCTTGACAAGATTGCAGAGGAGGCTAAGAGTAGTACTGCTGCTACCTTTGAAAGTACTAAGAAAGATGCCAAGAAGAAGTCCGAGCTTATTGATGAGATTAAGCAATCAACTGAGAAGCTTGATTTAGCTTTCAAATCTCTAGTGGGTGCTGGATACAGAAATGCTACTGCAAGCCTAGTTTTGGAGAGCATTAAGACTGCTAAGCAGAAGTTAGGTTTAGCTGGTAAGCTTGAAAAGATGATAGAGGATGGTAATAAAACAATGGCAGAGGTTAGGCGAGTCGTGGGGGCTTTTGGTGATGTTGCTGGGTATTGTATGCGTGATATTAATGAGAAGCAAGGTCGGCATTCAAAGAGTGACACTTCAACAGTGAGCACGGATGGCCTTAAGGACTGTGTTAGGAACCTTATGGACAATGTAGTTGATATTTTTGTTGGAAGAGGGGGTGCTTTTTCAGAATTAAGAGACGCTGTACCCAATGCACCCGACAGGTTTAAAGGTGCTTTGAGTAAACTGTGCGGTGCTGTCCATGGTATGAACCAAGCATCAATGAAGGTTAAGCATAAGTAGTAGTACTCACTTAAGCGATTACTAGAGAAACAGATAAGATTAATTACATATACGAAAATCTTAACTTATTAGCAGGAATTAGAGAATGAAAATACTGGTACCTTAAGTTCGTCGTTAAAATTTACACTCTACGAGTATGAAAGTAGACAAATGTTAGTGTCTGGCGTAGTTGAAAAGATAAAAGAAAGAGAATCAATAACTAAGATTAAAACGAATTTGAACGAGTCAAATCCCTGATGGAACAATCTAAGAAGAGATAAATTTGTTCAAACTAGCCTTAATGAGTCTATTATTAATTGAATAACCAAGACCACTGTTGTGCGTGTACTCTGCAAGTATTTGTCTGTATGACCTCTCAGAGACTACAAATTCTTTGTACATCTCAGAAGCATACTCATCCAGTGTATTGTATACACGCATGTTTTCCGTGGTCCGAAACTTGCCAAACCAATATGAATTAAGGGTATCTCTTGTAATGAGTATTTTTGTTTCCCAGTTTAGGAAATATTTCCTTATGTTATCTTGCCTCTTAAATAAGTAAACAGGTATTCGTGGTCTGTAGTGTTCTAGTAGGTTACCAGGAGACGCGGCAGCTTCCCCTTCAAGGGCATGCTCTACACTAAATTCTTGATCCAATGATTCCTGTATTGCCTCTCTTGTAACAGCCCCTGGTCGCAAGATTAACACGTCCCCAGCTTCGGTGAAGCCTACAACGGTTGATTCTATTCCAATATCTGAGCGTCCATCATGCTTAATTATTCCTCTAACTAATCCATTAAGCTCTCTGTTAGCCATTGCAAAATTGGTAGCACTGGGGCGCTTTGATAGATTAGCAGAAGGCGCTGCTATTGGGACACCACTCATCTTAATTAAGCTTAATGCCACAGGGTCTCTTGGTATTCTTATCGCAATGCTACTAAGACCACCGCATACAAGTCTAGATACCCTACCTGCATTCTTGAGTACAAATGTCATGGGTCCTGGAGTAAATTTGTGCATCAAGATCTCTGCACTTCTTGGGATATAGGATACAAGTTCTCTTATCTGCTCTATTGAATCAACATGTACTATTAATGGGTTGGTAATGGGGCGCTTCTTGACAACAAAGATCATCCCCACAGCTTCGTTATTGTATGCATTAGCTCCAAGCCCATATACTGTCTCTGTAGGAAATACAACTAACTCGCCTTCTTTTATAAGGCGTGCTGCTCTTTTTATGTCACCACTCTCTATCAGTTCGGTCTTCATCGCCTTGTCTCATGCCCATGCTCTTCTTTATTATTTTTAATCTGTCGTTCTATTAAATCACTTCTCATTAAAGCAAAAAATTTACAAATAGGCAATTTGTGGTTAACTTTCAGCCTAATTTTCCTGTTGAAAATCCTATGTTTTATATTATAATGAGCATTATGAGAAGTTTTCTTAGTCTCGGCAACTCTGTCCTTGGTTTTTGTTTTTTATTTTTTGTTCCTATTAGGTTGGATAGTGCTACTGTTGGGCTTGCTTCGTGGTATGGGGAGGCTTTTCATGGCAAGACTACAGCTAATGGTGAAAAATTTGATATGACGGCTCTTACTGCTGCGCACAAGGAGCTTCCATTTAATACTGTTGTGCGTGTTACTAATTTGTTAAATAATAGGGTTGTTGTTGTAAGAATTAATGATAGGGGGCCATTTAGGAAGGATAGGATAATTGATTTATCTAAGTCGGCTGCTGAGAAACTAGATTTTTTAGGAATAGGTGTTGCTCCTGTGAAAATTGAGGTGGTGGAGAAGCTCGATGGAGGCAAGCTTGCGACAAAAAATAAAAAAGATGATGAAGCTCTTGGTAGGCTAGATTCTTCTAGGATAGTTCCTTCTAGTGATAGTTTAAAATCGGATAGAGATGTTCCTGTGGAAAAGAATGAGAATATTGTTGCAGAGAAACTTTTAGATGGATCTGACGTGGAGCCGGATTTTTATATACAGGTTGGATCCTATAAAACGAAGGATTATGCCGAGAGAGCTTACAGGACACTGAGGAAGGTTGGTTTAAATGTTTTAATAAATGCTCATGGGTCTTTTTTTACAGTTTTTATACCTACTGTTGCTGATGATGTACATAAGGATGTCGAACTTATTAAATCTACAGGCTACAAGGATGTTTTGGTAAGAAAGACTAGGATTCCAGGGGAGAGTTTAACTATAGAATAGAATTTTGTTTTATTCTTTGGAAAAATGTATCTATTTTCAGTTTTATGTTTTCAAACTTTGAGTAGTGTACTTCGATGTCGGGTAAGGATTGTAGAAAGAGTCTCCCGTAGGTCTTTTGGAAGATTCTTTTGTCAAGGCAGACTATGATTCCGTAGTCTGCTGAATCTCTAATTAGTCTTCCAAACCCCTGTTTGAATTTCATTATTGCCTGTGGTAGCGTTTCTTTTGTGAAGAAATTTTCTCTCATTTTGGTAGCCAGTTCATTCTTTGCTATTGAAATAGGATCTGAAGGGGTTTGAAAAGGAAGTTTAGGCATTATTACCATTGTTAGTTTGTCTCCTTTAATGTCGATTCCTTCCCAGAAATTCTTAATACCTATGAGCACACCTTTTTTTTGCGATCTTTTAAAAGAATCTATCAGTTCATGTTTTGGTAAATCTCCTTGTATGAAAAGATTGATATCGTTTTTAAGTAGAAAGTCTTTAATTGTTGTTTCTGCATATTTTAAGCTCTTAAATGATGTTAAAAGAATTAAAGTTCCGCCCTCGTTCACTAGTACAAGTTCTTTAATATATTGCATTGATTGACTTAAAAATTTTTCTTCATTATCGGGAGTTTCAATGTCAGACGTAACTGCCAACATTGATCTTTCTTTATAGGAGAAAGAATATGGCAATTTTTCTATTTTTATGTCTTTATCACTCAGGTTTAGTCCCGTTTGGTTTAAAAAATATGAAAATGATTGATTTATAAGCAGGGTAGCTGAGGTGAAAATTATTCTTCTAGCTCTTTTATGCATAATTTTATTCAGCCCAGGACCTAAATTAATTTCTGATGTTTTAAATGTAGCTATATTCTTTTTATTTTCTATCCAAAAACAAAGATTGTCATATTTGTTTTTGGATAGAAAATTTTTAACTAATGTCTCTTTTTCTTCTATACTTCTAATTAGCCTTTCAAGTTCAATTTTTGCTGTTTTATGTTCGAGTTCCTGTAGTATTGATCCCATAGCTGTTCGATAATTTTCTAGATTATAAACGATGTCCTTTAAATGTGTTTTAATTCGTATGTAAAAATCGGTATCATGTGTGTCGCTAGTTATTCTGAAAACGGAAGGGAAGTTTTCATTTGTTCTTATTATATAATCTATGTTTTCAAAACTTAACATGGTTGCAGTTTCAAAATTTTTTTTGTACACACCCCTTACATTTTGCCTTCTAATTATTTTATCTATTTTTATAAAAAGTTGTTTTATCAAGACTCTTGAAAAATATTGACTAAATAGAGATCTAGCAGCCTCTTCTAAATAATGAGCCTCATCAATTATTATGTTTTTTATATTGGGTAAGATTAAGTTAAGTTCCTCTTCTGATTCTTCTTTCTCAGAGGCATCCTCAAAATTTTCCTTTTCTGTTAATATCCCGTTTCTTATATAAAGATCATTTAGAAGTAAATGGTGATTGGTGATGATAATATCACATTCTATTGCTTTTCTCCTTGCTTTTTTAAAAAAACATTTATTTTCATCAGGACAAGTCATGCCCGAACATGTTTCAGTGCTAGCTGATACTTCTTCCCATATTTTCTCATCAATAAAGTTGAGTTCATCTTTATCACCAGTTTTTGTATTTTTTGCCCAATAAAATAGTGATTCTAAATTTTTTTTGTTAACCGTGTATGTTAATAGACTTCTTTCAAATTCTTCAAGCCGACGAGTGCACAGATAGTTTCTCATTCCTTTAATAAGTCCAAACTTTATTTTGAAAGGAATTATTTCCTCTAAAGATCTAATGTCTTTCTTAATGAGTTGTTCCTGAAGATTAATGGAGGCTGTTGAGATTATGACCTTTTCTTGTGTCTTTTGAATGAAATCAATAGCAGAGATTAAATAAGCAAGACTTTTGCCAGTTCCAGTCGGCGCTTCAATAACTAGAAAGTTTTCATTCTCAAAGGCTTTACTTACTTCTTCTATCATCTTAAGCTGTGGTTTCCTTTTTGCAAATCCTTTGATATTTAGTTCAATTTTTTTTAGTATGTATTCAACTAGATTCAACTTTATTAATTATTCCTCTCAATAATTTTTCGAATTTCTTGGATGCCTTTGCTGAGTTTATTTTAACCTCCTCGTGACTTAAAGGGTCCTTTTGCATGCCCGATGCCAGGTTTGTGACATTTGAAATTGCTACCGTATTCATTTTAAGATATGCTGCAATAATCATTTCAGGGACGGTTGACATTCCAACTAGATCTGCGCCTATTGTTTTCAAAAAATTTATTTCGGCTGTTGTTTCATAACAAGGACCCGAGACAGCAAGATAGATACCTTCTTTAATATCTTCTTCGAAAATACTCTTATAAATACTTCTTGTTAATTCCATCAAGTCTGAATTACTATAAATTGAGTTCAATTCTTGAAATCTGGCACCCAAGTTATTGTCATTTTCTCCTATTAAGGGGTTGGTTCCCATAAAGTTTATGTGATTGTTTATCAAAATAAGATCATTTATTTTAAATTGACTATTGATTGCCCCAGAAGAATTTGTGATAATTAAATTCTGAACTCCAATCTTTTTTGCAAGCAGTATGGGCATTATTACCTCTTTAGGGTGATACCCTTCATAATAGTGAAATCTTCCAGAAAAAATAGCTGTAGCTTTGTTTATATTTAATGTACCCTTATGGCCATCTACAGTTGATATTGGAAATTCTCTTATTTTCTTATAAGGAATTTCAATCCCATCTTCGCATATTGCACTTAAATTGCTAAGCCCAGAACCAAGTATTATTGCTGTTTTGGGTTTAAATGCTGATATTTCTTTAAGCGAAGAATATGCTTTATTTATTCTCTCATTAATTTTTCCGAAATCCATTTCACATCCTTGTTTGCCATAGTGTTTTCTTATTATATATTTATTTTATGAATTTTTTAAACAATATTAGACGCCCAGTTATGATATTGGCTCCGATGGAGGATGTAACAGATACTGTTTTTAGAAATTTGATTCATACAATTGGGAACGGAAAGGATGAGCCCGATATTTACTTTACTGAATTTATTTCTGCTTTGGGGCTTGTAAGGGGATCTAAGCAATCAATTCAACACGTTTTAACAAAAAAAGATGAATTGAGTAGGCCCTTAATTGCTCAAATTTGGGGTAAGAACCCTGATGATTTTTTTAGTGCAATAAAAGTACTAGGTGAGTTAGGGTTTTGGGGAATTGATCTTAATATGGGTTGTCCCAGGAAGAAAATAGTTAAGAAGGGGGTGTGTTCCGCCTTAATTGAGAATAAAACTCTAGCTTATGAAATAGTTATGGCTAGTAAGGAATCTTGTTTAAAATTTGGACTGCCTCTTAGTATAAAGACAAGACATGGATTTTTTTGTTCTGAAGTTGAAGATTGGTTAGGATTTTTACTGAAATTGGGGATTGATATGCTGACAGTGCATCCAAGGCTTGCTGTTAATCAAAGTGAAGGGGATATAGATATTGATGTTTTTGATAAAGTTGTTAAATTGAGAGATAAGTTAAATCCTTCTACATTAATTATCGCAAACGGAGACATTTTAAGTTTAGAACAAGCAGGTCAAATTGTAAAAGACTATTCTATTGATGGCGTAATGTTTGGGCGTGGAATTTTTAAGAATTTAAATTTATTTAAAAGAGGTTCTTCCAACTTTTTGAGTAACAATTTGGATTTTAGATTAAATATATTAAAATTTCATGTGAAAGATTTTCATTCTACTTGGGGTCTTACTAAGGATTTTAACAAACTTAAGAAATACTTCAAGATTTATTTTAATGAGGTTGAGAGAAATAGTGAATATTTTCATAATATTATAAGTTCAGCTAATTATGAGGAACTTTTTGAAAATCTAGATCGGGTAGCTTTTAGGGAGATTATGTTAAATAATGAGTAGTAATTTTTCAAAGAAATATGATTTTAATATTTTTGAAGATAGGGTTTATAAGAAATGGCTAGAGAATGGGATATTTAAACCCAATGGTGGCCTTAGCCCCAAATTTAGCATGGTAGCTCCTCCACCAAACGTTACAGGTGTTCTTCATATGGGCCATGCACTTAATTTTACTTTGCAGGATATTCTTATTCGCTATAAGAGGATGAAAGGGAATGATACCCTCTGGCTTTTTGGAACAGATCATGCTGGAATTGCGACTCAATCAGTTTTTGAAAAACAGCTTAAAGATCTTGGGAAGAATAAAAATGATTTTACTCGTAAAGAGTTTATTGATGAAATTTTTAAACTAAAGGATAAGCATAGACAAATAATTGTTAGCCAGATAGAAAGACTTGGAGCTTCTTATGATCATTCTAGGGAGAGATTTACCCTTGACGATGGATTTTGCAGTGCTGTTAATAAAGCTTTTATAGATTTATATAATAAGGGTTTAATTTATAAGGGAGAATATCTTGTAAATCTTGATCCTGGTTCTGGAAGCGTTGTTAGTGATGAAGAGGTTGAATATAGAGAGATTGTTGGAAAGATTTATTTCATTAAATATTTGTTAGATGATAATAATTTTATTGAGGTTGCAACCACTAGACCTGAGACTATGTTTGCAGATGTGGCTGTTGCCATCAATCCTGATGATAAAAGGTATAAAGCCCTAATTGGCAGGGATGTTAGAATTCCTATTGTAAATAGAAAAGTTGAGATAATAGGGGATAGTTATGTCGATATGGAATTTGGCAGTGGTGCTTTAAAAATAACTCCTGCGCATGATCCTAATGATTTTGAAATCGCTAAAAGGCATGATCTTCCTAGGATAAATATTTTAACTGAGAATGGCAAACTTAATGAAAATGTTCCTGTTGAATATCAGGGATTAAGTGTGGATGATGCAAGAGCTAGGATAGAAAAAGATTTAAAAGATAAAGGATTGTTAGTAGATGTTAAGAGTCATAAACACCAAGTAGGGCATTGCCATAGGTCTGGAGAGGTTATTGAGCCTTATTTATCAAATCAGTGGTTTGTTAAAATGAGACCCCTAGCAGATAGTGCTTTAAAGGCCTTAGAAAAAGGTGAGATTAGGTTTTATCCTAAAAGGTGGGAAAATACATATAAGCATTGGTTGTTAAACATTAGAGATTGGTGTATTTCCAGGCAGTTAGTTTGGGGACATAGAATCCCTGCTTGGTATGATTGTAAGACAGGCGAGGTTGTTGTTAGCGAACTTGATCCGGCATTAAGCGAAGAGTATAAAGATAGGAACTTTACCAGAGAAACAGATGTGCTTGATACTTGGTTTTCTTCATGGCTGTGGCCATTTTCCGCGTTTGGATGGCCTGAGTCTACGCCGGATTTTAAGGACTATTATCCCACAGATACTTTAATTACTGCTTATGACATAATATTTTTTTGGGTTGCAAGAATGGTGATGGCAGGTCTTGAGTTTACGGGTCAAGTGCCTTTTAAGGAGATATACATAACGCCTCTTTTAAGAGATAAACAGGGCAGAAAGATGTCAAAATCTTTGGGTAATGGAATAGATCCTCTCGAGATTATCAATGAATACGGAAGTGATGCTTTGCGTTTTACTATTTCATTTTTATCTGTGCAAGGTCAGGACTTAAATATTGATACTAAGGATTTTATGTTTGGCGCTAGGTTTGTAAATAAAGTATTTAATGCATCTAGGTTTATTTTATCAAATTTAGAGGGAAAGGATGTATCAGGTAAATTAGAGTTAGATAGTGTTGATAAGTGGTTGCTTGCAAGTTTGAATTCTACTATTGTTTCTCTAGAAGGGGCACTTAAAAGGTATAAGTATAATGAGGCCACAAGGGCGGTATATGAATTCTTTTGGAGTGATTTTTGTGATTGGTATATTGAAATTAGTAAAATTAATTTAAACAGTGGGGATAGTTGTATTCAAAATATGACTATTCTTAAGTTGATTTTTTTCCTTGAAAAATCTTTATTTTTAATGCATCCCTTTCTGCCTTTTATTACTGAAGAGATTTATTCCAAACTTCCATCTTCAAAGGGTGCATTAGCTTTAGCAAAGTATCCAGAGGCTGTGAGTCAGGAAAATTTTGAAGAAGAGTTTAAAAGGTTTAATTCATTTAAGGATTTCATTGTGTCTATTAGAACTCTTAGAAGTGAATTTAACATAGTACCAAATATTAAGATGAATGTTGCTTTAAGGTTTGATAATACTTTCAAATATGAGAGCTATTTTAAGAAGCATGAGTATATTGCAAAGAAACTTATTAATTTTGATTTAATTTTTTACAACGAAAATTATGAGAATATGATAGGTGTGCCTAATGTTGGTTTTGAAAGCTTTGCAGATATTAAGAGTTTAATAGATATCGATAAAGAGCTTTTAAGGCTATCTAAGCAATTAGATAAGTACGAGAAGCTTAAGGCTTCGACTTTATCTAAGCTTGAAAATCAAAATTTCTTATCAAATGCACCCGATGAGATCATTAAGATTGAAAAATCAAAATTGGAAGAATTCGATTCTTTTACCTCAAAAATTGGCAATTATATCAACAATTTGAGCAAGTAATGCAACTTTGGGGGGGGGGGAAGGGCGTCTTCATTACGTGACAGAAAGTGTACCGGTTACTCAGGGGTTTCTTAACTCCAGGGTATCGGATAAGATTTAATTAGATTTCGCCTACCTTCTTTTCCTTTTTTCGTGCCCTTATCATGTGTCTTTTATTATTGAAACCTTTCACTCTAGAGTAATCAAAACTTGCAAGCTTTAAACCATCTTTTACAATTTTTGCTGAAGAGAACGTTGAAAGTTTCGCTCCACCTTTGCTTTTTTGTGAAATTAAATTAAAAATTTCTCCACCCCACATTTCCGGATTTTTGTTTGGACTAAACCCATCCATGAACCAATAGTCCATACAACAAGGAATTTCTTTAAGCTTTTTCCTGGCGTCTCCAATCAGTATCTTCAAATTAACATTTTCTGTTACTCTTACCTTTACGTCTTTCCTAGGCAGACTCGGGTATCTTTTGAGTAATAACCTGAAATACCCCAACTCTTTATCAAAAAATCTAGATACTTGCCTAATTTTTTCCTTCTCTAGTGGAAACCCTTCGATCGAATAGTAATTAACCCTTGTCTTTATTAAATTTTCCCTCAAGCACTTCAAAAGCGCTATGAAATTAAGTCCAGTTCCGAATCCCAATTCCCCAATATTTACAGCCTTTAAACTCACCAGATCAGTGTCCAAGCCACAGCCCTCAATGAACACATGAATACTTTCTTCGAGACCAAACTGAGGATGGTAATAAACATCCTCAAATCTACTCGAATAAAGGGTCCGTCCTTTAAACACCAGTTCACCCACACGCACCCAACCAATATCCAAGAAGTACCAAAGATCTCGAATCCAAAAAGCCACCACTCTTAAAGACCAGACCACAATCCACCGTAGTTCAAGCCGATCTGTTTGATTAGAATAATATGAACCATAAATAAGCCTAAAACTTCCAAACAGAGGAACTAAGACAAAAACTTAGTCCCTTCGTTTATTCCTCTATAATAGCTATAATTTCTTTTGCCTTCAGAATCAGATGTTCCTTATCCTCAATCTTTACAGCGGCCCCAGCATACTTTTCGTAAAGCACAACATCACCAACCTTAACAGTAATCTCTTCCTTACTAGAACCAACAGCCATAACCGTTCCAACATTTGTCTTCTCTTTCGCATTCTCCGGTATGTACAACCCAGAAATCGTCTTACTCTCAGCTTCTTTCACCTTAATCAACACCCTATCAGCTAAAGGTTTAATATTTTTCATCTAAAACATCCCCCTAATTTGATAGTATTAATACTACGAAAAATGAGACGTTAAGTCAATATGTTTGGGGTATGCTTGAAACTTCTCCTGATTTCAAGGATAATTCTCTTAATAAAAAATACAATTTGAGGTGGGGAGATAGGTTGATAACAGTAAGTAATTTAGAAGTTGCTTTTGGAGAGAGAGTTCTGTTTAAGGATGTAAATATTAAGTTTTCTCCTGGAAATTGTTACGGAATAATTGGGGCTAATGGAGCGGGCAAGAGTACTTTTTTGAAAGTTTTAGGGGGAGCTATTGAGGCTAATAAGGGTGATATTTTTATTCCTCGAGATCAAAGAATGGCTGTTCTCGAGCAAAATCAGTTTTCATACGATGATTTTAAGGTAATCGATACTGTGATCATGGGACATAAGAAGCTTTATGATGTTCAAAGGGAGAAGGATGAGATTTATGAAAAGGCTGATTTTAGCGAAGAGGATGGCATTAGAGCTGGGGAACTTGAGGCCGAATTTGCTGAGCTTGGTGGATATGAGGCTGAATCTGAGGCGTCGGTTCTTCTTAAAGGATTGGGTATAGACGAAGCAGCGCATGGTAGCTCAATGAAGGATATTGAGGGAGCTTTAAAAGTGAGAGTACTCTTGGCGCAAGCTCTTTTTGGTGATCCTGACATATTACTTCTTGATGAGCCTACTAATAATCTTGATATTCAGTCAATTAAGTGGTTAGAAGAATTTTTGATCAACTTTGAGAATACTGTAATTGTTGTATCTCATGATAGGCATTTTTTAAATCAGGTATGTACTCATATTGTTGACATTGATTATGGAAAAATTCAAGTTTATCTTGGTAATTATGATTTTTGGTATGAAACTAGTCAAATTTTGAATAAGCAATTAAAAGATGCTAAGAAAAGGTCTGAGGAAAAAATTGCAGAACTTAAAACTTTTATTCAGAGATTTTCAAGTAATGCATCGAAGTCTAGGCAAGCTACTTCAAGAAAAAAGTTAATTGAAAAGATTAAAATTGAAGATTTAAAGCCTTCTTCTAGGAAGTTTCCTTATGTTAACTTCAAGAGCGAGAGAGAACTTGGAAAAAATGTTCTTGCAATTAAAAATTTAACTAGAGAATTTGAGGGGCGACGTATTCTAGATAAGTTTAATATTGTGGTTGAGCCTGGGCAAAAGGTTGTGTTTTTGGGCAACCCAATTTCAGCAAGTTTTCTTTTTGACATAATAAGTAATGAGGATAGGGATTATAAGGGACATTACGAATGGGGTTCTACAGTTAAATTTGCCTATTTTAATAAAGATAACGAAAAATATTTTAAACTGGATTTAAGTTTGGTGGATTGGTTAAGGCAGTATTCAAAGGAACAGGATGAAACCTATATTAGGGGATTTTTAGGAAGAATGCTTTTCAGTCAGGATGAAGCTTTGAAAAAAGTTAGTGTACTTTCAGGAGGTGAAAAGGTTAGATGTATGCTTTCAAAAATAATGCTTAGTGGAGCTAATGTATTGTTGTTGGATCAACCAACTAATCATTTGGATCTTGAGGCTATTACATCTTTGAATACGGGTCTTAAAGAATTTAAGGGAGTTGTGTTATTTACGTCTCATGACCATCAGTTTATTGATACCATTGCTAATAGGATTATTGAATTTACACCAAATGGGATAATCGATCGTCACATGACCTTTTCAGAATACGTTGATGACTCTAACGTTAAAGACTTGAGAAATAAGCTTTGCGAGGGGCAGTCTAGTTTAAAACTTTAATTGGGGTTAAGTGTTTTAGGAAATTTATAAATTTGAATAAAAGTTTTTGTGTCTTTGTTTTTTTTGCTTCTTGCTTTTTTCTCTCAGCGGACGTTAATCTTTATTTTCAGAGAGCTTTAACAGGGAAAGTGGTGGCAAGCCCTATTTTGGATGAGAAGCGCAATACGATTACAGTGTTAACCAAAGATAAGTGGTTGATTACTTACAGTATGTCTTTGCAAAAAAAGTATTCTTACAGGATAGACAGAACTCCTCATCCTTTTCTTTTAAAGGATTTTGATAATGGGTATTATGTCATTACGGTGCGTAATGAGGTTCAAAAGATTAGAAGGGGCAAGCTTGTTTGGAAATACAGACTGGATGCTCCCCCCATAAAAGCACCCTCAATGGGCAATGGCTATATTTTAGTTCCTCAAGGCGATTCAAAAGTTGTTGCTCTAGGACTTAGAGATGGTAGAAAAGTTTTTGAAGTCAATACAGAAGGGAAAGCCTCAACTTCGGCTGTTGTTCTTGATAATGGTAATTTTTACATTGCAAATGAAAATTGCACAATGTTTGCTTTCAGTTCTTTAGGGGATAGCATATGGAGTATTTCTCTCAGGTCCTATCCTAATGTATTTATGGTAAATACTAATGATGAGATTATTGTGGGACATCGATCTGGTGATGTTGTACTTTATGGTAGTGACGTTGGAGCAGTTTTAAGTTCTCTTAATTTGGGCTATCCTATTGATTTTTTGTTTGAAAAATTTAATGGAGAATATGTTGCAGTGTCTAGAGATGGGGGTTTTTTTAATTTAAGTAGAAATCTTGGGCTTAGATTTACTAAAAAGTTAAGCCTTAATATTAGTGAAGCTGTTCTTTATAACAATCGTAATCTTTTTATTGCTGCTAGTCCGAATGGGGTTTTGTCGCTTGATGAGCATTTCAGGCCAGTAGATAGATATGATAATATTGGAGGTGTGTCAGGTCTTAGTGCTAATTTTGGAGTGATTGCTGCAGGTGGGCTTGATTGGGTATTGACTACTTATTATTATGAATATAAGGATGAGCTTGATGTTAAGGTTTGGAATCAACCGTTGGGTAATAGATATCATCAAAATAGAATAGCTTTTAAAGCAAAGTCTTTAGTGGATGATGATGAGATTTATTTATCTCTTGACGAAATGCTGAATGTTGAATATAGCAGGAGCGCTTATAATAAGTTTATCAATACTCTAGACTTTCTGGCAGGCAAGTATGGTAGTTTTCCAAAAAAATATTTAGATTTATACAGAAAAGCTTTTAATAAATGGCTTTCTCCTAGGGGCGGAATCAATAGGATAGCGCAAAGGGGAGAACTTTATAGGTATTTTGTTTATGTTGACGATGAATCTTCAATTAAGAGTCTTATAAAGACAGCGATTGAGGAGAAGGATATTAACAATATCATTGAAGTACTTAAAATTGTTTCTAAATTTGAATATTATCATGAGCAGTATGACCTTGTTTATAACTATGTGCAGTATGTTATATTAAATTATCAGGGAAGCCTGGACATAGCATATGCTGTTCTTTTGAATTTGAGAAGGATAATTTTGAACTCTTCAGAGGATGATCTTAAAATTTATAGGGATAAGTGCTTAGCTTTGTTAAAGTTTATAAGACGGCAAAATTTTTCTGAGAAAATTAATGAATACATTAATGAGATTATGAGAGTTCTTTGAACCACTTTTACCAAGGTTTAGTTGGTGTTTTTGTGTTAGAGTTTGGGTTTAAATTTATTCTGATTTAGTCAATAATAGAAATACAATTAACTAGTAGGAGAATTTTCGTTATGAAAAGAATATGGGTAATATTTGTTTCTTTTTTTGTTTTCTTGGATTTTTTTGCTCTTCATGCTAAAGAGGTCGATAGACAGAAATTAAAGGACTTTGTTGATATGGATCTTGAATTTTTGAATTATCGAGGTTCTTATGACAGTACAGATACATATGAGCAGATTGTAGGGATTGGTGAATTTTTAGCTAAAAATTTGATTAATAATAAATCTAACTACTACAACAAGTATTATGTTAATAGATATGTTGATGAGCAGGATGAGAAGAGTAGTTCTGATGTATTTCTAATTGGCGATAGATCTGCTCTTGATAGTGTGCTAAACCTTAGAAGGATACTTATGGGGTACTTAATGAAAGCTTTTGGTTACACTCGAGATAGTGCAGAATTATTGGCTAAGGCTATTACTATATATAATGCTGTTTATCGAGGAGATCTGGTTTATTATGGGGACTCTTATATCCAGTCTGCACTTAAGGATGCAACTAAAGATAATGTAGGACTTTCAAGAGTTTATAGTCAGTGGGCTGGAAAGACTCATGTTTTTATTCCCCTTAGAAGAGATATTTTGTCGGGAAATGTTGGGTCAGAGGTTGATCTTGACAGAATAGTTACAGAAAGAGTAATAGCGTCTCTTTTAAATGAGAATGAAAGTGGCGGGACGGATTTTGCAAGGGATATTACTGATGTTCAGGATGAAATACGGGATATAGACCAAGAGAGGGTTGATATTGAGGCTGAGTCCTTAAAGAGCATCGAGGAAGAATTAAATGATACTATAGAGGATTTAAGAGAACAGTTGGAGAAGGCTACTAGTGAGGATGAGAAGGGTAGGCTAGAGGAGCAGATTAAAGATAAGAGAGATGAGAGAGATGCTTTGGAAAAGAAGGGTAGTGATCTTAAGGGAACTCAGGAACAATTAGACAAAGGTCAAGATAAGTTGGATGCGCAAAGAGATATGGTTAAGGAGAGGTTACAGGAGGACATTGATAATAAAAATAAGGATAAGGATTTACCAAAACCAGGAGATATAGGTTCTCCTAAAGTGGATGAGAAGGAAGAATTAAATGATACTATAGAGGATTTAAGAGAACAGTTGGAGAAGGCTAC
>NZ_CP129407.1:801034-860266 GCF_030436115.1 Borrelia sp. P9F1
AGGATGAGAAGGGTAGGCTAGAGGAGCAGATTAAAGATAAGAGAGATGAGAGAGAAGCTTTGGAAAAGAAGGGTAGTGATCTTAAGGGAACTCAGGAGCAATTAGACAAAGGTCAAGATAAGTTGGATGCGCAAAGAGATATGGTTAAGGAAAGGTTACAGGAGGATATTGATAATAAAAATAAGGACAAGGATTTACCAAAGCCAGGAGATATGGGTTTTCCTAAGGTGGATGAGAGGGATAATGAACGGCAAGAGAGTGTGATAGATAGTAATAGGGAGAATGGGAATGCTACGGGAACATCATTAGATCAGTCATCTGGTAGGAAATCTGATCATAAGTTTGTTTTTCTAGAAGTGCTTGACCCGAGTACGAATTTGGGGGTATTGCAGTTTGTTGATTCTGATGGGAATAAGTTAAAGGAGGCCTCTCAGCATGGAATTAGGCGGTATGGGGTTTATGAGAGGGCAGATGATTTAGTGGTGATAAAGCTCTGTTCGGGTATTGCAAAGCTTCAGCTGATTAATAAGGCAGATGATTTAAAAGTTAAATCTGAGTCACAATTTGAGTTAAGTAGGGATTCTTCACTTTTTGTTGATGCAAAAATGATTCTGGTAGTCGTTAAAGACAATAATGTTTGGAAATTAGCAAAGTTTTCCTCAAAGGATTTAAGTGATTTCATACTTTCAGAAGATGAAGTCTTGCCATTTACAAGCTTTACTGTTAGTAACGAATTTGTTTATTTGCAAGACGCAACTGGGAAGGTCGCAATCCTGGACATAAAAACTCTGAAAAGAGTTCCCTAGCCTTGCCAAAATACGAAAAAGAGGTGTGTGCGCTGGATGAGTAAAGATCGGGACGGTGGGATTCGAACTCACGATCCCCTGCTCCCAAAGCAGGTGCCTTAGCCACTAGGCCACGTCCCGGCAGCACGCGCCAATTAGGACTCGAACCTAAAACCTACAGATTAGAAGTCTGTTGCTCTATCCAATTGAGCTATTAGCGCTTTTAAACTAAGGTTGAGTATATCATGTTAGAAAATCCCTGTCAATAAAGTGTTTATTGCTTAATATTCTATATTTTTTATAATTTTTCTATGCTTGATGTTGATTTAATTGTAAATGAGACTTTATCTAGATATCCGGATGTTAAGCCTTTTCTAAATTTTAAAAATAATTACGAGCTTTTAGTGATGGTGATTTTAAGTGCAAGAACAACAGATAATATGGTTAATAAAATTGCGCCTAGTCTTTTTAAAAGGTACGGAAGTTTTCAGAGATTGGCTAATGCTAATTTAATGGAAGTTGAGAAATTAATTTATAGCTTGGGGTTTTATACAAACAAATCTAGGAACATCATAAATTGTGCACGGATTCTTTTAAAGAATTTTAAAGGTGTAATTCCGGATAATATTTTAGATCTTGTATCTCTTCCAGGAGTGGGTAGGAAGACAGCTAATGTTATTCTTGGAGTTGTTTATAACCAGCCTGCAATAATTGTAGATACTCATTTTAGCAGGGTTGTCACAAGACACAGAATTACCCTTGAGAAAACCCCCCTAAAAATTGAATTAGATTTAAAGAATAAAATACCGTCTGATAAACAATACAGATTCTCCATGGCCATCAACAAACACGGAAGAGATATCTGTACGTCTCGTGCTAAAGATTGCAGAAATTGTTTCCTAGAAGAGTTTTCACCAAGACTTTTTTAATCTTACGATGAAATGAAATATTTCACGTGTTTTTTAAGTTTAAAGCTTATTAAAGCTAGAATTATGTTAATTGTTAGCAGTACTAATAAGGGGTTTCCCCATACCCAAAAGTATTCTCTTCCCATTTCCATATAGCTTAAAAGTTCTCCAAGGCTTGGATAAAATCTTCTATTTTCTTTTTGTAAATAGTTTACTATCTCGAATGTAGTTAAGCTTTTCGATATTTGTAGAGGAATGATTGATGATATTGACGAGAAAATCTCTGGGAATATATGGTTTATTGTCAGTCTAAGGTTACCCGCTCCCATAGTCCGACTTGCTTTAACGTAGTCGAGGTTTTTTATTACTATGGTACTGTTCCTTGTCAAAAATGAGAACGGAATCCATCCGTGTATTAAAGCCAAGACAACAGCTACCTCCAATATATTGTAATTTTTTTGTTTTGCAAAATGGTAGAAAATTAATATCAGTATGTAAGAAAACGGCACCGTTTGTAGTGCTTCTATTAATTTCGATATTAGTATGCAAGTCTTAAATTTAAAGCTTCCAATTATTATTCCTACAAAAATTCCAATTAAAGCTGAAATTGTCGCATAGCTAAACGCAAGCAAAATAGAATTTCTAGTGGCGAGTATTAGCCTCGCCATTATATCTCTTCCCATTTTATCCGTTCCTAAAGGGTTGTCAACAGTTGGAGGTTGAGGAAGCTTATTTATTGTTTCAACGTATACTCTATTTGGATCTTTTCTGTATATCGCAAGCCTTGAAGTATCGTTAATTAAGAACGGAAGTGCCATTAAAATTAAAAAAAAGACCCCCATTAATACAAGACATAATTTCTTAAATTTTTTCACTATTATTCTAGGTCTCCTCTGTAAGGATTGATTTTATATGCCAATATGTCACTTACTAAATTTGCTATAAGCATAATAAAAACCCCAACGAATATTAAGTCCTTGTAAATAACATAATCATTACTTTTGATGGAATTAATTGTCAGAGAACCTACTCCATCGATTCCAAACATTGTTTCAATCATAGATGTACCAAAGAAAGTTGTTGCAAGGGTAGACCTGAGGTTGGTAACTATTGGGATTAATGAGGGAGTTAATGCATGACGTAGTATTACTTTTATTCTTTTAAGTCCTTTTGATTTTGCAGTTGTTATGTAGCACTCAGCCAGATTTTTGTGTAGGGCTTGCTTGAAAATAACTGCGTTAAACAGGAAAAATGAAAAAAACCATCCAAAACCACCCATTATTGAATTTTTTGGATCCATGTTGAAATAATAGAGCGTGGAAATTATTAGCATTATAACCAGGTTCCGTGGCAGCGAATTTAGAAATAACATTATGTAATCCAAAACGTTATTCAGACTGTTATTTTTTACAACTAGAGTCCAAGCGATAACAAAAGAGACAGCAATTATGTAGGCGAATGTGATGCCTGGAATCGACAGCTTTAATGTGTTTTTTATTTTGCTGAAAATTACGTTTATTGTCGGACTGCCTTTCGTTAGTGGCGAGTAACGAGGCTCCCCCCATATTAATCCCTTATACTTTGTTTTGTATACCATGTATGAATTTCCTGCAATTTGTTTAGCAAAGCAACTTTTGTCCAAAGCTAAGTTGGGATCAAAATCATAAACTACCTTGTAACTTACAATGCTTTTAAGCAATCCAACGTATTCTAGGTATTCCTTAAATACATTTTTTTGAACAAACGGAACGCCGGAGCTGTTACTCGAGAACATGTTTAACAATGACATACAAAAAAACGTCGATACAACAATATTGATCGCTGTAAGTAATACATTTTTTAAAATAAACGCAGCTATAAGGTCGACCTTCCTTTGTTAAGAATATTGAGTGTTTCTAGGTAGCTTAACACAAAATAAAAAATGAGAGATATCACTACTGAGATTAGGTAAAAATTTTTCTCTACATTACTGTTCCTAGGTGTTTTTTGTAAATACAAAATGCTCCCTTGGCTGTAACTATCAACATCATTCAAATTTTTTATTACTACTGAATTCCTAGGATAGTATCCAATTTTACTTGCTTCTCTTAAGATTGCAGGTTTGGATATTTGCAGATTAATGTACTTCGCCTTTAAAGTTTTCTGTATTTCTTTCAACGATGCGATATGGTCTCTCATCAAGACTGAACTATTGTGTAGTTCTTTATAGCTAACAATCCCTCTCTCTCCGAAGATCGGAGTGATCATGAAATACCCTACCAGTCCCACATACACCGACAGTACAATTTTTTTCACCAAAAACATATTACCTTGTAATTGTATTTCTAATATACTATATTTACAAGTATGTGGGCTTTTGCTGTGGGCCTGTAGATTGCCCAATTTGTATTAAGTAAGATTTGGAGAATGAGTTTGAATATGGAAGGTTGCGTAGGTGCTTTTTTCGTTAAGGAAGGACCTAGAGAAGTCGATTTTGATATGGAGCGTGTATTTTTACATTCTTCGGGTGTTGGTAGGGGCGCTCTACATTCTGATGGGATTAAAGAGCTTCTGGATGAGAAGTTACTAAAATTAGATGATTCTTTAAAAGAGAGACATGTTGAGCTGGTTAATTATTTAAGGGAGGTTGATGTTCGTATTTCAAGGGTTGAGAATGAAATACGACATGGTTTGGAGTCTTCTCAAGATTCTGGAAGATCTAGATTAAGTTTCTTTGAAGGCGCGGCTCCCCTTGCTCAGTCTAGTGACAAAGCGGAGAGTGAACTTAGTGAATTTCTTTTAAGAAAAGAGAGTAATTTGCCCAATATTGCAATTGATCAGGAAGAGTTGGATGCTTTACTTGAGGGCTTGAATGATATTACAAAGGATAGTAATGAGATTTTAAGTGGTAGTGATTTAGGGAAAGATTTGAATGAGGATGTTTCTGTTGGAGAGCTTTCTAATATGGAATTTGATGAGTCGAGCGTGGAGGCTGAGTGCAATGGGTCTTTGAAGGAGGAAAGTGACTTCGGGAATAATCAGGAAAGCGAAGAGAGCACAGAACCCCTGGATATTAATTTTGACTCAAGAAATGAAGAGAACTTGCTAGAAGAAGCTTCTTCTTTTGTTTTACCTAGTGTCTCTGAGAGTAATGATAGTAGGTTTGGTGAGGAGACTGGTGACAATGTTGGTTACCTTGGTAGTTTGGGGGTTGTTGAGAATCAAGAGGGCGATGTTAAGGATCTTGATTTTTATCTAAATGAGAGCTTGAAAGAAGATGAAGTAGCATTTCCTGAGAAAGATTTGAAGCTTTTGGGTAACGAGGAACATGAGGGAGGAGAAAGGGAGTGTAATCCTGCTGGGGTTTCTGTTGATTTAGAGGGCGGTATAAATGATTGTGAATCGATTTTGAATGGAGAATGTGAAAATGTTTCTGGGCAAAAACAGAAAGGTGGAGTTTTTTCTGATTTTAAGGAACTTGACGATTTTGAAGATGTTTTAAAAACAGATTTAGATTGTTCAAATTTGCAGAATTGTATTGGAGATTTTGAGGAAGGGAACCTTTACAACAGTCGGTTGGAGAATTTGGGGGAGAGATTGGGACAGAATGAAGAATTGGATTTACATCCTAATATACAAACTAGGGGCGGGTTAGGGGATGATTCATCCAGTTTTAGTTTCACCGAAGTTGAGAAGGTTATAAACAAATTTGATGATGATGCTTATTTAAGCAAACTTGAGTTAAGCTCAGAGGAAAGGTCAGTTTTAATTAAGTTTATTGATAAACTGGAGGGGGATCTTGCTGTTGACTCTAGGAAGGGTGGTAATTTTAAGAGTAGGCGAGAGTATGAGATTTTGCAAAAGATTAAGCGTTTGTTGGTAAGAGAGTAAAATTATTTGTTTAATAAGGTACTGCCTTTTATTTTTCATTACTGCAGTCTTGTTTTTGTTTTTGGTCTTTTTTTATTTCGTTAGCAAGTTTGTAAGCCAGATAGATTTTGATCTTGCTTATTTAGTAGATGATGTTAAAACTTACAATGTGGAGTTTTTCAGAGGTCTGGATTTGGAACAGTATTTCGATAAGACTTTGGGAGAACATGATTTGGTTAGTTCTTATTATTTGTTCTCTTCAGTTAATGGAATTTTAGTTTATAAAACAAAAGATGACTTAATTTATAAATCCTCAGATGAAGCGGAGCCAGTGCTTTTGAAGAACGGTGTTTTTATAAAAAAATTTAATGCTACCTTTGAATTGGGTAATGAATTAATTGATTTAGTTGTGTATTACAATATCCTACCAAGGGGCAGGATATTATATGTTTTAAACTCTTATCTTGTTCTAATGTCTCTTCTTTATCTGTATTTTGCTCTTTTTGTCCTATATCGCATACATCAGAATATTAATGGTGATGTTCATGGTCATCATGTGTATGATCCTCACTAAAGTGAATATCGTTTATCTTTATGTTTTTTTCTAAATTAAATACATCGAAGAAAGCCCATTTATTGGTGATGTAGTAATACTCATCGTTGTCTTTCTTAAGTAGAATGTCCTTGTCTTTTTCATCTTTACTAAAGTAAACATCGATGTTGTTTACGCTTTTGTTGCTCCATATGATTTCAATGTTGTATTGGAGTTTATGTTCCTTGATTTTATTTTTATCTATTTCAAATCCATCTGTTGTAAATTCTTTGATCATCTGCAATGGTTTTTCTTTTTTTAAATGCTCCTCGTTTAAAAAATAAAGTTCATCTTTTTTATATAAATTATAATTACTTTGTATTGCATCTTCTTCATCTTTGTTTGGTTTATTAAATATTACCAGAGATAATTTTTCCAGTTTTGAGTTTTCTTCTCTGAAAAGTTTGGTATTTGCAAACGTATTGTAAGAATTACCTTTGTATGATAAGAAAATATTATTGGTTAAGTATACATTATCATCACTTCTTTTTATGTAGGATAATCTTGAATCCCCTTCTCCTGAGTTTCCAATAAATATCTCTGTTATCAAGTTATTTTTGTCATCAAAAAATTTAAAATCTGGATTTTCTTTAATACCTAGTTCTTTATGTTTTTTGGGATCTCTGCTCACAAGTTTGTTTTTTTGTAAATTCTTTAGAGCTTGGATCATAGAGGTTACTCTTTTCTCATCAATTGGAAGATTGACATCATTATATTTAAGTTCCCATCCTTTTTCTGTTTTTGTAAGATTACCCTCAAGCTCTGTCTCAATTTTTGCAATTTGATTAAAGTCAATTTCAACTAATTTTTCTTGTAAAATTCTTGTAACCTTATTTTTATTTGAAAATACTATCCCTAACAAGGATGAAGATAGTAGTATAAAAATCATCGCTATCTTCATGTACTCTTTCTTTCCTAACAATGTTCCTTTCTTCTCCATAAAATGCTCCTTTAGTAGTTAGTTCTTCTTTTTTGGGTGAATCTGATAATTCCAAATATTATTACTGCTCCCGGCAATAGTAATAAATTTACGATTATTAGCAAAAATTTTGCATTTATCATTTCTTGTGAAGAACTTACAAATTTTAGTTTAGAGCGTACTTCTCTTGATTTAATGCTAAAAAATGCTTCCTTTTGCATTAAATAATCTGAAATTCGTCCAGCAAGTTCAAAGTTTGAAGGTGAACCATTATACATATAATCACTAAACACCATACTTGAGCCTAGAAAAATTATCTTTGAATTTTCGGATTTTTTGTCATTAAAAAAACTTTTAATTTGTCCTTCAATATAATATCCAAGAATCTTTTGTGTATCTTCTTTGTCAAAAGTTTTTGGAACATCAAATGAATGCATCGCTATGCTTGAAATATTTTCATCTTTAACTTGCCAAGATTCTTTGGAGCTTGCAAATAGAGGTAAGTACTTTATGTCGCTCTCTTTGTTTTCTAAAAGTTCTAGTGAATTACTCCAAGGAATTAAAGCATCATAGAAATTTTTAAATAAAGGATTTTTGGGATCGATAATGCTACTTTTATCGATTAATATCCACGGATGATAAATTTGAAAATATCCCCCCAAGAAAAGATTTGGAGCTCTTTTGTCAAGTATAATATTTTCATTGTATTTAACCCCATAATTTTCAATCAGATTGAAAAGTGGAGATTTAAGGGGAGCCGTTGCGTACGGATTTTGAGGATTATAATCAATTTTACTTGTAGCAAATAATACTTTTCCGTTATTTACAATAAATTCGTCAATTTTTTTCATCAATTCATTGTTTATTTCCTTAGCACCAATTACAAATAAGCCGTTAATATCCTTTAGTTGCTCCTTATTAAGATCTATTTCTTGAATATCGGTTTTGAAAGCTTTCTTCATTATCTCTGTGAAGCTTTTATGTGTTTCTTTTAATGTTGTATCCCCAAAAACAAGCCCTAGAACTTTTTTTGTGTTGTTGATTAATTTGTCTAGACTACTTGCAAGTTCATACTCTAGATTTCCAATCTCAGTAACAATAGGTAGTACCTCTCGTTTTCCTTCGTAAATTACTTCGATTCCTGAATATATTTTAAGTATAGAGAGTTGATTGATATCTCTGAGGTCAATTTGTTGGGATGGAATTCCGATTTGTTCCAAAGGAGAAGATACCTTATCAGCGTCGATTTCCCTGTAAATTACTTGTCCGTTTGAGGCATCAGAAAAACTCGTCAGGAAATTTTTTATTTGATCTGGAAATGCAAAATAATTACCAAGACTTGAGGAATTATAGTAAGTAATGTATATTTTTTCGTTTGCATTGGAAAACAAATCTTTTGTAACCGAAGAAATTGTGAAAGCTTTATTTTTGGTAAGGTCTATCTTGAAAACGAAAATAGATATGTTGCAAAGAACTAAAAATATTATTCCAAGGTTTAAAATTAGATTTATAATTTCATTATTTTTATTTTTCATAAGTAATTATCTCCATTTTTTCAATCTTATGCTATATGAAGTTAATATGAGGAATGTAACTGAAAATGTAATGAAATAAATAAGATCTGATAGGTTTAGTATTCCCATATTAAAGTAACTAAAGTGGTTAGCAATTGAGATAAAGTTAAGCATTTCTCCAAATATATTTTCTTTGCCAAATATCATTACTAGCTTTCCTGAAAATATTATCAACACTAGAATGAACACGGTTAGTACATACGATACTATTTGACTTTTAGTAATGGAGGATATGAATACTCCCATACTAAGAACGGAATAAGAATAGAGGATTATTCCTAAATATTGCAGAAATACTATGCCAAGGTCAAACTCCCCCATAAAAACGGTCATTACCGTTAGGGGTAGTGTTAAAGCGAAAAGTATTAATGTAAATATTTTAAGTGTAATGAATTTTCCAATTACTATTTCTTGTGGACTTATCGGGAGTGCATAAAGTAGTTCAATGCTTCCTGTTTTGTGTTCTTCTGAAAAAACTCCCATGCTAAGTGCTGGCAAGACTAACATTAAGATAATGGGCATTGACGAAAAGTAAGATACTAACGAGGCATTATCCTTGATGAAAAATCCTGAGAAAAATATAAAAGAAAAGTTTATAAATATTAAGAAAAATAGAATTACAACATATGCGGTTGGTGTTCCGAATAAAACTTTCAATTCTTTTTTTGATAAAGCCAAGGATTGCCTTAAGTTCATTTTCATTATGCTATCTCCTTTGTAAGTTTGCTAAAGATTTTTTCCAAGCTTTCATGTTTTGGAATCATTGCCTTTAATAAGACGCCCTTACTTACTATATAATTAAACAGCTCTCTTTCCGTTTTATCAGGAGCAAGTTTCAATGAAATATTGATTTCGTTTTCATATTCTTCTGCTTTTATTAATGTGAATATATCGTTATTGGTAAAATGTTCTTTAGTTAGTTCAGAATCTTTATAGACAACTAGCTCTAGCTCAGTTTCTTTGAGTCTGTTTTTAACTATGTTTTCTTTAGTGTCATCAGCAATAATTTCTCCTTTATTAATAATGATTATTCTCTTACAGATAGACTCCACTTCACTTAAAATATGAGAGGAAAAGAGTATTGTACTAGTCTTTTCCAGTTCTTTCAAAAAATCTTTAAATTCTATAATTTGATTTGGGTCAAGTCCATTTGTAGGCTCATCAAGTATTACAAGCTTGGGATTATTTAATAAAGCCCCAGCTATTCCTACTCTTTGCTTAAATCCTTTTGATAGATTAGATATTAATTTATTTTTAACACTGTTGAGTTTAAAAACGCTCATGGCTTTCTCTATTTCCTTTTTAGGAGATTGAATACATTTGATTTCTGAGATGAAGTTTAAATATTCGTTAACAGATAGTTCGGGATAAAGAGCTAGTTTTTCAGGCACGTATCCTATGTTTTGAAGTATTTCTGTTGGATTCTCTGTGATATCTCTTTCAAAGATTTCTACATATCCCTTGCTGGGGTAGTGAAACGATGTTAAAATTTTGATCAATGTCGATTTACCTGCCCCATTTGGTCCAAGTATGCCAAGCACCTCTCCTTCGTTAACCTTAAAGCTAACATTAAAGAGGGCTGTAAATGAACCGTATATTTTAGTGACATTTTTTACGTTTATCATATACTTCTCCTTAGATACTAATATTTTATAATAAACTTATTTTTATTTGCTTCAAGTCTCATTCCATCTTTTGTTAAAAATATTTCTCCGTTCGGGTATTCTTGTCTCGCTTCGTTTAGTAATTCACATAAGTCTTTGTTTAGTGTGTATCTTTCACTAAAATGAATGAGACCTGTTTGACTAACTCCTGCTCTTCTTGCAATTGCTGCCGCTGATTGTGCAGTTAAGTGCAATTTCTTTTCGGCTTCTTTTTTTAATTCATCTTTAAATGTACTCTCAATTATAACCAGATTAAAGTTTTTAATATGCGAGATTAAATCTTCAAAATAGCCTGTGTCTGTAATGTATGCGAACTTTAAACCTTTCTGGGGTTCTCCTAAAACATCAGAGGGAAGTATTTTCTTCCCATCAAGTACAATCTCATGTCCATCCTGTAATTTTTTTCTAATGTGTTCCTTGGGTATATTAAGGGTCTCTGCCTTTTGGTTGTCAAATTTTCCAGGCCTATCTTTCTCTATAAACAGATATCCGACACAATCTACAGAATGTCTTAATTTTCTGTATTCAATTATCTTTCTTTTATCTTCATACAGAACCTCTTCTGTTTTATTGATTATAATTTCTTGATACAAGATCTCATAATTTTTATGTACTTTTAAAAGTTCAATATTTGTTTCTAAATACCTTTTAATTCCAACGGGTCCAATAATAGTTAGAGGTTCTTTTCTTGTTTCTCCACTTTGTGCCATAAGCATTACCATTCCAAGTAATCCTGTGATGTGGTCAGCATGCAAGTGTGTGATGCAGATGACTTTAATTTTTTGCCATGATATCTTTTGTTTTCTGAGAGACATTTGTGTAGCTTCCCCACAATCAAAGAGAAAATTATCCCCATAGTATTCTACTAGTACAGAAGTTAAATATCTGTTATGTAGTGGTCTTGTTCCCCCAGTGCCGAGAATGTTAATATTGAAACTCAAAAATATTCTCCCAGTTCTTTTTTCTTTTTTGCTGTCTTTAAGGCAAAAGGACCAGCCTGCAATTTTACCTTAAAAATGAACGGGCGATTTGCACAAGTGGCATGGCCTTTTTTACCATTTTGGATTCTAATAGCAGATACTCCTTGTTATCTTAGCGAAAATATCTATCCCATAAAACACAGACAAGCACTGCTCCGGTGTTGAAAATTTAGTTTATTTTTCACTTAAGCATTATATTATTTTTTTCTAAATTTAGATATATTGCAAAAAAATTGTTTGTTTCTTTATAAAAATTTGCATATCTGTAAATATCATAATGAGAAGGAAGGTTAGATTTTTTTTCAATGTAATCTATAATACTTTGAGATAGATAAGGTGCCATTGATATACCTCTTGTTCCTAGTCCGTTTAGTATGAATATGTTTCTGTATTTTGGGTGCTCGCCAAGGAAAGGTTCTCTGTCAAGGGTAGAGGGTCTTACATGTGCTTTATGTTGTATGATGCTGTAGCTTAAGTTTGTAATTTTTTTAAGTTTAGCTATAAGTTCTTCTTTTGCCCACTCGTTTGTGCTTGTGTCTAAATTTTTCCATTCATAAGTACCGCCAAGGTAGAATTTATTGTTTTTTAAAGGTATTAATGATATGTGTCTGTTGTAAGTTTCTCTAAGATTTAATCCTTTAATTTCCAATATTAGCATCTCTCCTTTTGCTGGTCTGAATGGGAGATATGAAAAAAGATTTGTAGTTATTTCTTTATACCCTCTTGTAAAGATTAATTTTTTGAATTTAAATGCTTTGATTTTAAAAGATTGTTCACTTATTTGAATTGTATTTTCATTGATTTCTGCTTTGATGTATGCATTGTTTTTGATAAAATACTCCCTAATGGTTTCTATGTATGAAGTTGTATTGACTACGGCTCCCTTAGTTAGCATCCCTCCATCATTATCAGAAGAAAAATCGTAAATTTTTCCTCCTTTTATTGATAGTATGAAATTTTGTATATTCTTATCTTTTTTCATCTTAAGAAGAATTTCTTCTTTCTGTGTTTTTGTAGTAAATGGTCTGAAAATGGGTTTTTCTTCTAAAAAAGAACAGTTAACGTTTTTTTCAATATCCTTGTAATATTGAATTGAGAATTCGAAAATTTCAGGCTCTTTCCAAGCAGTATTCATTTTTCTTCCCATAATAGGGTTAATAAGTCCTCCCGCTACAGTTGTTGCCTTTTCGTTTTCGTTATCAAATAAAATTACACTTTTTTTCCTTTTAATTAGTTCGTAAGTTAAAGTACTACCAGCAATACCCCCACCAATGACTGCAAATTCAAATTCCATTAATAATACTACCGGTAATGAAGGTGACATTGATTATTCTTAGTAATACTTTTGCAACCCCAGAGGGTGCCTTTTTAGATGAATAATACACGAAATGGTTTTCGTCATAATACGAGTAATACACAATGTTTGAGGTTAGGTCAATTTTGATGTTTGGGGTTTTAAGATTTTGTTTTAAGAATTTTGTTTCAAATTTCATTGTTACTAGGCTGTTTATTTTTAAATTTTTATAAAATTTTCTATCGTTGAAATTTTTTAGAGTGCCTTCTTTAAAGGTTGATGTTTTATTTATTAGAGCATCAATCTCATTATTTATGTTTAACTCTGTATGGTCTTTTTGAATAATTTTTGACTTTTTAGACATTTTAAAACCCTTTGTTTTAAATTATAATATGTATCATTACATTTATTAGAAGGGTAGGAGTATGGAATGTAAAGATCTTAAGGCTCAAACGGAATTGCATCGGGCATTGGAGTTTTCATTAAAGAGTAGAGCAATAGTCATCACAGGAGAGATTAATAAGGATACTTCGAAGTTATTTCAGGAGAAGATATTGTTTTTAGAAGCATCAGACTACGCGAAGCCTATATTTGTCTATATTGACTCAGAGGGTGGTGATATTGACGCTGGGTTTGCTATTTTTAATATGATACGGTTTGTGAAACCTAAAGTTTTTACAATTGGAGTTGGGCTTGTGGCTAGTGCTGGTGCTTTGATATTCTTAGCTTCAGACTCAAAGAGTAGATTTTCTTTGCCACGTGCAAGATATCTGTTGCATCAGCCTTTAAGTGGTTTTAAAGGCGTCGCTACGGATATTGAGATTTATGCAAACGAACTTAATAAAATTAAGAGGGAGCTTAATGATATTATTGCAAAAGAAACAGGACAGAAGCTTTCTAGGGTAGAAAAGGATACTGATAGAGATTTTTGGTTAACTAGTGAAGATGCAATGAAATATGGTCTTGTCTTTAAGATTGTTGAAACTAGACTTGAACTTGAGAAATCTATTACTTAGTTTTCTGATTTTGTCTTGTAATTCATCGCAAACAGAATTTAGTATTTTGGAGTTTAGTGTTGCTAGTTTTGATCGAAATCTTGATTCTCTGAATTTGTTACTAGACACCGCCTACAATGTTTCTTTGTCGGATTTTGATTTAGTTATTGTTAAAAATTTAAATAGTCACAAGGAGTTGGATTTAATTAATAATAGAGTTTCGTTTGGAAACTTTAAAATGTCTCATTTTATTAGACAGAGTAATCGGTATTCCATTAGTGTTCTTGCTAAGGAATCGGTTAAGGTTAAAATTTTAGGTTTTGTTGAAGGGTCTTATGCGCAGAAACTAGGCGTTGTTGTTGATTTTATATTTAAAAATAATAGATATGGAATAGTTGTTTTTAATCTTAATGATGAGATAATAAACGATTTAGATATTTCTGGTTTTAATGGGCAAATAGCATACTTGAATTCTCAATATGAAAATTTGATTTTTATCCTAGATAGGGTGGAGCTTATTATGTTAGATACAATAGTTAGAAAAGGGTTTTTTAGTTTGGTTCAAGATTCAAAGGACCCTATGCCTATAATTAACAACGTTAATTATAGGATTTATTCTAATTTTACAGCTTATGTGTCTCTTCATTCTTTATTATATGTTCTTTTAAGCTTTTTAAATGATGAATCTTATTTAGACGGTTTTCCGAAAGGCATTGTTATTAAATAAACTTTAAAATTCTTGTGATTGACATGATAATTTGATTATTATATGATTACTAGCGTTGCCGAAGTGGTGGAAGTGGTAGACACACAGGACTTAAAATCCTGAGGGGGAAGCCCCGTACCGGTTCAAGTCCGGTCTTCGGTATAGATCACTTTGCCAGAAGTGCCTTCGCCTTTTATGTGTTCAGACATTTTGTTTATGTGAAGTCCTGCGATGAGCAGAATGGTGGGGATTATAAAGAATGAGAGGGAGGGGTTTAAGTTGAGCTTCGTAATGCTGAGTAGCATTTGTAGAACTGAACCTGATATTAAACCTGTTGACAGATAGAGGAATTTAATCAGATGCCTGTCTATTGCTTTTTTAACGAGTAGGGTTGTAATCCCTGCTCCTATTGCTGCGAATATACCGAATATTGTGCACAGCGTTGTATTAAAATCAGAGACAATAATTACGATTTCTTTATAGACCCCAAGATTTAACAGTAATAGCGAGCCTGAAATTCCCGGTAGGATTACAGCAGACCCGCTTATCATACCTGAGCTAGCAATCAGTAGGTAGTACTCTATCGATTTTTTGTCTTGATACTTGGATGTATCAAATGATAAATTATAGCTTTCCATGATCAGAAGAAACAACACAGAAAAAAAACCGCATAAGAATAGGAAGTATTTCGCAGTTTTGCCTTGATTATTGGATTCTCTCATTTTAATTTCTTTTTTTATGCTAAATACGCTTCCTGTAATTAATCCGATGAAAAACATCGTTAAACATGCCTCCCCAGTCTCTCCATCTAAGAGATAAATTTTCAATACTTTCGAAAGTACCACTATTGAGGTCAGCATACCAAAAGAAAGCACTACAAGAAAGGTTATATTCTCTTTCCCCTTTGTCCTAATGAGGTCTGAGCACGAATATATTATTCTATAATAAATTCCTAGAGTGAGTGCCAATGTTCCACCCGAGATTCCAGGTATTAAGTTGGCAATACCGATCAATAAACCCTTTATGTAAATGCTTAGCAACGCCCGTATATCTGATTTATTTAGCATTAAGTTATCTGCCTATCGTTCATCCCCTTCACCATTGATAGTATCATCTTCATGTCTTTTTTTTAATTTCTCTAAATTAGTAATTGCAATATCTTCAAGGGTTACCCCAAGATCAGCGCTTAAGTTTGAAATGTACCACAGCACATTACCAAGTTCTTTCTTAATAGATAGTAAATACTCATCATCAAGGACATAGTCCTTATCTCGAATCAGTTTTTTTATTTTTTCTATAACCTCGCCTGTTTCCTCTGCAAGTTCAAGTATCGTTAAGATTAATTCTTCCCTTTTGTTCTCGTATTCACCAATTTCCCTTGCTCGAATTTGATATTCATTCAACTCCGTAACATCACCCTTATATACATTTTTTAATGTTTTTAAATTAGTAATTGCAACATCTTCAAGGGTTATCCCGAGGTTACCACTTAAGCTTGAAATGTACCACAGCACATCACCGAGTTCTTTCTTAATAGATAGTAAATATCTATCATCAAGTACATAGTCTTTATCTCGAATCAATTTTTTCAGTTTCCCCACAACTTCGCCTGTCTCCCCCGCAAGACCAAGCGTCGTTAAGATCAGCTCTTCCTTCTTACTTCTATATCTAGCAGTCTTTTTTGCCTGTACTTGGTATTCGTTCAATTTCACAGTTAGGACAAGTCTAATACAGTTTTTTATTATTTACAAGTTTGCTCCATTGTATCTTTTTTTAAAAAACTTTACTATGTTTAGGCAGATGTATCATTGGAGTTTTGTATGTGAGTAGAGTCATTCTTGGGTTAGGAGTGGTTTTCTCCTTTCTACATTTTAATTGTCTTTATTCTTATCCTGAGATAAAAAATTTCTCAAATAAGGATCCTGTTTTTTTTGATCTTAGGTCAAAAGTTTCTAAATACAATAAGAGGGAAAATGTTCCCTTATTTATTTACTCGTATAGGGTAAAAAAGGGAGATACTTTTTTCAAGGTTGCAAATAAGGTAAATGGGTGGCAGGCTAGTATTGCTACGGTTAATTTACTGGATTCTCCTTCTTTAAGTGAGGGACAAGAAATTTTAATTCCTAGTAAGAAAGGCCTTTATATTCTTAATAATAAGAAGCACAGATTTAATAATTTACTTTTAGCTACAAGAGACTTAACGAAGGCAGAAAAGATAAAGGTTAAAAGAGACGATAAAATTTATGAATTTTATTTTTTCGATTCTACCCAGCAACCAGATTTGAGTTTTTTTTCAAACACAGAGATGCTTTTTTTTCTAAATTCTGATTTTATTTTTCCTTTAAAGAAATTTATTGTTACTTCTGATTTTGGTGTTAGGGCAGATCCCTTTACTGGTGTCGATAGCTTTCATACAGGCATAGATCTTGCGGCACCAATGGATTCCCTAGTCTTTTGCTCATCTTATGGTGTTGTAGTTGTAGTTGGCTATAATGATATTTATGGGAATTTTGTTGTTGTTGAGCATAAAAACAACATTAAGTCTCTTTATGGTCATCTTAATTCTTATGTTGTGCGTAGGGGAGATGTTTTAAAAACAGGAGATGTTATTGGTAGGGTAGGCCAGACGGGACGGTCAACAGGACCCCATCTACATTTTGAAATATTAAAGAAGGATACTCCAATCAATCCTGTTAAAATTTTAAAGTAGGCTATGTAAGCAATTTTAAATGTTATAAAAACATTACATTATTTAAGTTCTAAAAGGTTCATTTAGTTAATGTCGTAGTCTTCGTATTCTGTTATTTTGTTGTGAAGAGTTTTTCTTCCTATTTTAAGTATTTCGGCACATTTGCTTTTATTGTGTTTAGAATATAGGAGTGTTTGTTTAATGATTTCTCTTTCTGCTTCTTTTAAGCTTATGCCTATTGGTAATGTTATTTTTACTATTTGATTTGTGTTACTCTTAATCTTTGGTGGTAAGTCATCTTTTACAATTTGTTTGCCTTTAGAGAGTATTAGGGCACTTTCAAGTACATTTTTTAATTCTCTAATATTGCCTGGCCAATCGTATGCGTAAAGAGCTTTCATTGCATCGCCGGAGAGGCTTTTTTCTTCTCTATTGTTTTCATTAGCGACGCTTTTAATCAATATGTTTGTTAGATTTTGTATGTCATCTTTTCTCTCTCTTAAGGGTGGGATATTGATATTTATTATGTTTAGTCTATAAAATAAATCTTCCCTAAATCTGCCTTTCTTGATTTCTTCCTCAATATCTTTATTTGTTGCTGTTAACAGTCTGATGTCAACTTGCATGGTGGATTCTCCACCTACTCGTTCAAATGTTTTATTTTGAAGTACTCTTAACAGTTTCACTTGAACCTCAGGTGATGTTTCTACTATTTCATCCAAAAATATTGTTCCCTTATCGGCAAGTTCAAATCTACCTTTTTTTTGACAAATTGCACCTGTGAACGCTCCTTTTTCATGGCCAAAAAGTTCGCTTTCAAGTATACTCTCAGAAAGAGCTGCACAATTTACTTTAATGAAAGGTTTATCATTTCTATTTGATAGGTCAAAAATGGCGTCTGCTATTACTTCTTTCCCAACTCCGCTTTCCCCCGTAATTAGAACAGACGCCTTTGATTTAGCAATTTTTTTGACTAATTCTAACGTTTTTTGCATAACAAGAGATTTACCAAGTATACGCTCGTAGTAGTTTAAATCCTTTCTGACAATAATACTTTCTGAGGATATACTTTCATGAATTTTATCATGTCGGTCATTTAAGGCTCTCTTTATTACGAGTAATAGCCTTTCAAGGTCAACCGGCTTTGTTAAAAAATCATAAGCACCTTCTCTCATAGCATCAACTGCTGAATCAACTGTTCCGTGTGCTGTAAGGATAATGAAAGGTATGTCTGAGTTTTTATCTTTTGCGATTTTTAATAATTGCTCTCCTGATAAATGAGGCATTCTAAGGTCGGATATCACAGCATCAATTTTTTCATTTTCAATTGTTTCAAGTGCTTCTTCTCCGTCACTAGCAGTAAATACAAAAAAACCCTCCTCTTCCAGATAGGTTGCTATTCCTTCCCGTATGTTTTTTTCATCGTCCGCTACAAGTACCTTACTCATTTTCTAAATATCCTTCAATTAAAATTTTGTCTGTGTTCAATTTTGGAAGAGTGATTGTAAAAGTTGTTCCTTTCATGTTCTTGCTCTCTACGAAAATTTCACCTCCGTGTTCTTTTACTATTTTATAAGAAATAGTAAGCCCTATGCCACTTCCCTTCTCTTTTGTGCTAAATTGTGGCTTAAATATTTCATCTTTTGTTTCATCTTTAATGCCGTCTCCATTGTCTTTTATTATGATATATATTTTATCTTTACTCTCTTGGATAGAAATATCTATTTTTTTCATTCTTTTATTTGATTCAATTAGAGCTTCTTCTGCGTTTTTTATTATGTTGATTATGACTTGCCTTAAAAGTTTTTCGTCAACCAAAACAGGGCTTACTTTTTTAGGATGAAGAAGTAGCTTAATGTCTTTGTTCTCTAACTCTGGATTTAGCAAATTATATACACTCTCCACGATGTCATTGATATTTCTCTTTTCAGCCATTATCTTAATAGGTCTTACTGTTAACAGAAAATCTGTTACAGTTTTATCCATCCTGTTTATTTCTTCTTTTATTATTCTAAAGTAATTATTTGCTTTAGTGCTTTTAAGCTCTTGCCTGTCTATCTCTTTCTTAAGTAGCTGTAAATTTATGTCAATTGCTCCCAGCGGGTTTTTAATCTCGTGTGCGATATTTCTTGCATGTCTTGTAAAGGCAGCTAGAGCTTCTGCTCTTCTGAAAAGTTCTTCTTTGTGTTTTTTATCTTTAATGTCCTCGATTAGAATAATGTTCCCCTCAAGCCTTTGGTCTTTAACATACGGCATAAATGATATTTTAATGAACATATTCGTTGAAATTTGAAATTCATACCCTATTATTTTGTCTTCATTTATGGTTAATTCTTCTATTAAGTTCGTTAGGGTTGGAATCTGAATATCGCTAAGGGTTTCTAGTTTAGTCTCAGGATTTAGAGTCAATATTTGGAATAGCATTTTATTTAGATAAATTATGTTGTTAAGTTTATCAAGCACAAGAATGCCTTCATTAATGGATGCAAAAATTCCATCATATATTTCTATTTTCCTATATAGATCTTGGATAAACTTAAGTTTTTGTTCGCTTGATAGTTTATTTAACTTAGATAAGGCTTTTTTAAAAAATTTACTCATTAATCCTCATAAATTAACATCAGGTTTTCTATTATTCGTTTTCTGCTCTGATTATAAGGCATGTGTTTTAAAATATGTTTTAAGTGTTCTAGTCCTCTGAGATAGGTATTAATATCTAAATTTTGGTTTAAGAATTCATGTCTGAGTTGAGTAGAAAGTTCTTTTAGGAACAATTTAAATGTAAGTTCATCTTTTAAAAAATTAAATGTCTCAAGGTTAAATAATCCCTGTTTCTCTTTGATGACATTCAAAATTCTCTTTGCTTCTCCCTTTAGTGTCTCGCTTTCTTCTCTGTAAAATGAATTCAGGTACTCTTCGGTTGTAAGTTCGTCATTTTTATTAAAGATGGCTTTAAAGCTCTTAACCTCAAAATCCCTATTTCCTCCTCGGAAATTGTAGCATCTAAGTCTTGATAGTATTGTTTTAGGAATTTTATTTTTATTTCTTGAGGATAAAATCAAATAAATATTTGAGGGTGGTTCTTCTAATATCTTAAGAAGTGCATTGTAAACATTAAAGGATAAATTTTCGATTTCATTTATGTAGATTACTTTTGTTTTATTCTTTTCTGAAAATGCCCAAGCTCTAATCTTTCTAATCTCATTAACAGTAAGGTTGAAATTTATGTCTTTAATTATCTCTTCAATTTTTTTAATAAGTTCTTTTTTTGTAGCCTCCCCGTATTCGTTTTTATAGTAAATATAGTTGATAAAATTAACATTCTTTTCTATTTTTTTTAAGTTTTTATCACTGCTGAAATTGTATTTAGTGAAAAGGACATTCTTAACATATTTTAAGTATTGGTTTATAACTTCATTTGAATCTGCATTAAGATATGCCTTTGCTTCTACTGCATTAATGCTTGAGAATATTAGTAGATTGGGGTTTGTTAAATTCTGTGATTTTAATATTTTTTTTGCAAGCACAAAAGCACTTATTTTTTTGTGAGAGAATCTGTCTCCCAAAAAAAGAATCGCATTAGGGAGGGCGCCTTTTTCATATTCATTAAGTATTTCTTTAGTGATTTTGGGTACCATTTCCATATTTTACTTCTCGTTATGGTGTTTTTGATAATTTGAAAAAATAGTTTATTCCAGGATTAAGATATTCAAGTAATGTGCTTCCCTCTAAAAAGTATGAAGGCTTAAAGATTTGCTGCGAGTGAATTAGATAAACTACAATTGCAATTATTCCAAATGCTTCAAATAAACCAAGCATTAGCCCAAGTATTCTATTAAAGAATAGTAGTTGAAGATGGCTTACCATTGATTCAACTAGAGATTGCAATACTAAAAACCCTATGTGTATTAATAAGAAAAATGCTAACAATGCCTGAATATAGGACAGCTCAAGTATTGGAGATACAAACACTTGAAAGTTATGCGTCTTATTATAAAGTAAAAATATTAAAGCAAATACTTCAACAAACCCACCAATTTCTTTAATAAATCCCCTTAAAAAGCCCCTAAACCCCAGTGAAATAAAAATTATTATTATTAATATGTCGGCTATTCCAGTTATTTTAACAGGGGCGTATTCTAGCATTCCATTGCCTCAAATTCCTTTAATAAGATATTGGCTATTAGGTTTGATGAACCTTGTTTATGAAATTTTTTTATATTATGTCTTAATATTTCAGACTTTTCTTGATTACTCAATATTTCCTGTATAGCATCTATTAAGACACTCTCATGTAGATTTTTTTCCTTTACTGTTAAGCATGCATTTTGCTCTTCTAGTAGTTTTGCATTTCTAACTTGATCGCCCCTTGATCCTTTTTCAAATGGAATAAGTATTACACATGCACCAGCATTGGCAAATTCTTTAATAGCTCCAGCCCCAGCTCTACTGATTATAATGTCTGAAAATTTGATTATACTTGACATTTCTTCTGCATTAAAGAATTGGCGTCTCAGATAATTATTTGCTCTAGTTTCGGTCAGATTTTTCCCACACTGGTGTATAAAATAAGCATCAATTTTATCTTTGATGCTATAGGCTATTCTATTTAAAGTATCTGCCCCAAGAGATCCTCCCAGTAAGCTAATAATAGGTTTTGCTGTGTTGCAAGACAGTTCTTTTATGATGTTTGGATTTGGATTTGTAAATTCTGATCTTATTGGTGATCCTGTATATACGACATTTTTGTTTTTAAAATATTTGATGCTTTCTTTAAAGCTGATGTATATTGTGTTTACAAATTTTGAGTTGATCTTTGTTGCAAGACCAGGGTCAAGATCCATCTCATGTGTTATTTTTTTTACCTTGAGAAGACTTGCTGCTATGATTGGAGGACTTGATACAAAACCACCAGTTGCATATATAATTTGGGGTTTATACTTTTTTATAGCAAAAAAGCTTTGAACTATTCCAAGCATAACCTTCAAAAAATCACTAAAATTTTGTAATGAGAAATATCTTCTAAGTTTTCCAGACGGAATTTCAATAAACTTAATGTAGGGATACTCTCTTATAATTTTAGATTCCATTGATTCTTTTCGGCCTAGCCAGAAGAATTCGACATTCTTGTCTATTTCTCTTAGGCTTTCAATTATCGCTATTCCTGGGAAAATATGCCCTCCTGTACCACCTCCCGTAAAAAATATTACTCTTCTGTTTTTCATATACCTCTTCAGTGTGCCTAAACCCCTAGCGATATGAGCTGGATTATACTAATATTCTATTGAATATCACACTCTAATGCAAATATTAAGTATTTCTTTCGTCGAGCAAGGAGCAGATTAAAAGTTAGATCCAATTTTTAAGAGATAAATGTTTCTTTTGTTAGATTTATGATTTTTGCTTTCGCATTCCATTCAAAGTGGATTTAAGAATTATCTTGAATAGTATGAAAATTATTTTTTAAGAATTGTTCAATTTGAACACCCTCTTTTTGAGAGATATTATTTTCAATAGAGTATTTTATTATTGAGTGAATGACTCGAGTTGCTTTTTCCAAGGCTTGTCTTATCTCTAATTTTTCCAGATATCCTATTAACAAGCTAGCAAATAAATCTCCAGTCCCGCTAAAGTTTCGTTCCAATTTTTCTAAGAAAAATTCTGAATATTCCTTTGTTTTTGGGTCATAGGCAACGGTACCAATAAGATCGCCTTTTTCTACACTGGTAACTACTGTTACTCCATGTGTTTCAAGGCTTAATATGGCTCTAATTATTTCATCTTTATTATTTATCTTTTCTGTGTTAGTTAGCATTTTAAGTTCTGTTATGTTAGGTGTTATGATGTCTGCGTGTTTTATTAAACTGTGAAATCCACTTACAATTTTTTGGTCAAAAATGGGGTAGAGTAGTCCATTGTCTGCAAACACAGGATCAATTATTATTTTTTCAAACTTTAATATCTTGAACATGTTCTTTATGATCTTTTGTTGATTATTGCTTCCAAGAAACCCGCTATAAAATATGTTAAAGTTTATGTTTTGCTTTTCCCAAGACAAGATAAACTTTTCTAGTTTATTTGTTAAATCTACTATTTCAAATTCTTCATAAGCTGTTGTTGCGGAGAGAACAGCGGTTACAAAGGGACAAACTTGCATATTAAATGATGATATAACTGGGATGCACATTGTAAGCGATGTGCGCCCCGTGGTCGAAATGTCATGCATAGCCAATACTCTTTTCATAACTTCACTTCCCTGTTATATTTATACGTTTTTATTCTTGAACTTGCATCGGTTTCAATTGGACTTGCTCCGTATTTTAAGTACATGTGATATCCAATTCCTGCAATCATTGCTCCATTATCTGTACAAAGGTCTATTGGGGGATAGTAAGCTTCTATTGCAAGATTTTTGATTTTTTCTCTTAGATAAAGATTGCCAGCAACGCCTCCAGATATTACTAATTTTTTTATATTTGTAGTCTTTATTGCTCTTTTGATTGGATTTAGTAGAATTTCAAAAGCTGCTCTTTGGAAGCTTGCAGCGATGTCATTTTTTGTTATTTTCTCGTTTTTGTCTTTAAATTTTTCAATTTGATGTGTGCATGCCGTTTTAAGCCCCGAATACGAAAAGTCATACCAATTTTCTTTTTTTTCAAAAATTGTAATTGGGAAATTAAATGCATATTCGTTTCCACTCCTGGCTAGCCTTTCTATATTGGGGCCACCTGGGAAACCCATGTTATAATGCTTTGCTATCTTGTCAAATGCTTCTCCGCAAGCATCATCAAGGGTGCGTCCAAGTATTTGAACACTATCAAAATTATTTTGTTTTGCAAGTATTGTGTGTCCTCCACTTAGTACTAAAGATAGGAATGGGTATTCTATTTTTTCAGTCATTAAGGGGGAGTAGAGATGGCCTAAAATATGATCAATGCAAATTAAGGGTTTCTTGAGTGCAATTGATAATCCTTTTGCAAAATTTATTCCAACAATTAAAGAACCAATAAGTCCTGGTTTAGATGTAACTGCTATTAAATCAATATCTGAAGCATTAATTCGGGCATCTTCTAAAGCTTTCTTGCAGACATACATAATAAACTCTGTATGTAATCTTGAGGCAATTTCTGGAACCACGCCATAGTACTTCTTATGTTCGTCTTGACTGAGTTTAACATTGCTTAATATTCTAGTGCCATCTTCTACGATAGCTGCACAGCAGTCATCACATGAGCTCTCTATTCCAAGCACTTTCATTGCTACTCTCTTTTTCATAAAGGTTTAATAAGTTTTTAAATTCGAATTCCTTATTTAGGCTTTCTGATTCTTGTTTGAGTATTTTGAGGGTGTTTTTTGACCAAATATGCCCTATTACTTTCACAGTTCCCTTGATTCTCGCTATTTGTTTTGCCTTCTCGAGCGATGCAATGACATCCCTTTCATTATCTTTATTATCCAGGAAGATATCCCTTCTTTCTACCCTGACGCCAATTTTTTCTCCAATTTTTATTGATATGCTTTCTTTAGTAGTGAAGCTGTCGAAAAAATATCTGTCTTCTTCTTTAAGTTTAGTTAAAATAGTTTTCATTATTTTTTCGTTTGAGGTAATAAGGCTTCCCATGTGATTATTCATTATTTTTGCATTGGGGTATTCTTTAAATGTTTTCTCAATTTTTGTTCGTACCGTGTTTTCATTGTCGTCAATGTTGATGTGAAATTTTTCTATCGAATTTTGATGTTTCGATTGCATTGGGAAATGAATCATTGTAATTTTGTTTTCACTTATTAGCCTATTGTAGGCATACATTGATTTAGATAAAAAAGGGATAATTGCAAAGTTGATTTTCAGGTTAATTTTTATAAATTTTTCCAACATAAATTCATCGTATCCGACATCATCAATGACAAGATAAAACTCAGGCTTTAAAGTATGAGCCTTGAGTCTTTTTTTATCTCTCATGGAATTCTCTTTCTTAACTTTTTCTAGCTTTTTTCTGAAATCCAGGTTAACCGATACTGCATTATTCTTAATGTATGCAAGGCCAGAGAACAGCAAAATTACCGCACCAACGATAGTAATTAAAAAGAACGATATTGCAATTTTCGTTCTATTCCCCTTTATTAAAACAAAAATACTCCTAACATCCATGCTTGATGACTAGTAAAACAAAACCCAACATTAATGTCAATGTTATTGGTAAAGTTCTTCTCTAAGCTTTTTAAGCACTCTTTTTTCAATTTGCCTTACAGTTTCTGAAGATATCCCAAGTTCACTAGAAATGTCTTTCAGCGTACTTTTTTTATCATTGTTATCAAGGTTGTATCTCTTTCTTATGATATATCTCTCTTTGTGGTTTAACTTGGTATCTAATATATGATTTAAGTGATTCAAAGTAGAGTTTTGCTCAAGAGTACTTTCGGGATTAAAAGAGTTGTCCTCATAAAGATTTAAGAGTGTGGAATTTTCTGATCCCTCAATTTCTTTGTCAAGAGAATATTCTTTTTCAAGATATGGAATGATTTTTATGTATTGAGCGGGAGTTAAATTAAATTTTTCCATTATATCTTCTTTCTTGGGGTATTTTTCTTCTTCCATGAGATATTTGTTTATCTGTAGTATTAAGTTTTCTTTCCTATAAGGCACCTTTACAAGTCTAGTCTTAGTATTTAATGCTCTTTGGAGAGATTGCTTAATCCAAAAGGAAGCATAGGTTGAAAATTTGGTATTTTTGCTCGGATCATATTTCTCAGCAGCCCTTATTAACCCTAAGTTACCTTCCTGAATTAAGTCTTCAATTTTTAAGCCTTTCCCAGCGTATCTCTTAATTATTTTCAAGACTAGGCGCAAATTAGCGTTAATCATTTTATTTTTGGCCTTCATATCTCCACGCTTAATCTGAGCAGCAAGTTCAACCTCTTCCTCATGCGTTATCAGTCTGTGCTCTCTTACTGACTTTAAATAGATATTTAAATCCTCGTTACTAAAGATATTCACAACACTTCTCCCTATCTTTTAAATTTATGTATCTTACAAGCACCCCCTTAAAGTGTAGGGCAAAAAGCATGCCAATAATAAGTAAAACCGTTAATTATTGGCTAAAATTATTTATTTCTGCTATTTGATTGTAGATTAAATCAGCAAGCCCGAAATTTTTGTATTTTGATATTTGTTTTGCTCTTTCTAAATAAAGCATATCTTCAAAAATTTCCTCTGTTTGGCCTCCACTTATTAAGTTATTCTCTTTCCTCAAAGAGCTTCTCATGCTCTTAAGCATCTGGTTGACAAATATTGCCTCAAATTCCAAAGAGGCGTCATAGAGATCACTGTTGTGTTTGCCTACCTGTTTAGCTTTACTCTTTAAATTTTTTATTTGATTTATTTGACTTTTTGTTTCTAGAAATTGCAGATCAATCCTATTGTGCATTTTGCTCCTCCAAAATTAATTCTCCGTTTAATTTATTAATTTTTTTAGATTTTTTAATTATTGTTATCAACTCATCGTTAGTGAGTGCATTTACATTTTTTGATATAAATTCACTTAGGTTCATTTTTTGTATTTCTATCTTAACTTTTTCGTTCTTTTTACTGCCAAACGAGTTATTCTCATTTCTCTCAATTAAAAGCATTAAAGGTCCTATTTCTGCATTTTTACTTGCCATTACGGTTTTATCTGTTTCATTTATTAAAACAACGGGAGAAGTTTCTATTTTTATTTGTTCAATCTCGCTTAGCAGTCCAATTTTTTCTATCTCTATCTCTATTATGTTTCCAGATTTTATGTTATTTTTAATACCTTTTTGATTAAGCTTTTTACTTATTTCATCTGCTAGGGTATAATTTTCCTTCTTTAGGATGATATTGTATCGAGAATAATCTTTGCTCTCATGTATTGTAGCTCCCTTTGCTATAAGTCCTGTTCCTCTTGATTTTTCGTTAGTGGTTACTGGGCCTGACGCGATTGCTATTATCTTCCCTTCTCCGTTTTTCAGTTCTGTTCTTAACAGGAGGCCATTCGTTAAATCTTTTGAATCCAATACAGATGCTACATGAACATCCTGACTTGAACCCTCAATCATGTTGCCATTTATCCTGAGTGACGCGTGTACCAGGGCGATGTTTTTGCTTTCTATGCTATTTAATTCTATTCCATCCCCCTTTATGCCAATCTGAGTTAAGATCTTGCTTAGGGCCTCTTTATCCTTCTTGAGTGTATCTCCTTTCCCAGCGAGTCCCGCTACTATGCCGATTCCTGTTAGCACAGAGGAATTTGTGGGCTGTATTTTTGCAAGTTCTTTTAGTCTTATCTTCTCTCCTGATTGGCCAGGAACGCCACCCTTATTAAACCCTTTAAGAGATTGATCTTCTTGGGAAAATGAAATGAGGACCGCTTTCAAGCTTAATACAACGAACACCATCAATTTCATCATGCTCTAATTCCTCTCATATAGGAGGTATAGTCTACCCTTATTTTAACATTATTGCAATTCCCTATAGTCGTTTTACTTTTTCTCCAGGCTAGGCAAAATGGGATTAGTGCGTTGAAATTCGCTCTTTAAGTTATTTCTGTTTTTGTATTTTATCCAGCTTTATTTCACTATGTTTGCTAATCTCATGCAAGACCACATATTTGGCGCTATTTAGTTCGTTTAAGCTTAAGAATTCGGTGGGCCTTGCTGTATTTATTTTGTATTTAAAGTAAGCATTGCTTTCACTCAATTGTTGTCCAGCTCTTAAATGTACTTTTGCGAACACAATTGGCTCTATTATGTCGATATACAAATTTATTTTATTATGCTTTTTATAATCTTCGAATTTTTTTGCATAATAAACTGAAGTTTTCTGAATGGGTATGTTTTTGTATGACTCGTTTTTTATTACTCGAAATTTGATGTCTTCGGAGGATTTATTTGCCATATTAATTTCTGATTCGTTAAAGCTGAATTGAAGTATGTAAATGTTTTTGTTTGTTAAATTTTTTGTGATATGGTTAATCATTTCGAATATTACCTGTTTTTGTTTAAAACGTGGACCTATGTAAATCTGCGACAGGTAGTTGTCATCACATATCTTCGAATATTCCTTAGATAAAAAATACACTTTGTTGGGGGATAACCCAACACAAGTATCATGAGAGACGACCTGTGCTAAATTTGCTGTTAAAAAATAGATAAATACAATCTTACTTGCGTATTTTCTCACTACCTTTTTAAGTTGTTGGCAATACCTAACATGTTATCTGAAGTTTGAATTGCCTTTGAGTTTATCTCATAAGCCCTTTGCGCAACAATCATTGTTACCATTTCTTCTGCAACAGATACATTTGACATTTCAAGAATCCCTTGTCTTAGCCGACCCATACCATCACTTCCAGGAGTCCCAGATATTTCCTTCCCAGAGCCAACGGTTTCCTTAAAAACATTGCTTCCAACTGCAATAAGACCTGACGGATTTACAAATCTTGAAATTTCTATTTGCCCAAGTTCAACTGGATCAGAATCACCATCGATTTTTACAGATATTATTCCTTCTTGGGATATTGTAAGAGAGTCTTGTATGTACTCTTCAGGAAGAGATACCTCGGGTAATAACCTATACCCTTGGTTTGTTACAAGATCGCCATTTGCATCTATTTTAAACGAACCGTCTCTAGTGTAGCCATAAGTACCATCTGGTAAAAGCATCTTGTAAAAACCGTCGCCCTCAATTGCAACATCAGTGTTCAAATTGGTAGCCCTGAATTTTCCCTGCTCAAAAATTATATGTGTTGCTGACACCTTTGTCCCATGCCCAACCTGATTTCCAAAAGGCCTTACCGTGTCTTCAGAAGCAGGAGTACCAGCCCTGCTTTGTGTTTGATACACTAGGTCCTCAAACTCGGCTCTTGTTTTTTTAAATCCCGTAGTGTTAACATTTGAAAGATTATTAGCTATCGTATCTACGTTATACTGCTGTGCCTTCATACCACTGGCCGCCGTCCATAGCGATCTCATCATAAAACAACTCCCTTAAAACTTTCCTATTTCGTTAATTAATTTACCAAGAAGCGAGTCTTCAGTCTGTATAGTCTTCTGATTTGCTTCGTAAGCTCTATTAACCTCAATCATCGATACCATTTCGTTAATGGCATTTACGTTAGATCCCTCTAAGATGCCGGTTTCAATTTTAGGCCTTAAACCCAATTCAATGTCCCTAGGGGGTCCTGATATTTCTGTGCTACCCCAGAGGGAGTTTCCCTGTTTCTTTAAAAATCTTGTTTCTTCAAACCTTACGATCTTCAGACTATCAAGTAGTTCGTAATTTCCCCAAGAGTTCTCATGTTCGCTTACAAGCCTTCTAGGATCAGATTCAAATTCACCATTATGAAATATCTGGCCCTGATCTGTTATTTTAAAATTGTTGTCCTTTAGACGAATATACCCCTTTTCTCCAATAACGGGGTATCCATCTTTTGTAACAAGTATACCTTCCTTTCCAAGTGTAAAAGACCCATTTCTTGTATATCTTTCCCCCTTTGGAGTTTGAACCACAAAGAACCCTTCGCCAGTTAATGCCATGTCAAGAGGGTTACCTGTTGTTTTAAGTGGCCCTTGCTCGAAGGAAGTGTATGTTTCATTTTCTTCAACACCCGTGCCAATTTTCCCAATAACTGGCGCTGTCTCAAGATAGCCTTTGGGAAGTTTATAAAGACCATCATCGTTAAGCCTTCTAATCAACATCTCGGGGAAGGCTTTTTGGACAGATAAGGTCCCTTTGTACCCCGCAAGATCAACGTTCGCCAAGTTGTTCGCAATAACATCCAACCTGTGCCTTTGCGCCACCATCCCACTAGCAGCAGTGTATATACCCCTTACCACATTAAATCCTTACTATTTTCACTCTTAACACTAATCCTACCACCAAAACATTTATATATCAATTTAAATTTTTTTGATTCAGTAAAATTAATTAACTCTGCTACTTGCTGTGTAGAGTTGGCTTTTGTGTTTACTGTTTTGAGGGTACACCTTGGAAAAGTGTAAAATAAATGTATAATTCCCGTGAGAGTTTGTTTGATTTGAGGTTAGTACATGATTAAAAGAGGCTTGGTGATTGCGCTTTTATCTTTTTTTCCGTCTTTTGTATTCTCAGAATCTGGTTATGCTGGAAATGTCAAAGATGGTAGCGAGGTTTTGGGATATTGGGTCGGGTATGATGAAGCTACTAACGTTAAAAACTCTGTGGTGTATGTGTATAAGTACAAAGGCAAGGTGTACGGTAGAATACTGAACGTGATTAGAGAAGGGAAGGTTTATGATGTTGATAATCCTTCAGGGTCTAAAGTTGTGGGTTTTAATCAATTGGGGATTGAGGGCCTTGATTTCATGTGGGGGCTTAAATATTTTCCTGATTATGGTAAGTGGGATCAGGGTAAGATCATTGACCCTAATAATGGTAAGATTTATACTTCCGAGATGAGAGTAGATTCAGAAACCGGAGATCTTGTGACCAAGGGCAAGGTGTGGGTTTTCGGTAGGACTAAAGTTTGGACTAGAGCTAGGGAGGGTGAGGTTCCTGGGCTTGATGTGAGCGACTTGGTGCCAAATCCTCCTGTTCCGGAATAATAAATTAATTAAATGCCCAAGCATATTAGTTTAGTCTTTAGGAAGATTTAGATGGTAGATAGGACGGCATATTACGACAAGTTTATTTCAAGAGTGCCTAACTTTCCAAAGCCAGGGATACTTTTTTATGATATTACCGGTGTTTTGTTGAGCGCTGAGGCGTACGAGTCTTTGATTGAGGATGTGTGTGCGTTTTATTCGTCGAAAAAAATCGATTGTATTGCGGCTATTGAATCAAGGGGATATCTTGTTGGGTCTCCTTTGGCTTTGAGAATGAGATTACCTCTTTTGTTAATCAGAAAAGAGGGCAAGCTTCCAAGGGAGGTTTTAAGGGAGGAATATGAGCTTGAGTATGGAGTTAGCAGTATTGAGATACACAAAGATGATGTTAAGAGGCATTCAAATATTTTGTTGGTAGATGATATTTTGGCCACTGGGGGTACGTTAAAAGCGGCGGCTGTGCTACTTGAAAAAGCTGGTGGAGCAATATCTGATATATTTTGTTTTATTGAACTTGTGGGGATTAATGGTAGAGATGCTTTAGGGGAATATAATTTTAATTCTCTTGTCAGATATCCTTGATTTTGTTTAGCTAAAAATCATGTAAGGTATTGAGTATTTGAATAATTGACTTTAGGTTTTGTTAGCTTTATAATGCTTAACTGGATATCGAGAGGTAATTGTGATGTATGCGTTGTTAGATATAAGGGGTAAGCAGTACAAGGCTGTTGTGGGGGAGATTTTAAAGATAGATAAGATTGATTCCGGTGAGGGCGAGAGGGTAGAGTTTGAAGGTGTTACCCTTGTAAATAAGGAAGGGGATGTAAAGATAGGAAGGCCTTATGTTTTGGGATCTTGTGTGAGGTGTACTTACTTGGAGGATCGTAAGGATAAGAAGGTTATTTCTTACAGGTATAGGCGGAGAAAGTCAAGTGAGCGGAAGGTGGGACACCGGCAAGTTTATTCTTATGTGTTGGTCAATGATATTGTTTGTCAGTGATCAATGTTTTAATTAGAACTCGGAGTAGCGTGGTTGTTTACATACTGGCCGACGGGCATGCTAGGGGTGTTGGCTGTGTTAATGTGGTTTGCGCTTCTTTTTCTTTTCTTTTAAGGACGTTTTTGGGTGTTCTTGATTTTGAGGGGGAGGATTTCGTGGTTGATAATGCTTTAAGGGGCTATTTAGAGTTCAGGCCTTCGTTTAGAGATCTGAGTAAGAAGGGTCTTTTTTATTATAGTAGGTTCTTGATAAGGGGAATAAGGGATTTGTGTTTTGAATACCCTTGTGATATTAAGTTGATTTTGGAGGAAATTGATGGCAACGAGTAAGAGTGGAGGTAGCTCTAAGAATGGAAGGGATTCTATATCTAAGAGACTTGGTGTTAAGAGGAGTGGGGGTCAATTTGTTAGAGCTGGAGAGATTATTGTGAGGCAGAGGGGTACCAAGTTTCATAGGGGAAAGAATTCTGGATTAGGTAGAGATTATACAATTTTTGCATTAAAGGATGGCGTGGTGGAGTTTAAAACTTCTGGGGGACGGAAATATGTGAATATTGTTTAATGCTTAAGTGATTTGAGGTTAATTTGCATAAGTTTAAGGATTCTCTGAATTTGACCGTTTCTTCAGGTGATGGTGGCGCCGGCTGTGTTTCTTTTTTGCGTGAGAGATTTAAGGCGAAGGGGGGCCCTGATGGAGGGGATGGGGGAAGGGGAGGTGACGTAGTTTTTAGGGTTAAGGATAATCTTAGAACTTTGTCTATTTACAAAAATGGGCAGAGGTTTGTTGCTAGGAATGGTAGACCTGGGATGGGTCGGCAGAAGAAGGGAGCTGACGGAGGGGATTTGGTTATTTTTGTTCCCCCAAATACTTGTGTTTATGATTCTGACACGGACTCTGTTTTGTTTGAACTCAAGAATTTTGATGATGAATCTGTTGTTTTAAAGGGGGGCAGGGGCGGACTTGGGAATTTGAATTTTAAAAGCTCTAAAAAACGGGCCCCAAGATATGCACAGCCTGGGGAGAGGGGTTCTACCTTAAATCTTAGACTAGAATTGTCTTTAATGGCTGATATTGGGCTTGTAGGGCTTCCTAATGCAGGAAAGTCTACTCTTATCAATAGAATAACCGCTTCGAGGTCAAAGGTGTCAAATTATCCTTTCACTACCAAGGTTCCACATCTTGGTGTTCTCAGGGATTCTTACCATGATTTAGTGGTTGCCGATATCCCTGGAATAATTGAGGGCGCTAGTCGAGGAGTGGGGCTTGGATTTGAATTTTTAAGACATATTTCAAAAGCTAGTGGGTTGGTTTTTTTAATTGATGCTTCTAGTGATGATTTTTTAAGTGCCTATAATGTTCTTGTTAAAGAACTCGGTGTGTACGGAGCAGGCCTTTTGGAAAAGCGACGCATAATTGTTGCTAATAAACTTGATTTGGAGGGTGCAAACGAAAACTTTGAACAGGCGAAAAAGCTTTTAGAGGGCGAAAAAATTTTAGGAATTTCTATTTATGAAAATAAAGGCATAGAAGAACTTACTAGGGAGTTTTTTATCTTGGCAGGAAGTAAGGAGAATTGATTCTTGTTTATTCTAATAATTAATTCTTAGTCTATAATATTTTGCGAAATTGATTAATATATCATTTGGTTGGGGATTTATGAAAATAGCGGTGCTGGGTGGTACTTATAATCCTGTGCATGTTGGGCATATGTTTTTGGCAAAGGAAATAGAGTATTATTTGGGAGTTGATAAAGTAGTGTTTGTTCCCACACATAATCCTGTCCATAAAATTGTTGAAGGGAATGTTAGTGTTAAGGACAGAGTTGCGATGCTCAAGTTGGCAATACGGAGCGAGAGCAATATGTGCGTAGACGAGTGTGACATAGTCAATGGAGGGATCACGTACACTATTGACACCGTTGCTTGTATTAAAAAGAAATATGTGCACTCTGAAGTTTATTTGGTTATTGGCGATGATCTTTTCGAAAATTTTGCCTTGTGGAAAAATGCAGAAGAAATAGCAGAGTCCGTTAATCTTGTGGTAGTGCACAGGATATATAAAGAAAAAATCGTGAGCTATTTTAAACATACCTACGTTGATAATAAAATGTTTCCTATTTCTTCATCAGAGATTAGAAGCAGAATTGAGAATTGTTTGCCGGTTGATTATTTGCTTCCTTCTGGTGTTTTAAGATATATTAAAGATAATAATTTGTATGTCCAAGGTAATTAATTGAAAAAAGAGTTATTTTTCCTAATTTTAATCGTTTTGGTGGTTCTCGGTGTTGTGGTTTTTTTTGTTGATAGTTCTAAAAGAGAACAGGTGTATTTTGAGTTAAATACTAAGAGTAATATTAGTTTTTTCATTCTGATAGAAGACGATATTGGTAATCTTTTGAGTATGCAAGAGATTTTTATTAATATAAAAACCGGGAATATTGGATTTTTAGATATTCCTATTTACACAGGTTATGAAGATTTAAAGGGAAATGTATCTTGGTTTGAGAATTTATATGAGAGAAACAGGTTTGATGAATTTTTGTTTAAGGTGTTTAGACAGCTAAATCATGAACCTGATTACTATATTCTTTTTAAAAAGGATTCTTTTGTAAAATTTATTGATTATCTTGGTGGGGTGCGTCTTCTTGTTCAAAGGCCTGTCAAAGTATACAAAATGACAAATTCTATTCTAATACCTTCTGGTAATTCTGTTTTTGATGGGGATAAAGCTTACGATTACTTAAGCTATTTCAAAAATATTAATCACTTTGATGAAAGATTTGAGTTTTTTAAGGAGTTTTTCAAAAAGATTGTAGCACAATTTGAAGAGTTGGATGAGACCCATGAAGATTTTTCTAGAATGTATTCTATGTTAGATACTAATCTTTCTGAGACTGTGTTTAGGTATATTTTTACCAATTACAAAATAAATAGCGAAAAATTTATTTTTGTTAACATTAAGGGGCAGGAGGAAATATTTAAGGGTAACGATAATAGTACAATAAAAGTTGTTTTCCCTTATTATGGAGGGGCGGTTCTTAAAGAATCAATAGAGAAATTAAATAAGGATTTAATAAGTGAAAATAGAGATGAAGAAGAAATAAAAGTTATTATTTTAAATGGTACTAAAATCTCTGGGCTTGCAAGAAAGGCTACTAATATTTTTCAGTCTTTAGGATTTAATGTTATAAAGTTTGCAAACGCAGATAGGGATAATTATTCCAATACTTTAGTGATAAATAATTCAGATAATTTGGAGATAGCTATGAGGGTCGGGGATGTAGTTAGAGCAAGAAAGGTTAAACCGATTTCTGAATTTCATACAGATATATTGGGATTTGATGGGTTGGCCGCAAGTCCTGATGTAATAATCATTTTGGGAGATGATTTTGATGGAAGGTATGTTAGACATAGATGATGTGAAGAAGCTATGCAAAATAATATCTGATTTTGATGGAATTGATGTTTTAGGTATTGATGTTAGTTCTGTTTGTAATTGGGCAGATTTCTTTACTATTGTATCATGTTCATCGTTTAAACATATGGAGGCTTTGTACTCTGAGAGATTGGTAAATTTTTTTAATGCAGGATCTTTTAATTATTGTGTTCAAGGTAAGGGTTTTATTTATGATTGGACAATTGTTTCATGCGAAAATTTAATCATACATTTGATGAGTGATAAGGCCAGAGCGTACTATGAGCTTGAAAAGCTATGGAGTCATGGTGAGTTTATATACTCTTAGAAATATTTAATTAAAAAAAATAAAAATATCATAAAAATTATTTACAAAAAATTAAAAATATTCTAGATTTAGAACATGTATTTTAGGGAGGCTTAGAGGTGAATATCACAGATATAAGAATTAGGAGAGTTGATAATAAAAATCCCAGTTCTAAGTTATTGGCGTATGTTACAGTTACTTTTGATGATTGTTTAGTTCTTCATAATATTAGAGTTATTAAGGGACAGAAAGGTGTTTTTATTGTCATGCCTAATAGAAGAACTAAGGTGGGGGAATACAAGGATATTGTACACCCTATTAATCAAAATTTTAGAGAGATATTGCAAACTTCTATTTTTAAAGAATACGTGAAGGAAAATCCTTCAAATCTTGAGCTTGAATTGAGTTGATATAGCCTTGTTGACAAAGGGTATTGTATTTTGTATGCTTTTGATTTGTATATAATTTGGGTATTTGGGACGTCGACAAGTGGTAAGTCAACTGGTTTTGGTCCAGTCATTCGAGGGTTCGAATCCTTCCGTCCCAGTATTTTTGATTAGGAGTTTTTGTTGTGGATAGTAGGGTTTTAAGTTGTGAGCGCAGGTTAGATTTTGGTTCTTCTTGTGCTCGTAGGATGAGGCTGAAGCATGAGATACCGGCTGTTGTTTATGGGAGAGGGAGTGACGTTCTCCACATAAGGGTTGGGAGTAATGAATTTAATAAAAAATTTGGGAAGTTTACAGACAATACTGTTTTGGTTTTAAGAGATGGGAATGTTGATAGGTGTGTTTTTATTAAGGATGTTGATGAAGATTTTACTAGGAATCTTATCTATCATATTGATTTTTATGAAGTTGATCGAGAACAAGATATTGAAAGAGATGTTGAGATTAGATTTGTCGGGGCTTCTATTGGCGTTAAGGAAGGTGGGGTTTTGAGTGTGCTTAGGAGTCGGATTAGGGTTAGATCTTTGCCTTTGGAATTGCCTGAGTTTATTGAGGTAGATTTGTCTCCTGTTAAAAGAGGAGACCAGATAACTTGCGGGGACATTGTGCTTCCTTGTGATGTTAAGCTTTCAGAAGAGGATGGTGGTTCGGTTGTTTTATTTGTGAAATAGAGAATATGAGTTTGTTAATAGTTGGGCTGGGGAATTCTGGGTCTGATTTTTTTCACACTAGACACAATGTTGGTTTTACCCTCGTAGATAAATTGATTTTAAAGCACGGGCTCTCTTTAAGTAGGGCCGATGGTTATGAGTATTCTGGTTTTAGTTACGAAGGCAGAAGGGTTGTCTTGGTTAAGCCTTTGACTTACATGAATCTTAGTGGTGGCATCTTTCCTTCTGTTTTTTCTGAGTTTAGTGTTAAGGTGTCCGATTTGTTGGTTGTAGTCGATAATGTTGATTTGCGTTTGGGAAGGTGTAGACTTAGAAAGTCAGGAGGAGCTTCCACACACAATGGCCTGAGGTCTATTTCTGAGAGGCTTGGGAATACTAAATATAGCAGGTTATATATTGGTATTGGTAATGGTGATGAAGGAAACCTTGGGGATTTTGTTCTTTCAAAATTTAGTGCTAGTGAGATGGAATGTGTTGAGAATGTTTTTACTTTTTTAAGCGAAGAGATATTGGATATTGATGAATTTAATTTTGAAGATAAAGTTGAAAAGATTAATTCTAGTAGTTTTTGATGTTTTGGAACAATATAAAAGGAAGGATAGAGAGTTTTTATGAAAAAAATGCACTGACTAGGGGAAAGGTGGTTGTCGCTTTTTCAGGGGGTGCAGATTCTACCGCTTTGTTGTTAAGCCTGAAAGAGTATTTGAATAATGATATTGTGGCTCTTTATTTTGCGCATTGCATAAGGCCTGAGCGCGAACAGAGTAAAGAATTGGAACACGTGGAGAAGTTTTGTACTTTTTATGGTGTTCCTTTTCAGATAAAGCGTTGTAGTGTTGACATAACAAGGGAGGCTAGTCGACTTCGTAGATCGGTAGAGGAGCTGGCTAGGGAGTATCGATATGATGCTTTATTGGAATCTTTCAGAGAAAATAAGGCCAGTTATATTGCACTTGCTCACAATGAAGGGGATCAGTTTGAAACTTTGATTATGAGATTTTTTCAAGGTTCTTTTCTAGATGGGCTTTCTGGTATTCCAATCATTAATGGAAATATTATCAGGCCTTTGCTTGGGGTGTCCAGAGAAGAGATTGAAGAATTTCTTTCTTTAAATAAGGTTATTTATTTTGTTGACAGCACCAATAGTGAGGATACGTATTTAAGGAACAGGATTAGAAATAAATTAATGCCCGTTATTGGGGAGATTTTTGCAGGATACAAGAAGAGCTTAAGGAGAGTATCTAAGTTTTCGAGTGAATTTGTACATTTTTTTGACGAAAAGAGTTTTTTGCCTTTCAATAAGGGTAATTATTATTATTCTTTCGATGCCGTTATTTTTTTTGAGTTACCTAAGTATTTGATTTTTAGAACTATTTTCCAAATTCTAAATTTAGAGGGCCTTGTGTTAAATGTATCATATAGATCCCTTGAAGGGATTTTTAGAGTAGATCATTCTAACAAGAAAAGTGTAATCTTAATAAGAAATAATTATTTTTTTTTAGAAAAGCGTAAGGATAAGATTAATCTCATGTTAAGACGAGTTGAGGAGTTGTATGAACCTTTCGATTTTACCTTAAAACTTAATGGGTATTATAGTTTATCTTTAGGTAAGATTTTGTTAGAATGTTTGGAGTGCGAAGATGGTTCTATACTGGAATTGAGGTTCTGTTCTTATGAGTTTAAATATAGATTTTTTAGAAATAAGTTAAAGGCGAAGAGGTTCTTTTCTAAGTTTATAAGATATAATCCTCTCTATTTAATGTTATTGGTGTTAAAAAGTAAGGTGGTTGGAATTATTGATTTAAATACTTTAGACTTAGTGTGGAGTGATAAGAGCATTCTTAAAAAGGTTATTATATCTTTGATCGGAGGATTTTTAAAGGAATGAATATTAACAATAACAATTTGAACAATGGAAAATCTAATAATAAAAAGAAAAATAAAAATTGGATTTTGTGTCTTGTTGTAGTCTTCTTAATTCTAGCTATATTCATGTCTTATTTTATGAGAGGAGGGGAAACATACAAAAATGTTCCTTATAGTACTTTTCAGACTTATTTAGATAGCGGACTGATTGAGTCGGTTGTAATAGTTGATAAGAGTCAAATTCAATTTGTTGTCAAGAATTCGAACTTGGGAAAATCTTACTTCTCGACTAGCATACCTTATTTGGACATAAATTTGCTTGCCGAACTTAGGAATAAAAAGGTTGAGGTGAGTTCTGGTAAGAGTCAAGCATCCTTAATTAGTGTGCTTCTTCAGACTTTACCATGGATATTGTTTTTTGTCTTTTTTTTCTTTATCTTTCGTCAAACTCAAGGCGGAGGGGGGAAGGTTTTCTCATTTGGGAAGAGCAATGCTCAAAAATATGAAGCGGGGAAGAATAAGGTTACTTTTAAGGATGTGGCTGGACAAGAGGAGGCTAAGCAGGAGCTTAATGAGGTTGTGGAATTTCTTAAGAATCCTAAAAAGTTTGAAAAGATAGGTGCAAGAATACCAAAGGGTGTTCTTTTGGTTGGGTCTCCTGGGACTGGAAAGACTCTGCTTGCTAAGGCTGTTGCTGGGGAGGCTGGTGTAAATTTTTTTCACATGTCGGGGTCAGATTTTGTTGAAATGTTTGTTGGTGTTGGAGCAAGTCGTGTTAGAGATTTGTTTGATAATGCTAGGAAAAATTCTCCTTGTATCGTATTTATCGATGAACTTGATGCTGTTGGGAGGAGCCGGGGTGCAGGCCTCGGGGGGGGGCATGATGAGAGGGAGCAGACTCTTAATCAGTTATTAGTAGAAATGGATGGATTTGGAACGTATACTAATGTAATTGTGATGGCAGCGACAAATAGACCCGATGTGCTCGATTCTGCTCTTTTAAGACCTGGAAGATTTGATAGGCAGGTGACGATTACTCTTCCAGATATTAAGGAAAGAGAAGCGATACTAAATATTCATTCGCAAAAGACTAAGCTTGCCAAGGATATTAATTTACAGGTAATAGCGAGAGCAACTCCTGGAGCTAGTGGTGCTGATCTTGCGAATTTAATCAACGAGGGGGCTTTAATTGCTGCAAGGAACGATCAATCTGAAATTTTGATGAAGGACTTGGAAGAAGCCAGGGATAAAATATTGATGGGTGTTGCCAAAAAGTCTATGACTATTACTGATAGGCAAAAACTCGAGACAGCTTATCATGAAGCAGGGCATGCATTACTTCATTATTATCTTGAACATGCCGATCCGCTACACAAGGTTACTATTATTCCTAGGGGTAGGGCACTTGGAGTGGCCTTTTCTCTTCCTAAAGAGGATAGGCTTTCAATAAATAAGCATCAGATTCTTGACAAGATTAAGATATGTTATGGTGGCTATGCTAGCGAGCAAATTAATTTAGGTTTTACCACTGCCGGGGTGCAGAATGACTTGATGCAGGCTACTAATTTGGCAAAAAAGATGGTCACAGAATGGGGGATGGGAGAGGATGTGGGTCCTATATTTTTAGTGGATGATGATGCTCCGATTTTCCTTCCAAAAGAATTTTCTAAATCGAAAGCGTACTCTGAGAATACTGCTGATAGGGTAGACAGAGAAGTTAAGAGGATTTTAGAGGAGTGTTTAAGAGAGGCTTCAGATATTTTGGTTAAACATAAAGACCAGTTAGTTAAACTTGCAGAAGCTCTGGTTTTAAGAGAAACTTTAACAGATACTGAAGTAAGGGAGCTCTTAGGGTTCGGTATAGTTGAGGATGAATATGGTCAGAATTTAGCAAAAACTGATCTTGAGATAGTGAATGGATAAATAAGATTTTTAAGGGGTCCGTATGAATTTCTTGAAGATTTTTCTTCTTTTGTCTCTAATGAACTTAAATGCTGTTTTAAGTGAGGGAGATAGGGATATATCTAAAATTCTTCTTAATGAGGCCAAAAGTTTTACAGGCACTCAAAGAGGGATGGATATGGTGTATGGTTCGCTTGATTTTGATTTAAGTAATTCGGATGCTCTTTATGAGCTTTCATTTAGGGATGATATTTCGTTACTGGATAGGATTTATTTATTAAAATCTGCACTAGATATCAATAAATTTGAATCCCTAAAGATTAGGGATTTGTATCGTCAGTATTTTTCATTAATTTTGAGGCAAAATGAGGATGTTTCTAGGAATAGAGAAATTGTTGCTCTATACGATAGGCTAGACAGTGATTTAAAGAGCGATAAAGAATTGATTTATATGAGGCTTGAAGCTTCGGATAGACTTGGTGATTTTGATGAGAATTTTAATAAAATTTTAGCAGCTTCTTTTTCTGTATACGGTGATGATTTTAAATTTTTTAAGTGGTTTTTAAAGGAAGATAAGTTTTTTCCGAGTCTTTTTAGCAAGCTTAGATTAAGAGAAGATTCTTTTTTTGATAATGATAATATTGATTACATTTGTAGGAATGCAGCCTTGGATGAATCCAATTCTGTTGCTTTGTTTTCCCTTTTAAAGGCTAGGAGTAAGAAGCTGAATGGTGTTCAGAGTATTTATTTATTAAAATATAAGCTATTAACTCCCGATGAAGCTTATGTATTCTTTAGGGCAAGTCCCCCAAAAACTATAGATGAATATAAGATGTTTTACGATCTTTTGGCAGATCCTGAGATAAGAAAAGAATTTTTGGGGCATTATCAAAATTTATCTGGTATGTATTTTGTGGACGGTAAAAATGGCGCTGCCGTGTTTGAAAATGGTGCTTTGGTGAGTTTTTTTTCAAAAATGGTAGATTATGCCTCGGAATTGAATAAGGATGATGGGTATTTTAATAGAGTCTATTTTAAAGATAGATCTCCTGTTTGTTATGAAAATAGTTTATTTGGTTATAAGGTTATATATTCCATTTATCCTTATGTAAGCGTGATTGAGTTTGATTGTTTCGATAAAAAAGAGATATATACTTTTGCTTTAAATTCTTTTAAATATGAAATTTTTAATAATTTTATCTATAACGTGGATTATATAGGAATTAATGGATTTTTGATGACGGATGTTTTAGAGATTTTTCTTCCCAGTATTTTGAATTTAAGTCTTAGGAAAGTTTCAGTTTCAAAATTTAAAGAAAATTTAATAGAGAAAAAAATATTGAATAAAAATGAGGTTGTTGAGGTTAGGCATTATGGGGTTGGGGATTTGATTTCAGTTCATAGAAAAGTTAACGGGTCTAGGAAGTTTAACTATGTCGAAATTTATGATGGAGGGGTAATAAAAGCTAAAAAAGTTATCCTGGATGATAGTTATGATGCATTTTGTTATATTAATTAGCTTTTAGGAATTGTTGATGCATAAAAAGTTTGTTCTTATTATCGTACTGGTTTTTGCGTGCAAAACAGTAAGGGAAATAGACGACAAGCAGATTTACTATATTCCATCTGATAATATAGACAGTCACATTAAGAATAATAATTTTGAAGTTGCTCTTTCGAGTTTCTATAACTTGAAAAACAGAGGACTTGAAATTGATCAAGATACTCTAGACCTAAAAGATAAGGCTTTATTTGGGATTGAGAGTGAATATTTAAGTTTTTATCAGAAAAAAGAGTATGATAAGGCTCTGCATAAGCTTGAAACCTTAAATTTGTTTGGCATTATGCTTAGCGAGAGTAAGGAGCAATTGATTTTAAGGCATCTTGAAAATTTAAAGATTGAAGATCCAAATCTTGCAAGTTTTTTTGCGAAATATTATTTATTTGATAATACTTTTAGTTCTTTAAAAGATTTTATTATTAATGAAAAGTCTCCTTCAAGGAATTTATTACTTGATACTTCCGTTTTAACGGTTTGGGTAAATATGGGTACTAAATTGTTAAATGGGAATATGGTTCCAAATATTGCTTTGGGAACAGCTTTTGTTATTGATAAGGATAAGGGGTATGCTTTGACTAATTACCATGTAGTTAGTTCTCAGGTTGATGAGGAATATGACGGAATTTCAAGTCTTTATGTTAGGCTTCCAAGGGGCAAGGGGGAAAAACTTCCTGCTAAGGTAATTGCTTATTCTCAGGAGATGGATCTTGCTTTAATTAAGGTTGCTTTTAAAGTAGAAAGTCAGTTTAATTTAAATTATCCTTCAGATATTAACATTGGGGATAAAATTTATGCAATGGGTTCTCCTATGGGCCTTGAAAAGACTATTACTTCAGGAATAATATCTGGTAAGAACAGAGACTTGTTGCCTGTTGGTGATTCGTACCAGATTGATGCTGCCATTAATCGGGGCAATTCTGGTGGGCCTGTAGTCAATGAAGCTGGGGAATTTATTGGGATTACATTTGCTGGAATTTTACATACACAAGGGCTTAATTTTGTTATTCCTTCAAAATGGGTTTTAAAAGTTTTACCCTTTATGTATGGAGGAGGGAATTTAAAAAATCAGTGGTTGGGCTTGATCTTCTCTGAAAGTTTGGGGAAATTGGAAGTATCATATGTTGCGCCTAATTCTCCTGCAGATATTGGTGGGATGAGGAGTGGTGATTCTATTCTTAGTGTTGATTCCCTAAACTTTGAAAGTTTAAGAGAGCTTCAATATTATATCCTACAAAAAAAGGCTATGGTAAGGGTTATCTATAGAAGAGATAATAAGGACTACGAGATTTATCTTTACCCTCAAGAGAGACCAAAGGATATAATTGAGAGTATTTTAAAGATAGATTCTTTAAAAAATTTGATGGGAGCTTTTTTGGGGTTAAGCTTGACGTTGGTCTCTTCAAGAGAATATAGGGTTACTAAAGTATTTTCCAATAAAATAGGAAGTGAGCTTAATTTTAGGATAAATGATGATGTTTTTATTTATGATTTTAAATATCTTAAAAGTAAGAGAGTATTTGTTTTATTGCTTTATGCAAAAAAGCTGTTCTCGGGTTATTTAGGAGCTCCTTTGCAGCTTGTTATTCCATTTGATTCCCTTGCATTTGTATAAATGTTTTAAAATAGTCAGGGTGTGGTTATGAATTTTTATTTGAATTTTGCTAGTGGAGAAATGGATCCTAGGTTGAGTAGCATGATCTCTGTTAGCCATTTTGATTTTAGAAGTAGTTTAAATCTAATGCTTGTAGTTGGGCCTATGGGTAGTGGAAAGACCGAATATGCGGCTAGAATTTATAAGGACTCTCTTATCATTAAGAATAAATCCCTAAAAATATTAAGTTCTATAACTAAAGGCAGCAGGAATAGAGCCAATGTATTTTTTATTAGAAATGTTCTTGATAGGAAAAGATTTAAAGATTGTCCAGAAAATGTTATTCCTTATAGAGGTGGCGTGGTTGATGGAGTTAGTGGTGTTGGGTTTTCGGGTAATTCTTTTGATGTTGAAAAAATAGTAGAAGATAACTCTCGGTATGGTACTTTTATTGTTGATGAGGCTTGTTTTTATGAAGAACGCTTGGTTTTTGTTTTAAGCAGACTTGCTTTGGATTTGGACATTTTGTTTGTGTTGCCCACCTTGATTTATAATTTCAGAAAAGAGATTTTTAATAATACTGCTAAACTTTTAATAGAATATTCAGATAAGGTTTGTCGTATTGGTGCTTATTGTGAGCATGATGGCTGTATGGATGAGTCGTTTTTAACATATAGGTATTATTTTTACGAAGGACGAGAAATAGCAGCTCCTTACTTTGATCCCTTGTTGATTGTTGGGGGAGATGGGATTGTTGAGTCTGCTGTTTATCCAAATTATGCTGCAAGATGTGCTAAGCATCATTGTCTTGTGGGCAGAGAATATTTTTTCACTGTTCTTAAGCCTTTTGCCTTACTATATGTTCAGGGTGATAAGGAATTATTTGAGAGAGAAATATCGTGTTTAAATAGCGGTAAATGCAGTTCAACTTTTGAAAGTTCTCTTTCAATTGAGTCTAGAGGGAAATGTGAGGTTGAAGTCTTGAATAACTTATTTAAATTGCCTTTTTTGGCCGAAAGAGCCTTAATTACACTTGCATTGGAATATAATATCCTCAGTAGGGATGATTTTAAAGAACTTGTTGATAAATTTTCTCTTAACAGGGATTACATTCAAAAGGTATTCTTTTCAAAGGAGCATAAGGAAAGGTTTGGGATATCCTAGTAGTGATTTGTTCTTTCATTGAAAATTTTTTTTGTTTTTTCAATACGTGCCAGTTCTTTTTCAATTATATCGTAGTAGTTCAATTCGTTAGTTTCAATTCTGTGATATTCGTCTTCCCAGTTTGTTATTCCATCACTCTGTATTGTGATAGATTTGTATTTTTTCAGTTTCTTATGGAACGTTAAGGCCTCTTTGTAAAAGGAGGTAGCTATTTTATAAAAGTTTGTAGCTTTATTTAAGTTTTCAAGAATTCCATCTTTTTTCGGAGTTTTGTAAAAATGTGCATATCTCGTGTCAAATAGATCACCTAGGTACAGATATTGCTTAACAAGAAGTAGGTTTACATGCATCCTAAAGAGAAGTTTATATTTATCCCATTCTTCTCTTGTTTCCACTTTTGCTAAAGAATACTGAGGATTTCCGAAAGGGAACTCTAATGCATTTTTTAGAAAAAATATATTCCTTTTAAAATTTTGAGGTCTTTTTTTCATTTGTGTGTTAAAGATGACGTACCATTGTTCAGCATAGAAAAATTTTGATGATGCATTAGCATCTACTGCCAAGAACATCGAAAGTACAAACAAGTACAGGGTAAAAAAATTTTTGCAATACATTTTGCTTCCTTCTGCTCTCATTATATTAAAATTTGATTAAATTAAATATTTTTCTCGCTCCTATTTCCAAGTCTTCTTCATCTGAATTTTTAATGTAGACTATGTTTAGTAATTGTTTGAAATCTTTGAGGATAGCCTCATATCTGTCATTGATATCTTGAAGTTTTTTTGCTTCAAATTCAAAGAGGTCAGGTTGTATTCTATTTTTTCCAATACGTTCATATGCAATTCTAGGATCTATCTTTATGAAGAAAATTACTTCGGGCAAAGGGAAGTCTTTGTTTAATTGTTGCCCCAAATTTCCTTGATAAGCAATGGATGAGAATAAATATCTATCAGTTATTACTTTAGTTTTGGATTTGGTTAATATTTTAATTATTCCGTCTTTTGGATTGTAAAGATGTTCATATCTATCTGCTGTATACAGGTGAGTTAGTGCTACTTCTTGCATCGGATTTTTAAAATTGGTTAATTGTTTCCTAATAAATTCTCCAATTACCCCCTCTGAGGGTTCTCTTGTGAAATAGTATTTTAGTTTGTTGCTACAAAGTTTTTGTAGTCTTTGAATCATGGTCGTCTTCCCACTTCCATCGATACCTTCTATACAATAAAAGTTTTTCAAAACCCTACTCAAAAATGTTTATCTCCCTAGATGTTTTTAAACAATTAGATACCAGTGAGTTATTATATAATATACACATAAATATATGAATTTATTTTTTGTGAGAAGTAGACTTCCTTTAACGTTTTTTTGTTCAGTTTTGGCTTTTATATCAATTCTTGTGGTTTTTGTCTTATTTATTCAAGTTCAGGTTTATTCTGTAAAATATTTAGTCATAAGTTATCTTGAATCGAAGTCGGGATTTAAAATAAAATACGATCGCATTGCGCCGTATTTTTTCTCGTCAATAAAGATAGATAATCTAGAATTGAGTTTAAATGACCAAGAAAAGGTATTGATGAGTACGGTTAAGATAAATTTGGACTTGTTTAAACTGCTATTGGGAGATAAGAATATTATTTTAAATATTTTTGTGGAGGGTAGTACTCTAAATTTTGATTTAAATGATTTAAATCTTTTACAGTCATTAAGTTCAAGCTCTGGCAATTTTGAACTAAATGACGATAAATTTAATAACCATGCAATCATCGGTAAAATGTCTGATTATCTAGACAAGCTTCATATTAATTTGGAAGACATTAATATCAATCTTAAGTTGGGTTCAGATAAATTTTTAAAATTTAAAGTCAAAAATTTTGGATTAAAAACCATTGATGATGATTTTTTATTTAGTTCCATTGTGGATTTTAGTTCTTCTGCAGATTTTAAGGAAGATGCTAGCAATAAAAGCTCTCTGGATTCGACATTTTATTTTGAAGGCAAATTTAAAAAGGACCTTGAAGATGGGTATGTTAATATCAGTTTTTTGGAACTTAATACAGGTTATTTTTCTCTACTTGATCAGGGTTTTCAAATAAATTATTCAAAGGGAAATCTTGAAGTTTTTAATCTCAGAAGAGAAAATTTGGATTTTAATTTAAGCTACGATGTTAATAAAAATTTTTTGAGATTGGATGCTTTGTTTTTCGATATCAATCTTCTAAATTGGATAAGACTTGATGAAGATTTTAATGATTATAAAGATTATGTCAACATAGCCCTGAATGGGCAATTGGCACTTTCTTATGATTTTCGAGATGAGGATTTAAGATATTCGTTTTTGTTAAATTCATCCTCAAAAGACACCACAATAAACGAAGAGATCCAAGGAATAAGGATACAACTTAAAGGTAATAATAAAATTGCGAAAATACAGAATGCTTTTTTAAAGCTTAGGAGAGGGTTTGTTAATTATAAGGGATACTATTCCTTAGAGGATTTAGTGCCAATAGGAAGGCTTGATTTTAGATCTGCAAGAATACTAAATTTTAGAGATATTAATGGATATTTAGATTTTAGTAAAGAGAAGAGCAATTTTTTGGTAAAATCTGATAATTTTAAAATCGGGGGACTTGAAGTTCAAAACTTAATTTTTAAAACTAGTTTCTCTCAAGATAAAACTTATGTTAATTATTTACTAAATTTTAAAAATAACAATTCTATGGTTTTGCTAAAAGGAGATTTTGATAAGGAAAATTTTAGGTTTAATTTGGGTGTTAAAGAATTTCCTCTACTTTTTCTAAAGGACATTATACCAGAGTCTGTGATTACTAAGTTTATTCCCGAGCATTTATTATCGGGTAAGTACTTTAACTTAACATCGGATTTTGATTTAAATACTCTGAGTTATGAAAAGTCTAGACTGAATGGTCTTAATTTTTCTATATCTTCAAAATTGGATAATTTCAGTTTGATGTTTGATGCTAGCGGAGAGAAGGGCATTTATAAGGTGAAGAATTTCACCTACAAGGGTGGCGATAATAATATAAATTCTGTTTTTTTAATACATTTGCTTGATGACAGACTAAAGATCACGACAGATTTTAGTTACTTGCACAAAAATTATCCTTTGTATATTGAATTTAATTTTAAAGATAAGGATGTTAGCCTTGAATTGTCGCCTAAGGCGAAGGCCAATTTAAATTATGCTAATTCTATGATGACTTACTCTTTAAATATTGATGATTTCCGTTTTCATGATAAAGATTTTGATGTTTTGTTAAATGTTAATTCTTATGGAAATTATGAGAAAATTAACGATGATTTAAGTCTTGTAATCAATAAGTTTAGATTGGATAAGATTTCTAATAATCCGGCTTATAATCTTAATTTTAGCTTTAAGGGTTTATATAAGAATAAAGAGGTTAATCTCTCAAACATTAAATTTGTAAATAAGTACTCAAATTTACAAGGACAGGGGCATTTTGATTTAAGTGATAAACTTGGCGGGGAGATAAACCTATTTTCAAATGTAAGCACAGAGCGTTATTTTTTAGGAATTAATTCTAATGAAGATGGCAATTATGTTTTGGGAAGATTTCAGGGGTTGGATTTTGATAATTTTCAGTTTCTATCTTTCTTGAATGGAAAAGCTAACGGTAATTTTATTTTTAATTTTAAAGAAAATGATTTGTTTAATTATTCTCTTAACGCATACCTTGAAACAGATGGAATGTCTTTAATGGGAATTCCTACGTATTTTTCTTTTAAGTTGGGATTAATTGATAATAATCTTAATATCTACAACATAAAGGCAACACAGAACAAAAGAGAAATTCTTACAGGTAGTTTTAGATATGATATTAAAAATTCTATTGGAGTTTCTAATTTAAATATTGATAGTGATCTTTTCTCATCAAGAGTTGATGCAACTTTTCAAAGGTTTGAAAATAAGGAAGAGGAAGAGATTGGTATTTTAAGGAGAGAAACCGAGGGAGAAATTTCTTTCAGAGGCTTAAGATATAAGGACAATAATCTTTCTAATCTTACGATCGAATTTAGAGACAATTCTGAAAAATTTAGTGCGTTATCAGTTGAATATGATCTTATTGATGTTTTGTATGAATATGTTGATGGTAATTTTAACATTAGGATTGGTGATTATTTGCCTCTCAGTTTTGATGCATCCGGTAAAGTTTTGAATAATAAAATTAACGGGATTATTCAGGATATTAAATTTAATTCAGGGTTAATTACAAAAGATTTTCTAAACTCAGAAGCTCTTCTTAATATTGAGGAACATTTTGTTCTACATGATATTAATTTAGGGGGTGAATTGAGTATTGAGGGAGATTTGTATAACCCAAATCTTAATGGAGAGCTTAATGTATTGAGTGGGTCAATTAGTACTGAATATCTGAAATCTTCTAGACAGCACGGGAAGAGTAGAATTTTGGAATTAGTTAATGTACCAATCCTGGTTCAGGATAATAAGCTTATTTTAGATAATAGCTTTAACTTAGGCTATTATTCAGATTTTAATGTTTTTGCTAGTCTTAATCTTAATTTTTTAAGTGATACTATTGTCGATTATTATAAGGTAGATATTGATATTCCTGGTGATTCTGGAGTTCCTATTAAATTTGATAAAGTAGCTATAAATTTTATTGGCTATGCATCGGGTAATTTTTTTATTGAAGGCAATGCCGAAGAGATTATGCTTAGTGGAGATTTAAGTATTTCAAACTCTTGGGTTTACTTGCTTGAGAATTCGATTTTTGATTTTTTAATGAATCCTTTTAAGAGAAAGAAAGGCTCTAAAACTGAGGATATTGGTTCTGAAGATTTTGCTATTATCACAGATCTTAAGGTAAATTTTGACAGCAATGTTGCTTTTCATTGGCCAGATAACAAGATTTCGTTTTTAAATGTCACTGTTGCTAAAGGCAATGAATTGATAATTAAGTCTGACACTAGAACAGATGATTTCATGCTTAAGGGAGATTTAAACATAGCAAATGGTTCTGTTAATTACAATAACAAGAAATTTGTATTCAAGGGTGGTTCATATATCTCCTTCAATGAAAATAAGGCCAAATTTGATCCATGGGTAAAAATTGAAGCGACAAACACAATTAAGGATGGCAGTGAAAAATTGCTTGTGACTATGGGTATGGATGGTCCTTTAAGTTTGTGGGATTTCAGATTTATATCCTATCCTGTTCGAACTGAACAAGAGATAAAATATCTTTTGTCAAGTTCAATAATTGGGAGTGAACATGGATTGAAGTCTGCAGGTACCAACACGGCCGAGCTTGCAATCGGGTTTGCTAATGATATTCTTGTGGATTTGGTAGTACAGCCTATTGAAGATTATGCACGTTCTGTATTAAAATTAGACCTGTTGAGTATAAAGACGGATATATTGAGGAATGTTATTGGTATATCAGGGAACCCAACTTTTGCGAGCTTTCTTGATAATACAAGTGTTGAGGTGGGTAAGTATTTTACTAGTGGTGTTTTTGGTAAGGCTGGTTTTGGGTTTTTAAAAGAGCAGACTACTCCGTTTTCTCAGAATTTGAACTTTATCGTCAATTTTGGTATTGAGCTTGATTCGCCGTTTTTCTTTGTTGATTATGTTTTTGATTACGATCTCACCAAGAATGGTCTGCGCGGTATGGGAAATAACATATCTATTTCTTGGAAGTTTAAGTATTGAGTGCTTAAGGGGTTTTGGATGAGGGTTTTTAAGGTTTTAATTTTTATGTTTTTTTTTGTTTTTCCAATTAATTTGGGTTATTCTCAGGTTAATTATGAGGGAAAGATGATAAAAAGTATTGATTTTGATGGACTTAAAAATATAAACAAAAGGAACCTTTCCTCTATTGTAAATTCTTATTTGGGACAAATTTATTCTAATGAGGTTTTTGATAAATTACAAGTTGATCTATATGCTCTTGATTATTTTGATGGTCTTATTAGACCTGAATTTAGAGTAGAGGGCGATAAACTTCTTATTACATTTTTTGTAAAGGAAAAATCTTTAGTAAAGACTATTTCTTTTGTTGATAATAGTAAAGTTTTTTGGAACAGTGAGCTGCGTGATAAGGCAAAGATTAAGATAAATGAGTCTTTAAATCTTTCAAATGTTAAGAGAGGTGTTGTTCAGCTTGAAGATATGTATAGAGAAGCTGGGTATCTTGATGTTTCTGTTAAATATGAGACTAAAGAAGTTAACAATTTGGTAGATATTGTGTTTGAAATAAAAGCAGGGCCTAAATATGTTGTTAAAGAAGTTGATTTTGAGGGAAATTTAAACTTTAAGGGTAGTACTCTCAGGAAATATTTAGCATCAAGAACAGCGTCTTTATTTTCTGATGGAAAGTATTTAAAGTCAAATGTTGATAAGGACAAGATTCAACTTGAGTCTTTTTATAAGAATAATGGATATATTAACGTTAAGGTTGTAAATAGTACTGTGGATGTACGAGATCCTAGTGAACCCGGTAAGTCGGAAAAAGAGGTTTTTTTGAAATACTTCATCTCAGAGGGCGAAGTTTTTAAATTTGGTAAGCTTGAGATTTCTGGCAATTTGGTTTTCAGCTTAGAAGAGTTACAGGCTTTAGTTACTCTTAAGGAAGGGGATATTTTCAATGATGCGAAATTTGAGCAGGATTTTTCAAAAATTAGAGAGAAATATTATTCGGATGGATACATATTTACAGAAATTGTGCCTTCTAGGCAAATGAGAGGGGAATTCGTAGATTATTTAATTAAGATAGTAGAAAAAGATAAGGCTCACATTGAGTCTATTACTATTTCGGGTAATAAGAAGACAGCCTCCCATGTAATACTTAGAGAGATACCGTTAATGGAAGGCGATGTTTTTAGTTTGGAAAAATTCAGGATGGGGATGCTTAACTTGCAGAGACTTGGTTATTTTGGCAATGTTGTTCCTGATATTGCACAGAGCAATATTGATGGTTTGATGAAGATAAATTTTTCAGTTGAGGAGAGAGAAACAGCAAGCTTTAGATTTGGTATGAATTTTGGTGGATTTAGTAATTCTTGGTTTCCATTTTCGTTGTTTGGACAATGGGAGCAATCTAATTTTTTAGGCGAAGGATATTCTTTGTCTACAAAACTTAATCTTGCTTTCTCGGAACAGAGTTTGAGACTGTCATTTGAAGATTATTGGTTTATGCAGACTAGATGGACTTTTGGAGGATTTCTTGATTTTTCACATTCTATAAATACGGCCTATCAAGATATCAATGGGCCCATTTTTACAGGCAAAAAGGAAGTGCCGGATCCTTTTGAAAGTTGGGAAGAGTATCATAATGCGAAGAATTTTTCAGACTTTAATACTATGAATTATTCTTTGATTAAATTGAGTTTAGCTTTTGTCACTGGATATACTTTTTCTAATTACCTTGGCAAGCAAACATTTACTGGAACTGTGCAATCCGCTTTAAAATATGTTCATTATGACAATAGTGTTAATAGGCCTTCAAGCTATTATTTAAGAGATAATTATCATACTATTAGGTTTGAAAATTCTCTTGGTCTTGGTGTAGCGTGGGATACAAGAAATTCTCAATCTTTATCTAATGATGGATTTTTACTTAAACAGCATTTTGATTTTTTTGGTGGGTTTTTATTTGGCCAGAGCCATTTTACAAAATCTACTACCACATTTGAAAGGTATATTTCTCTTCTAGGGTATCAAGATGTTTTTACTCCTTTTTTTGACTTAATATTGACTTTAAGAAGTGTTTATACAAATATTTTACCGCCTCTTGGAAACAGTTTTGAAGTGGAGATACAGCCACATCATTTTATAACTATTAGTGAAAATTTTATGATAGCTAGGGGATGGGGAACTTTAAAAAATATTTATAGTTCATTTATTAATACTATTCAGTTGTCAATGCCTTTGATTAAAAATATCTTGGTTTGGGATGCTTTGTTCCTAGATATGGCTGCTTATTCTTTGGAAGAGAAAGAAAATGCCTTATTTGTTCCATTTGGTAGTTTTATGTTTAGTTGGGGATTTGGAGTTAGGAGTTTGTTACCGCAGTTGCCTTTATCTTTAGTTGTTGCCTATCCGTTTTATTTTGATAACACAGGAGTTAATAGGCACTACAATTACTATGCAGGCTTTAAATTTTTCTTAGCAATTGATATGAGGTATTAATATAATTGCTTTTGTCTTTACAGGAGAGAATATGTCTTTGATGGTTCTTTTGTTGGTGTATTTATTTCAGTTCAATGGTTTTGCAATAGATGTTACAAAGGTGGGAATTGTGGATTTTGAAAAGATTGTAATTGAGTTTTTAAATCCACAGTTAAAATCTAATCTTGAACAGTTAAAAAAACATTACCAAGAAAAAATGGATGTTTTAAATGCCGAGATTAAAGAATTAAGAAGAATGTATGATGAGGCCGTTAGTGCTCATGATTTAGATGGTGCAAGGAGTTATGGTAATCAATATAATTTGAAAATAGATGAACTTAAAAAGCTTACAACTTTAGCAAAGAGCAACCTTGACCAGCAAAAACAGATTAATATAAACAGCATAAATAGCGATGGGATATTGTGGAGTAAAATACTCAATGGTATTCAGTATGTTGCAGAGACTAATGGTGTTTCTTTGGTTATGAAAAAGGACAATCCTTACATCCTTTATTATAATAGCATTGTCGATATGACAGAAGATGTAATTAAACATTTAAATAAACAATAAACAGTAAAACGTGTCTTTTACTAAGGTCTTAGCGGTTACGACTTTCCTTTTTTAATCTTTTAAGCAAGCTGCAAAATTCTTTTTTGTTGTCTTTGTTGATGTTTGAGAGTAAAATGTGTGATTTCAATATTGACCTAAATATTTGATTCTTCTGGGCACTATAACAAGGAAATTCCTTCATTCTGCTTTTTTTAAAAGTTTCCTCTCTATCTTCTATCTTTAATATCTTTTCAAGGCCAAGAGATTTTAAATTTTCAAGAACTTCTTTGCTAGGGTTTACGACTTTAAAATTTTTTTCTAATTCATCGCTCTTGTTCTTGACATGAACCAGAGTTCCCATAAACGTTGAGTCTAAGTACTGTGCCTCCGACAAATCCAAATACAACGTCTGGACCCCGCTATTATTTAGCAACACATCTTCAACGAGCGCCCTAAACCCGACTCCATGCAGCGCAGTAAACCTATTAATCAGCTTTATAAAAACAGAGGAATTTTCGAATAAATAAAAAACACCACTCTCGGGAGCACTTTCTCTCATATTCCATTCTTCTTCGCTAGTAAGTATATTGTAAAGTGTCAATAATATCAATTATAATTCAGTATTGTTTTATGGAAAAAAATGTCACACCAATGATGAGACAGTATTTAAGGATTAAGAATAGTTATAAGGATGCTATTGTGTTCTTTAGGGTAGGAAGTTTTTATGAGATGTTCTTCAATGATGCTCTTGAGGGGAGTAAGCTTTTAGGTTTGACTTTGACCAAACGAGAAGGTGTTCCTATGTGTGGGGTACCTTGCCAGGCTAGTAAGGAGTATATAAAAAAATTAATTTTACTAGATAAAAAGGTTGCGATTTGTGAGCAAGGCTTGCAATCGGACGCTAAGGGGCCTTTGGAGAGGGAAGTTGTTGAGGTTATAAGTCCTGGTGTTGTTATTGATGAAGATTTTTTAGAAGATGATGTTAATAACTATTTGATTGCCATTAGTGATTACAAAGGATATTGTTCATTTTCGTATATAGAGTTATCAACTTCCAGGCTTGGAATAATTCTATATGAGGGTAATTTTTTAGAAAAATTAAGAAGGGATATCGAGAAATATTTTCCAAAAGAAATAATAGTATCAGAAAGTTTTTACTATAAGTATTTAGAAAAACTTGTTCTTGACAGATTTTTGGTAAACAAGATTCCCGATTGGCATTTGGATAAAGAGATTGCAATAAAATCATTAAAAGAGCATTTTGGTATGGTTAGCTTAGGTTCGCTCGGTTTTAAAGAGGAGGAGCCTTACTATATTTCGTCTTTCTTGATAATAGATTATGTAAAAAACAACTTAAAGAATTTGTTGAGCAATATTGGCACGATCCATATTAATAACGATTCTGCTTATATGTTTCTTGATGATGTTACTCAAATAAATCTTGAGCTTGTCAAAAATAACAATGATCTAACTTCTAATTATTCCCTTTATTCAGTCTTAAATGATTGTAAGACACCTATGGGTAAGAGACTTCTAAGAGAATATATCTTAAATCCACTTCTAGATATTTCTGAGATTAATGGTAGGTTAGCTCATGTGGAGTTTTTAAACAATAATGTTAATTTGACTATGAAATTAAGAGATATTCTTAGTAACGTTTGGGATGTTGAGAGAGTAATCTCAAGAATTCAGATGAGAAAATATGCAAAAAAAGACTTTTTGTTTATCAGAGAGGCTTTAATAGCTTTTTTTTTAATAAAGAGATTATTTAACGAACACTCCTTTGGGTATTGGATATTTGATTCTAATGATGAGGATAACATAAGAGAAATTTATTCTTTAATAAATGGTTCAATTTCAAGAGAACAAGATGAGATTATAAAACAAGGATATAATCCTAAAATTGATCGCTTAAGAGAGATTAAAAATAATGCAAGTAAATATGTGGATGATTATCTTAATTTTGAGAGGAATTTTAGTAGAATTAACAGTCTTAAGATAAGGAAAACTAATGCTAGAGGTTTGTTTTTTGAGGTTACAAAGAGTTATTATGGACAAGTACCTTCTCATTTTATCGAAAGTCAAGCTCTAAATACTGCAAAAAGATATAAAACAAGCAAGCTTATTGAACTTGAAAGAGATATTAATGATGCTGAAGATAATTTATCGGCCCTTGAACAGGAGATCTTTGATGAGATAGCTTTAAGGGTAGCTAAACACAATGCAGTAATTAAGAAAGTTTCTGAATTTTGTGCATACAGTGATATAGTCTCTAATTTTGCTTATTTAGCTAGAAAAAATGAATATGTGAGACCTACTTTGACTAACCATAAAGAAATTATTCTTGAGGGGGCAAGGCATCCTGTTGTTGAACATTATATGAAGGGTGTAGAAGCTTTTACTAAAAATTCCGTAAGTATTGATAACGAGAAGTATTTTTGTCTAATTACCGGTCCTAATATGGCAGGCAAGTCAACTTATTTGCGGCAAACTGCTTTAGTTGTTTTAATGGGGCATATTGGATCTTTTGTTCCTGCCTCTAAAGCTACAATAGGAATCACAGATAAGATTTTTTGTAGAATAGGGGCAAGTGATAATATTTCTAAAGGAGAATCCACTTTTTTAGTTGAGATGAATGAAACAGCCAATATTTTAAGAAATGCAACTTCTAATAGTTTAATAATTATGGATGAGGTAGGAAGGGGTACTAGTACTAGTGATGGACTTGCTATTGCATGTTCCATTGTTGAATACATCTTAGGATATATTAAATCTAGGAGTTTGTTTGCAACTCATTTTCATGAACTTTCAGCTATTAAACATGAATCTTTTGTTAATCTATCAATGAAGATAGAGAAGCAAGGGAATGAACTTATTTTTTTAAGGGAAGTTGAGGAGAAACCATCACTTAATTCTTATGGGATTTATGTTGCCCGAATAGCTGGTATACCTTTAAAAGTTGTTGAGAGGGCGAAGGTTATTCTTAAAAGTTTAAAAAGCAGGGAAAGGGTTTGCATACCAGAACTTTTGTCTTTAGCTACTTCTGTTGATGAATCAGAGAAGGATGAAGCTTTAAGTTATGAGGCTGAGGTCAATGCTTATCTAGAAATTAAGGAATTAATTTCTAAAGTAGATATCAATAGTACTACGCCCTATCAAGCAATGGATTTACTTAATCAAATAATTTTAAAGATTGGACGTTAAATATTGTTGTGTGGAATTGGTGTGTTGAGAAGTATATTTCTCCCCTTTTGTGTTTGTTGCCACAGGGGTTATGTTTACTCACATGCACTCTGTAAACGCTGCATAGGGTTTTTGAATTTTAGGATTAAATCTAGAGATAATATTTTGTATTTTTTTGAATACAGGGATGAATATAAAAAGATTGTTCTTTCTTACAAGAAAGATGGACAAAAAGCGCTTGGTCGATTTTTTACGGATGGAATTTTTAAATTTTTAGTTGGCATTGATTTTGATATTGTGGTTAGTGTTCCTTGTAGTGTTAAAAGAAAAGTTTTTTACGGGTTTGATCACATGGAGTATATTGGGAATTTATTAATGAAGCATGGTGTAAATTATGTCAATATCCTGAAGCGAGGTTGGTGTGAGAGTCAGAAGGTTTTGCGTGGGAGATTAAGGCTTAATAATTTAGAAAATAAGATCAGGTTGAGGTATAACCCTGTTAGGGATAAAAAAATTGTGCTTATTGATGATATTGTTACCACGGGGACATCCATGTCTTTTTGTGAAGATATATTGATGAGGAATGGAGCTTTGAATGTGGTAAAGATGTCAATCTCTAAAGTTTAATTTGAAAATTTTGGAAATTGACATTTGTTGTCATTGATGCTACCCTTACCCTGTGTGGGTTGTTTTATTTAATAAGGTTCTTTCGAGGGAGCCTTTTATTTTTAGGGATGTGGTTGAGTAGAAGTTTTGAAGAAAATGAAGTTTACGATTTAATAAAGAGTATAACGGATCGATTAGGGATTGAAATTTTAGAAATTAGCACTTTTAAGAAAAGGGGTCAGGGCAGAGTTCAGGTAGTTCTTTATGGGCGGGGTGATTTTGGAGTTGATAAGCTTTGTGACTTGCATAAGATGATTTTGTTAAGTTTGGGTACGGTTCTCAGATGTAATTTTAGCCTAGAATTGTCTACACCTGGGGTGAATAGAAAAATTAAGAGCAGGAGGGAGTTTAAGATTTTTGAGGGGAAAAGGATTAAGTTGATGTTGGATAATGGGTTTGAGGAGGGGTTTATTTTGGAGGCCGAGGAGGATAGTTTTGTTTTTAAAACAGGTAATAGAGAGATGAAAGTTCTTTATAGCGATGTAAGGAAGGCTAGATTATTATAAAGGAGTCTTGGAGATGATAAAGGGCACTGGCCAAATGATATGTAATATTGCGAATGAGAGAGGGATGAGTGTGGACGCTATCCAGAAGACGGTTAAAGAATCTATAGTGATAGCTTACAAAAAGTACTTTGGAACAAGTGAGAATGCTTTAATTGAATTTGATGAGGACAGTGGAGATTTGGTGGTATATTCAAAGAAAAAGATTGTAGAAGAAGTTAAGGACGCTACGCTTGAAATACTGGAGGATGATGCTAGGGAATTTAAGATAATAGAGGATGGGTATGCTTATGTTGAGATTGATCCTAAGATTTTCGACAGACTTTCAATTCAAGTTGCTAAGCAGAGGACTAAAAGTGATTTGCAGGGTATTGAAGATAATGAACTTTATTTAGAGTTTAAAAACAAGCTAAATAAAATTATTATTGGTTATGTGCAGCAGAATAGAAATGGGGACCTTTATGTTAACCTTGGTAGTACAGATGGTGTTATACCTAAAAAGTATCAATCCCCGAGGGAAGTTTATGGGCTTAATGAAAAAATTCGAGTTCTTGTCCATAATGTGAAGAAGGGTAGAAATGGAATAGAAGTGATTTTATCAAGAACTCATCCTAAATTTATTGAGGAGCTTCTTACTCTTGAAATTCCTGAGATTGAGGAAGGTGTTATTAAGATTCACAAGATAGTCAGAGACCCAGGCTATAGAACCAAGATTGCTGTTTATACGGAGAAAGAGGAGATTGATCCTGTGGGTCCTTGCATTGGTCAGAAGGGTGTAAGGATTCAGTCAATAATTAAGGAGCTTGAAGGAGAAAAAATAGATGTTATACCTTATTCTAGGGATGTTAAAGAGTTTATCAGGGATGCTTTAACTCCTGCAAAGGTGGATAATGTGTATCTTCTTGATGAGGATTTGCATAAGGCTTTGGTTGTTGTTAGCGATGATCAGTTGTCTCTTGCGATAGGTAAAATGGGACAGAATGTTAGGCTTGCAAATAGGTTACTTGATTGGGCAATTGATGTTAAGACTAATAGTCAGTTTGCAGAAATGAAGGAAAGTGGAGAGTTTAAAAAAGAAACATTTGAGATGTTTGACAAAATTATTCAAGAGACTGCTCAGGAAGATGAATTTGAGGAGTTCACTAAGATTAGTGAGCTCAAGATTCTTGATGGTGATGTTGTTTCTAGAGTCATTGAGGCAGGGCTCGATGGAATTGATGATTTTTCGGGTGCTAGTGAAGAAAAGCTTTTAAGCCTTGGGGTAAGTTATGAAAAGCAAGATGAAATAAATAAGATATTAAATGAGGGAATGGTAATAATTTCTAATGATGATGAGTCTGTTGATCGAATAAAAGAGGAAGAGGAACTACTTTGTCCTGAATGTGGGACTGTTATTAATGAAAGTATGACTTTTTGTCCAGGTTGTAAGATAGGGCTCAGTTTTGAGTTTGAAGAGGAGTAATAGTTTGTCAGAGAATATTGATGACCAAGAAGATGAGAAAAAGATTAAAGTTGTTAAGTTGCGTAAGAAGGTGGTGAAGGTTGTGACTCGCTTGGACAGGGGGGTGGGTTCAAATGAAACTAAGGGTGGATCTTTAAGTACTGTAGGTTCACATAGGAAGCAAGAGACTGGTAGGAATTACACTCATAACAGGGAATCTAGTGGAGGTCATTCTTACGG